>JBPPNE010000123.1:0-17228 GCA_051306415.1 Porticoccaceae bacterium
GCGCCGAAAAATAGCGCCCTTCTGACCGGCATTCTGCGCGGCCTCGAAAAGGAAAGCCTGCGCGTCACCCCGGACGGCGTCCTCGCCACCAGCGGGCATCCACGGGAACTCGGCTCGACGCTGACGCACCCCAACATCACCACCGATTACTCCGAGGCGCTGGTGGAGTTCATCACCCCGCCGACGACTTCCGTGAAGGGGATGCTCGACACTCTCGAAGATATCCACCGCTTTACCTATCAGCACATGGGCAAAGATCTGCTGTGGGTCAACAGCATGCCCTGCGTACTCGGTCGCGATGACGATATTCCGGTCGCCCGCTATGGGCACTCCAACATCGGCCGGATGAAAACGGTGTACCGTGTCGGCCTGGGCCACCGTTACGGTCGCCTGATGCAGACCATCGCCGGCATCCACTACAACTGGTCGCTGCCCGATGATTTCTGGGCGCTGCTGCATCGCCACAGCGGCAGTACGGATTCCCTGAAAGATTTCAAAACCACCCGCTATTTTGGTCTGATCCGCAATTTCCGTCGCCACTTCTGGCTACTGCTGTACCTGTTTGGCGCGGCACCGGCGGTGTGCCGCACGTTCGTCGCCAATCGGGAGCACAGCCTGGTGCCGTTCGGTGCCGACGACCACAGCCTGCATATGCCCTTTGCGACCTCGCTGCGCATGGGCAATCTCGGCTACCAGAGCAACGCCCAGGAATCCCTGGTGATCTGCTACAACAGCCTCGGCAATTACATCGAAAACCTGCGGCGGGCACTGACCACACCGTATCCGCCCTACGAGCGGATCGGGCTCAAGGACGCTGGCGGCCACTACCGGCAGCTCTCCACCCACTTGCTGCAAATCGAAAACGAGTTCTACGGCTCCATCCGGCCCAAGCGCTCCACCGCAAGCGGCGAGGCGCCACTGCCGGCGCTATGGCAGCGCGGGGTGGAATACGTCGAGGTGCGCTGTCTCGACCTCAATCCCTACCTATCCATTGGAATCGATGCCCAGCAGGTACATTTCCTCGATGTTTTCTTGCTCCACTGTGTGCTGGCGGACAGCCCGGAAACCGATGATGAGGAATACCGCAAGATTCTCGAAAATCAGCGCCGTGTCGTCTACCGCGGTCGCGATCCTGGCGTTGTGTTGTTGGCTGCGGGCGGTGGAAAAACCCTGCGCGCCTGGGGCGAAGAGCTCTGTACCGCCATGCAGCCGGTGGCTGCACTCCTCGACCAGGCCTTCACTGGGGAAGCTCATGGTCGCGCGCTGACCGAGATTGGCGCCCGTCTGCACGCGCCGGAGCAAACTCCGGCCGCTCAGCTGCTCGCCGAGATGGCGCGGACCGGGCAGACCTATTTCGAGACCGCTCAAGGCCACGCCCTCCAACACCGGGAGTATTTTCTGGGCCTGGGTACCGATCCGCTGATCGAGGCGCAGTACGCGGAGCTCGCGGCGCGCTCGCTCGCCGACCAACGCGCCATCGAAGCCGGTGACACCATTAACTTTGACGATTTTCTCGCGCGCTACTACGCGCAATACCAGTTCCCGCTGGATACCTGATGTCGCGGCGATGAATTATCTCGCCCACCTTTTGCTATCAGGACCGGACCCGGACATGCAAGTCGGCGGCCTGCTCGGCGATTTCGTCAAGGGGCCACTGCGCGGTGACTATCCCCAGGCGGTCGAGCGCGGCATCTGGCTACACCGGCACCTCGACGCCCACACCAACGGGTCGGCGGTCGTGCGCGAACTCCTGGCCCTGTTTCCACCGCCGTGGCGACGCTACGGCGGGATCGTCCTTGACGTCGCCTGGGATCACCTGCTCGCCATCCGCTGGCAGCACTACCACCCGCTGCCGCTGGCAAGCTATTGCGCGGCTTTCTACACTCACCTGGCGACCTGCCGGCCGTGGCTACCCGATCCCGCCCGGGCGTTTAGCCTGCGCGCGCCGGAGATCGGTTTGCTCGAAAGTTATGCCGACGCCGCCACCATGCCCAGAGTCTTGGCGCGGATCGGGCAACAGCTGCGCCAGCCGGTGGCCCTGGCGGAAGCCTGGCCCATCGTCGAAGAGCACCGGGCTCACCTGGAAGCACAGTTCGCGGTAGTCATCGTGGAATTACAGCGGATCGCGTCCTCTCATCACCAGCGGCCGACAAAGGTGGCAACCCACCGCCAGTAGTTATGCGTGTACCTTGTGGCAACCGCACCAACGGCTGACAATCGCGACTTCAACATCTCGACTCAACAGAGAACGCTGAACCATGCCGCCATCCCCCCGAATCGTCAATCTCGCGTTGGCGTTAAGCTGCACTGGCCTGATTCTGACGGCTCTGTATTTGCAGCAGGTCATGGAACTGCTGCCCTGCTATCTCTGCATCGTGCAACGGGTGTTTGTGATCCTCTGTGGCGCTTCAGCGCTGGCGGCGTTTCTGCACAACCCCGCGGCCTGGGGGCGGCGGCTGTATGGCGTCGTCGTCACCCTGTTCGCCCTCGGCGGCGCCGGGTTTTCCCTGCGCCACCTGTGGTTGCAGAGTCTACCCAAGGATCAAGTGCCCACCTGCGGCCCGCCAGCCGAGTACTTGCTCGACGCGTTTCCCCTGGCGAAAGCACTACCGATGCTGCTCAAGGGTGACGGCAACTGCGCCGCCATCGACTGGAGTTTATTCGGGATCAGTATCCCGGGCTGGACACTGGTCGCCTTCATCGGTCTCGCCACAGCAGGCATCTGGCAGGTCGTGCGCACGCGCTGATTCCGCGAAGGCGATCTACGCAGCTCAACCCGGACTGAGACAATCCGGAATCAATGCGTGCAAGCCGCGGCAGGACATCAGAATTTGTACCCCACCCCGAGCATGTAAACCCAGGGATCGATAGCGACATCCGCCTTGACGCGGGTGCCGTTGGCGAACTTGAAGTTTGCATCGGTGTCGATATCGGCATACCAGACCGCGCCATTCACCACCCAATACTCGTCAATGGCGATATCCACACCTAGCTCGCCCGCCCAACCGAGAGAATTATCCAGACTGAGATCGCCGGGCGACCCGATAGCCGCTTCCAGCTCGCTATTAACGCTTTCCTGAAAAAAGAGGGTGTAGTTGACGCCCAGCCCAACGTAAGGCTGGATCGCGGAATCCGAAGCCAAGGGGAAATACTGCAACGTGACTGTGGGCGGCAGGTGCTTTATCGATCCCGCCGCAACGCCCAACCCCTTGGCCGTGACATCGTGTTTAAACGGGGATGAAGCGAGTACGCCAACGCCCAAGTTTGACGTCAGCATGTTGGTGAACGTCAAGCCCAGCGCCTCATCGCCATCGACACCCGCCCCCGTTCCCGGCACCTTGACGCCGTTGACGGCCAATGCCGAACTGCTCTCGTCCGGTTGTACCGAGGCAATGCCGCCGCGAATAATCATCTCTCCCGCCTGATAGGCGGTGGCGTCCACCGCACCCGCCAGTAACACGCCGGCGACAATGGCATTCGCCGCTGATGAAACCACACCCGCTTTTTTCTTGCGTCCTCTGGTCATTGCACACCCCCCTTATGCCGACATAAAACCATTTGGTCAGTTGACCAGACCAGGGACTCACAACAATTGATATGGATTAATAAGGACGCAAATTAGCGAACAAGCGGGGCGGCCGCCGGTTTTTCACGATGCTGGCGGATACGCCACGTGGTCGACGGTGAGCGTCGCCGGAACGGCTGGCTGGAAGGGCGCGAGGGTCTTATCAACCTTACAACTACGGCGGCCCTGGCGGGTGTGCCCGGCAACGGGTCGCGGTGAGCAAGAGCAATTTGCGGACAAAAAAAGGGGCCTTTGAGAGGCCCCTTTTTCTGATTCATTGCGGTTATTTTTTGGCGGCGCTCGCGCCCTTGGTTGCCTTCGGGTTCGCACCAGGCTCTGCGGCGGCTTCCTTCACCGCAGCCTTCAGCAACTCCACTTCAAAGATCAGGGTCTGGTTAGGGCCAATCACGCCACCAGCCCCACCGGGGCCATAGGCAAGGGTGGCGGGAACATAGAGCTCCCACTTGGATCCTTCTTTCATCAATTGCAGTGCCTCCACCCAACCGGGGATGACCTGATTGACGATGAACTGCGCTGGTTGACCGCGTTTGTAGGAGCTGTCGAATTCGGTGCTATCAATAAGCGTACCCTTGTAGTTGACTTCGACCGTACTCTCAGCGCCAGGGGCAGGCCCTGTGCCCGCGGTCAGCACCTTGTATTGCAGGCCACTGGGCAGCACGACGACGCCTTCTTTCTTGGCGTTCTCGGCCAGGAATTTCTCGCCATCCTTAGCGTTATTCTCGCCAACGACCTTTTGCGCCTGTTCTTGCTTGGCTTGCTGTTTTTCCTTGAAGGAGTCAATGACCGCCGCCGCTTGTTCTTCGTTCAGCTTGGGCTTGACGCCGGCAATGGCATCTTCAATGCCGTTGGTAAAGGTCTTCATGTCCACGGTGAAATCATCGGATTTGAACTGGGTGCCAATGTTCATCCCCATGATGTAGCTGACTTTCTGCTCATCGGTCGTCAACCCCGCGGTCTCGCCCGTAGCGGCAGGTTTGTCTTCAGGATCTTTTTTGATCTTGTCACAACCAGTCATGGCAACTAGAAGTAGCGCGGCAACCAGGTAGGGTAAGGGGAATTTCATCGATTTATCCTTGTGTCCTCGGTGTCAGGGAGCGCATCTTAACCCATTCACGAATCACGACACAGTGGCAGCGACCTAGCCGCCGGCGAGAGCGGCGGCGCGCAGACCGGCAATATCCGCCGCTGGGATTGCGAGCAGGCGGGCATAATTAGCCAGATTAGCGGCGATTGCTGGCTCGGGCGGACAACGCTCGCCCTGTTCGCGCTTGCTGAACCAGGCCTGGAGAAGATCGTGTTCGCGACGCTCGGCCCGCAGCTCCTCGGTTAACAGCCGCTGCCATTCCTCCCGACCTCCGGGTAGCGATAAATCCAGACGCCGTCGCTGCAGGCGCAGCGGTACGACCATCCTCTTTTCCCACTCGGCGACAACCTCCTCTGCGGAGCGCAGAGCGGGAACATCCAGAATCACGCCTGCTTGCCCGACCCAGCAGCACAACAAGAGCAGGTTGACGTTGGCGGCGTGACTATCCTGCAAGGCAAGGCAACGTTCGGCGACGCTGGGCGCCGAGTACAGTGTCGTGGCGTAGTCCCACAGCGGGTTGGCGGTCATGGCGCCTCCTTTCACGGGCGGGCACAGTCAACCCTTGCGCCGATACAGCAGATCCCAGACGCCGTGGCCAAGGTGAACGCCTCGCTGCTCAAATTTGGTCAGCGGTCGAAACTCGGGTCGCGGGGCAAATACGCTATCCCCCTGGGTGTTTTCAAAACCTGGGGCCTCCGCCATTACGTCGGCCATGTGCTCGGCGTACGGCTGCCAATCCGTGGCCATATGGAAAATCCCGCCAAGCTGTAGCTTGTCGCGAATTTTTGCTACAAAGTTCGGCTGCACCAGACGACGCTTATGGTGCTTCTTCTTGTGCCAGGGATCGGGAAAATAGAGCTGTACGCGCAGCAGGCTTTGATCGGGTATGCAATCCGCCAATACGTCCACGGCGTCGGCCAGGTAGATGCGCAGGTTGGTGAGCTCAAGCGCGACCGCATTGTTGAGCAGCCGCCCGGCGCCGGGGACATGTACCTCGATGCCGACAAAATCCTTGTCAGGCTCCGCCCTCGCCATCCGCAGCAACGAATCGCCCATGCCAAAGCCGATTTCGAGCACCACCGGTGCCGAGCGGCCAAACACTTGCGCCCAGTTCACCACGCCATCGTAGAGGCTGACCCGATACCTGGGCCCGTACTGGTGGAGCGCGCGCTCCTGAGCCAGCGTCGCCCGACCACCGCGGATCACATAGCTGCGGACGGCCTTGCGCTTGAATTCGGGCCCCTGCGGCGGGGCGTCGTGGCAGTCAATCACCATCGCGATATCGCCTCGCTATTGCCAATACCAGAGCCGCCCACCCGCCCAGCAGCAATGCTCCACCCAGCGGAGTAACTGCGCCCAGCCTGCCCCAACCCGTCAGCGCGAGTGCATACAGGCTGCCAGAGAACAGCAATGTCCCGGCTACAAACAGCCATCCCGCGAGATCCGCGCGCCGCCTCTGACACGGGCCGATGGGCAACGCACCGATGGCGAGCAGAGCAAGAGTGTGGAACATCTGATACTGCACCGCCGTGTGCCACACCGCCAGCATCGCCGGGGTAACCATGGATTTGAGGACATGGGCGCCAAAAGCGCCCAGCATCACGGCGAGAAAACCGCTGACCGCTGCGATGACAACGAGCAGAGGCTGTCGATTATGGATCATTTGCCACTCGCAATTACCTCATGTGCCGTGTGCCTAAAAAAATGGCGAAAAAAAATGGCGATAAAAAAGCCGCGAAGATCGCGGCTTTTTTCGAGGTCGGCAACCAGCCCGTGGGCTCTAGTCAGGCGGCCACGATTTCAGGCCTCCAGCGCGGCTCTCACCTTCGCCATGGCGTTTTGCTCCAATTGGCGAATCCGCTCGGCGGACACCTGGTACTTGGCGGCCAGATCCTGCAGCGTGACCTTGCTGTCGCTCAGCCAACGCTGGTGAATGATGTCTCGACTGCGGGTATCCAGCCCGTCCAGTGCGATGGCCAGTCGCGCGGAGCCGTCCTCTTCCCAATCGGCTCGCTCAAGCTGCACTGCGGGATCCGCGTCGGTATCCTCCAGATAGGCCGCCGGCGCTTGATACGTTGAGTCTTCGTCCTCATCGACCGGCAAATCAAAGGCCGTATCTCGCGCCGACAGGCGTTTCTCCATTTCACGAACCTGGGTGACTTCGACGCCCAGGTCGGCGGCAACCGCCTGAACCTCATCATTGGTCAGCCAGCCCAATTGCTTCTTGGCCGAGCGCAGGTTGAAAAACAGCTTGCGCTGAGCCTTGGTGGTCGCCACCTTGACGATCCGCCAGTTGCGCAGCACATATTCGTGAATTTCAGCCTTGATCCAGTGCACCGCAAAGGAGACCAGACGCACACCTTTTTCCGGGTTGAAGCGCTTGACGGCCTTCATCAGACCGATGTTGCCCTCCTGGATCAAATCCGCCAACGGCAGACCGTAACCGTTGTAGGAGCGGGCGATGTGCACCACAAACCGCAGATGGGACAGCACCAGCTGCCGGGCGCTATCGAGGTCACCGTCGTAATACAGGTGCTCAGCGAGCGCTTTCTCCTCTTCCGCGGTCAACACCGGAATGGTGCTCACGCCTTGGACATAAGCTGCGAGGTTGCCCCCCGGAACCATCCATTTGACCGCTTGTAAACCCGTGCTCATCACCACCTCCGTCTATCCAGACTTGCTATCTGCCAGCAAAGTTGGCCGAGTAGTTTATCACTGCGCCCTTGGACGTGCACACAGCACCAAAGTTCCTGCCTCATCGGCGGCAATACATCACCGAGGCTCGATAAGGGCCAGATGCCGACTCACTGCAAGCCAGGCGCCCGCCAACCCTAATACCGCCCCAGACAAGGGCAACAAGAGCCCTCGCAGACCCAGCTCGGCGAGCGCGAACTGAGTCTGGTAGAGAGCCCCCAGTTTGGCAACCGTCTCCCCGAGCCACAACTGACCCAGCGTGAGCCCGATCCAGGCAATAGCGCCACCCAGCACGCCATACCAAAAGCCCGTATAGAGAAACGGGCGCCGAACAAACGCATTGGTGCCGCCCACCAACTTGGTCACCAGCACTTCGTCGCGGCGGTTTTCGATTGCCAGGCCAATGGTATTGCCAACCACCAGGATGACACCGAGAGCCAGCCCAATACCCAATGACAGCACAACCTGACCACCGATCGCGAGCAACCCCCGCATCCGTTGCAGCCACTTCATATCAAGCTGCACGGCGTCGACGAGGGGGTCGCCCTGCAGGTAATCGACTAGCTGCTCCACGCGCACGGCATCGTGCTCTAGCATCTCCCGCGGCGTCACTAACAGCACCGGGGGTAGCGGGTTTTCATCAAGGAGGGCGAGGGCGTCAGCAAAGCCGGAGTTTGTCTTGAATTCCCGCAACGCCGCCTCGCGGGACACATAGACCACACCGTTAACGTCGGGGAGGGCGCGAATCCGCCCAATTAGCTGTTCGATCCCGCGCGCTGGCGCGTCCCGATGCAGAAACACGCTGACTTGGGCGCTACTGCGAAAGTGGTCGCTCAGTTGCCGGATGCTGGCAACGCCTACGTAAAGGCCCGCGGGCAGGGCGAGGGCAATCGCAATCACCACCGCGGCCATCGCCGTCTGTACCGGCATGGACACCAGTCGGCGCAAGCTTTCGCGACTGTTGCGGCCGTGATCGCGAAGGTAGCTGGCAATGGGGTGCGCTGAGCGGCCCCGATTTTCTCCCGCTCCGCCGCTGCGCGCAGGTGGGTTGGGGCGCGGCGTGGCAGCCCGCCTATTCCCGGTCATGGCTCGCCGGTGGCGCTGTCGGCTCGACAATTTGCCCCGCTTCCAGCGTTATCACCCGCGGCGACCGGATCCGTTGAATCAACGCGGTGTCGTGGGTCGCAATCAATACCGTGGTGCCAACGGCATTGAACTCCTGGAACAGGTCGATGATCTCGGCGGACAATTCGGCATCCAGATTGCCCGTGGGTTCGTCGGCGAGCAGGATGCGTGGGCGGTGAACGACCGCACGCGCGATACCCACACGCTGCTGTTCGCCACCGGACAATTCAATCGGATTTTGCCGCTCCCTGTCGAGCAAGCCCACCTTGTCCAGCGCCGCGCGTACCCGCCGGCCAATTTCCCAGGGCTGATAGCCAGACACCTGAAGCGGCAGCGCCACATTGTCGTACACCGAGCGATCAAACAGGAGATGGTGGTTCTGAAACACCACGCCAACCCGGCGCCGAAAGTGGGGTATTTGACTTCGATGCAGGCGACCCAGACTCTTGCCATTGATCACCACCTGGCCGCCCGTCGGCCGCTCCATGAGCATGATCAACTTCAGCAAGGTGCTTTTGCCCGCGCCCGAATGCCCGGTCAGAAAAGCGAGATCGCCGGGCGCCAAAGCGAAACTGGCGCTCCGCAGCGCTTCGCGACCACCGGGATAGCGCTTGCTGACACTATCGAAACGGATCATGCCGCGTCGCCGAATATCCCGCCATCGTCAGCCTGACTCCGCCAGCAAGCCGTCGACAAATGCATCCACGCTAAAGGGTTCCAGATCATCGATACCCTCGCCGACCCCGATGTAACGGATCGGAATGCCAAAGCGCTGGCTGAGCGCAATGACGACGCCGCCCTTGGCGGTACCGTCGAGCTTGGTCAGCACGATGCCGGTGACGCCAACCGCATCGCTAAACTGCTGAGTCTGGGCAATCGCGTTTTGCCCGGTGCCCGCATCAAGCACGAGGAGAACTTCGTGAGGCGCCGCCGGATCGAGCCGAGTCATCACGCGTTTGATCTTTTCCAGCTCTTCCATCAGGTTGCTTTTGGTATGCAGGCGGCCCGCAGTGTCCGCGATCAGCACATCTATACCCCGCGCCTGCGCCGACTGGATGCCGTCGAAAATCACCGAGGCGCTGTCGGCACCGGTGTGCTGGGCCACCACCGGAACCTGATTGCGTTCGCCCCACGCCTGCAGCTGCTCAACCGCGGCGGCGCGAAAAGTATCCCCCGCGGCCAGCATCACATCGAGCCCCTGACGCTGGAAACTGCGAGCCAGCTTGCCGATGGTGGTCGTCTTGCCGACGCCGTTGACACCGATCACCAGCACCACCCAGGGCTTGATCTGGCCAATCACCAGTGGTTGCTCACAGGGCCGCAGAATGTCCTTCAATACCGCTCGCAGTTCCGCCCGCAGTGCATCGCTATCGTTAAGCTCCCGGCGTTTAACCCGGTCCACCAAGGTGGCAATGATGGCCGCGCTGGCGTCGACACCGACGTCGGCGAGCAGGAGCAGGGTCTCCAGCTCCTCGAAGAGCTCGTCATCGATCGACTTGCGGCCCAGAAACAGATTGCCCAGGCCCGCGCTGGTATGGGCCAGCACGCGACGAAATGGATTGCCCCTGGCCCGCGGTGGCACTTCAGCGGCGGCACCGGGTTCAACCGTAGCAGCGGCAGTGGGTTCAAGCGTTTTTTCGTCCACCGCAGCCGCATTGCGCCGCCATAGCGAAAACAGACCCCGCTTGCCTTTATCGCCGGTGGTGGGGCTATCTTCGCTGGCCATCGACGGGTTTTCCTGCCGCTGCTGTAAGCGGTGTATCCTAGCATTTCCACGCTGCCGTCAGGAAACCAGAGCCTGTCCAAACCACGCAAGAAAGCCCCGTCGATTGGCCAGGTCCGCATCATTGGCGGGCGCTGGCGCAGTCGCCGCCTGTCATTTCCCGCTGCGCCAGGTCTGCGACCCACCGGCGACCGAATGCGCGAAACCCTGTTCAACTGGCTGTCGCCAAAACTGCCCGGCGCCCGCTGCCTGGATTTGTTCGCGGGCTCCGGCGCCCTTGGCATCGAAGCGGCCTCGCGCGGTGCCGCCGCTGTGGTACTGGTGGAACGGGATTCAGCGGTGGCCGCCGCGCTGAAACAAAACTGCGCCCTGCTCGCAGCTACTGAAATTGAGATCGTTCACGCTGAAGCACTCGCCTGGCTGGAAACCCGAGGCGAGGCTTACCCGCCCTTTGACATCGTCTTTCTGGATCCGCCGTTCGCCGCCAATCTGGTCGCACTCGCGAGCCAGCGGCTCGTCGCCGATCACTGCCTGGCACCCGGCGCGTTGATTTATGTTGAGCGCGCGATCGACTCGGTGGGCGACCACCTGTACGGCAACTGGCGGCTGCTGCGGACACAGCCTGCCGGACGGGTCGTCTGCCAGCTGTATCAAGTCGTTTGAGCTCGCCAATCAAATTGTTTACCATCCGCACCCGCTGTGGAGGCGCTCATGAAAACTATTGTCTATCCGGGTACGTTTGACCCCATTACCAACGGCCATATCGACCTCGTTGAGAGGGCTTGCAAGCTGTTTGACAACGTCATCGTCAGCATTGCCAGCAGCGAAAAGAAAGGTCCGCTGTTCAGTCTTGAGGAGCGCATCGCCTTGGCCAAACAGGCGCTATCCCATATACCCAATGCCGAAGTCCGCGGATTCAATTACCTGCTGGTCAACTATACCCGGGACTGCGGCGCGTCCGCGGTGCTCCGCGGACTGCGCGCGGTATCCGATTTCGAGTACGAGTTTCAGCTCGCCAACATGAACCGGGCGCTGTCGCCGGATGTGGAGAGCCTATTCCTCACGCCGTCCGAGCATCACTCCTATATTTCATCGTCCCTGGTGCGTGAAATTGCTTCTCTGCATGGCAACATTTCGCCCTTCGTGCCCCCGATCGTCGCCGAAGCCCTGGCTAGAAAATTCGCTGAGTAAAATCGGAGCAAACCCTCAGCGCTGGCAGCGCGGGCAGTAAACCGTGGCGCGCTGATTCAGCCGAATCGCCTTGAGGGGCCTGCCACAGCGGCGACAGGGCAACCCGGCGCGGCCATAAACGCTAAGCTCCTGGCCAAAGTAGCCCGGCTTGCCATCGCCGCCCACGAAGTTTCGCAGCGTCGTGCCGCCCTGTGTGATCGCTTTCGCCAACACCTCGCGAATGGCGCTAACCAGCTTCCGGTAACGCGCTACCGATAATTTTCCCGCCACTGCCAGCGGGTGAATACCGCTCATGAACAGCGCTTCATTCGCGTAGATATTGCCGACGCCAACCACGACGCTGCTGTCCATCAGGAAGTTCTTGATCGGGGTTTTTCGCCCTCGTGAGGCGCCAAACAGGTAGGTGTCGTCAAATTCCGGTTCCAGCGGCTCCGGGCCCAAATGGGCTAGCAGCGGATGAACGGCAGGATCACCCTCGACCCAGAGCACCGCGCCAAAGCGACGCGGATCGGTCAGCCGCAGGATTCCCGCACTGGCAAGCACGATATCCACGTGGTCGTGTTTATCCGCCGGCGTCAACGCGGGCACCATCCGCAAACTGCCGCTCATCCCCAGATGCAGCAGCAGATGGCCGTCAGCGAAGGCTGCCAGCAGGTACTTGCCGCGGCGAGTGAGGCGGCCGATGCGCTGGCCGATCAAAATCGCGGGCAAATTGGCCGGTACGGGCCAGCGCAGGGCTGGATTGCGAATCACCACCGACGCCACCCATTGCCCCTCAAGGGGCGACGCGAGCCCCCTGCGAGTGGTCTCCACTTCGGGTAATTCGGGCATGAAACTTACCTATTGATGCGCGCGGAACAGCCTAAGGCCGAATACTGACACCATCCGCCAATAAATCCAGTCCAGCAAAAAGCCCGGCCAGTGCCGGGCTTTTTGTCTGCGGGAATCGCCTCGCCGGCATCGGCCAGGCTACCTGCTTATTTGATTTTACTTTCCTTGTACGGCACGTGCTTACGCACGACCGGATCGAATTTGCTGATCTCCATCTTCTCCGGCATGGTGCGCTTGTTTTTGGTGGTTGTGTAATAGTGACCGGTGCCGGCAGTGGACACGAGCTTGATTTTGTCGCGATTTGACTTGGCCATCATCTACTCCCCGAATACTCCCCGAAGCTAAACCTTTAAACCCGCCGCCCGAATATCGGCGAGCACTTTTTCGATGCCGTGCTTGTCGATAATGCGCATGCCCTTGCCGGACACCCGCAGGCGGACGAAGCGCTTTTCGGATTCGATCCAGAACCGGTGCGAGTGCAGATTGGGCTCAAATCGCCGCCGCGTTCTGTTCTTGGCGTGGGACACATTGTTACCGGTCATCGGCCGCTTGCCGGTCACCTGACATACTCTCGACATGGGTTTGCCTCTATCTCTATCGCTGTCGCCGCTAGTCACCGGCGGCTTGCGCGGCGCTGGATTCGACGGGTTTTCGGAGTTTCTTTTCCCTGCTTCCCAGGCGAGAAGCGGGCACCGCAAAAAATTGAGCCGCGATTTATACCAGAGCACCGCGCCGATAGCAACCTTGGCGGCAACGCCTGGGCGTCACATCAACCCCCGCTGCGCCAGTGAAATGACCTCGCCGGCACCCACCACCAGATGGTCGAGGACGCGGATATCCAGCAACGCCAAGGCATCTCGCAGCCGCCGGGTGATGCGGGTGTCGTCGTCACTGGGTTCGGCGACGCCAGACGGATGATTGTGGGCAAAAATCACCGCGGCGGCATTGTGATGCAGTGCCCGCTTAACCACCTCTCTGGGGTAGACGCTGGCACCATCGATGGTGCCCTGAAACAGCTCTTCACAGGCAATCAGGCGGTGGCGAGTATCCAGAAACAGGGCGATGAAAACTTCCCGCGTATAGTTCTGAAAATGAGTGCGCAGGTAGGTCGCCACCGTATCCGGTCGAGTAAATACCTGTTCGCGGACGAGCTGCTCACTGAGGTGGCGCCGAGCCAGTTCGAGCACGGCCTGAAGCTGAGCGTACTTTGCAGCGCCGACACCCTGGGCCGCGCAGAAGGTCTTCTGATCGGCGCCCAAGAGTGCGCCGATACCACCAAAACCCAACAGCAGTTCCCGCGCGACATCAACGGCCGATTTGCCGGCACGACCCGTGCGCAGAAAGATGGCGAGAAGTTCCGCATCGGACAGCACCCGCGGACCGTGCTGCAGCAGCTTTTCCCGCGGCCGCTCTCCCACAGGCCAGTGTTTGATCGCCATGGTCACCTCCTGTGACGGTTGGCCGCTGTCGCGGCATCACTACGAAAATCCCTGTACCGATGGTATGTTACCTGCCGCGCGGGAATTTTGCAGGTGTGGCATATGGGTAGCAGTTTGATCAACAAGCGGGTACTGGTCGGCATCACCGGTGGTATTGCCGCCTACAAGAGCGCCGACCTCGTTCGTCTGCTACAGAAGGCGGGCGCTGAAGTGCGCGTGGTGATGACGCCGGCCGCCACCGAATTCATCACCCCGTTGACGCTGCAAGCCCTGTCGGGCCACCCCGTCCATCTGGATCTGCTGGATAGCGCGGCGGAGGCCGCCATGGGACATATTCAACTCGCCCGTTGGGCCGATTTGATTCTGATCGCGCCGGCGAGCGCGGATTTCATTGCGCGCCTGACGCAGGGCGAGGGCGGCGACCTGCTCACCGCGTTGTGTCTGGCCAGCCAATGTCCCATAGCCGTAGCGCCGGCAATGAATCAGGGCATGTGGGCGAAGGCGAGCACCCAATCCAACCTGCGGATACTGCGCGAGCGGAGCATCCAGGTGTTTGGCCCGGCTTCCGGCTACCAAGCCTGCGGCGACATTGGCGAGGGGCGCATGGAGGAACCGACTACGCTGGTTGAGCTCGCCAGCGGTCTGTTCGCCACCGGCTTGCTCGCCGGCAAGAAGGTGGTGATTACCGCTGGCCCGACCCGCGAGGCGATCGATCCGGTGCGCTACATCTCCAATCACAGCTCCGGCAAGATGGGTTACGCACTTGCCGAGGCCGCCGCCGAGGCCGGCGCTATCACCGTGCTGATTAGTGGCCCGGTCGCACTTGCAGCGCCCGATCGAGTCACCACGGTGCGAGTCACCACGGCGCGCGAGATGCTCGCCGCCGCGCTGCAAGCGGTCGCCGATGCCGACGTCTTCATTGCTGCCGCCGCCGTGGCCGACTATCGTCCGGCGGTGATCGCCGAGCAGAAGATCAAGAAAACAAAAGCTGACGGCATGACCGTCGAGCTGGTGAAAAACCCCGACATTGTCGCTACCGTCGCAGCCCTGACACGACGTCCGTTTACCGTCGGCTTCGCCGCCGAAACCGAAAACCTCGAACAGCATGCCCGCAGCAAACTGCTCACCAAGCACCTTGACCTCGTGATCGCCAATGACGTCTCCGATGCCCGCATCGGATTCAACAGCGACGACAATGAAGTGCTGTTGGTGACCGCGACGGCAAGCAAGGCGCTGCCAGTGATGAGCAAGGCGCAACTGGCCCGGCACCTGGTTCAACAGATCGCGGCACAAATGGCGGGTTAGGCAGTAAGGGCTCTACGGGTCGGAAATAGTTTATCTACCGGCATTGCTAGCAGCCCCCAAGACCGGAGCACGGCGCGCAATGGCGATACCGAAGCCATCGTCGAGTTTGTCGTCAACTGAAGAATATCCGAGCCTGCCACTTTGCCGGTAATTACACATGTGGTTTTACCCCGATTTAACGGATACTCAGTTAAGAGCGGGTTGATGGATATTATCACTGTTTAATTGCCGCATTTTGCTCTGGTTGTAGAACCTCTCGATGTAATCAAATATGTCGGATCTGGCCTCTGCTCTGGTCAAGTAACGTTTACGATTCACGCGCTCCCGCTTCAGTACACCAAAGAAGCTTTCAGCGGCGGCATGGTCATAACAGCTCCCTACCGCACTTATGCTGCTGACAATGCCCTGTGTGGACAGGAAGAACGGGTATTCGTGGCTGGTATATTGTGATCCACGGTCCGAGCGCAGGATCACATTGCCTGTCTCTTTCTTTTGCCACAAAGCCATCAGCACAGCCTGCACCACCAATGGTGTTTCCATGCGTGGGCTCATCGACCAGCCAATCACCCGGCTAGAATATAAATCGATTACCACCGCCAGATATAGCCAGCCTTCTGCTGTGCGGATATAAGTAATGTCCGTCACCCATTGGGTATTCGCCTGTTGTGCCGTGAAATCACGTTGCAGATGGTTGTTCACAGGGTCAGGGCGTATGCCAGATGGCCGCTTGCGCCATTGGGTACGGGCCGGAATGCCCGCCAGCCTGGCAGATTGCATCAAGCGCGCAACCCGGTTAAGACGGCATGTTTCGCCTAGGTAACGTAATTCATCATACATGCGCGGGCCACCGAATACCCCGTCATTGTCGGTATGCAGCGCATGAATGCGTCGTAGCAATCGGCTGTTATCCTGTGCACGGTTACTCGGTTGACGGGTGCGCCAATCGTAATAACCGCTGTGGGACACTTTGAGTAAACGGCACATCATGGTGATCGGAAAGGCATCGCGGCAACGTTCAATCATCCGGTATCTCACCTGAATGTCTTGGCGAAGTACGCGGCCGCTTCTTTTAAAAAATCGCGTTCCTGTTTAATCTGCTGCAACTCGCGTTTGAGTCGTGCCAGTTCCAGGTCTCGCGGGGTGCCGTTCCCGGGAAAGGCATTTTTACCCGCCTTGCTGATTTCATCACACCAGCGTCGCAATCTGCTGGGGTTGATCCCCCGGTTAATGGCAACCTGCGCTAATGGAATATCGGATTGCTGAACCAGCTGGACGGCTTCCTGTTTGTATTCTTGGCTGTATTTCCTGCGTTTGTGCATCGTTTACCGCCGAGGGTATTATCACTCTTAATGAGGTATCCGTTAAATCGGGGTAAAGCCATTCTTCCTTGATCGGGACGAAGCGCCTGTGCGGTCGAGTCATCGCTTCGCAGATCGCAGCGGCGTCCGCCGCATCGTTCTTGCCGCGCTTGCCGCTCGGCGGTACGGGGTGACGAACTTCGGGGCCATTAGCTTGACGGTGTGGCCGTACTGGCGAAACAGCCGCGCCCAGTGGTGCGCGCCGGAGCAGGCTTCCCTGCCGATCAGGCACGGCGGTAACTGGACGATCAACGGTAGCAGTTGCTCCCGTGTTACCTTGGGCTTGATCAGTACGGCTTTGTCGGTAGCATCAACGCCATGCACGGCAAACACCTTCTTGGCGAGATCGATCTCCACAGTGATAATGCGCATGGACTCTCCCTTTCGTGGTTTTGATGTGATGCGAATACAACATCATGGCGCTTGTTGCCGACTGCGGCTTTCGCCGCAGCCTCGGGACGGGGAAGCCCCTTTCATTCGTTAGGCGTCACTGACTAGGCTTCTCACGGGCTTGCATCGAATGGTTTATGTAAATACAATTACCGCGTGGCAATCACATTCGATCCGAACAAACGCGAATTGATGCTCACAAATCGAGGCTTGGACTTCGAAGATGCTGAATACGTCTTCGACGGCCCAAGCTTCGAGATTGAAGACCTTCGTAAAGACTATGGTGAGAGGCGAATCGTCTGCTTCGGTATGCTTCAAGTTCGGATGGTTGTCGTCGGTTACTCGCCGCGTGGCGCGCACCTCTCCCGGCAGATTTAGAACTTATCCGTAAATAATGTTTATCTTGAAACGCACCTTTCGGAACGCGATTATCCCAGCCGCAAGATGGTTGAGCGCGAGGAAGCTGCGCTCAAGTTTCTCATAGCGCACCAGCAGCTTGCGA
>JBPPNE010000124.1:0-4537 GCA_051306415.1 Porticoccaceae bacterium
TCCAAGGATCATCAGCTGTATTTCAAAGTGTACGACGACTACTCGGATGTCGATGGCGACGGTGTGCCTGACACGACCTACAAAAACACCATTGATTACTACGGGTATTTCGACAGTTATAAATGCTACGAATACAGCGCCAACGTGTTTGTGCCACGCGCCGCGACCTTGACAAAATACTGTACCAACAGCTATTGGAGCGGTAATTTCCTCAACTGGGCGTCGATGACCCGGATGGATGTTATCCGCAAGATCCTCTATGGCGGTTATCGGTCCACCGACACGTCGACCACCACCATTCTGGAGCGGACCTATCTGCCTAACGACGCCCACAGTTTCGCGAAATATTACAATGGCGCAGACCTGAGTACGTTAACCCCGTTTAGCTCAGCGACTGGCATCACGCTCTGCAATACCACGGTGTCGAGTACGCAGTTTTCTCAGAACGTGACCGATCCGCCCCTGCTGCGGGTGGTGAGCGGTGATTTTTCGTTGTGGGCATCCAACGAACGTTGGCAGTGTCGGTTGTCGGGCGAGAGAGCTGCTTCCAACGGTAATGTCCCGGCGAATTCCGGAATCAGTGCGGCGAGCGTCAATCCGGCGGCGAGTACCGACTATCGGGTGCGTGTCGAGGTTTGCAACAGCAGTCTGCTCGGCAACGAAAAATGCAAAGACTACAAGAGCGCAGGCGTAAGCCATTTCAAGCCGTTCGGGCTGCTGCAAACCTATGGTGACAATGACACCGAACTATTCGGCTTGCTGACCGGAAGCTATGGGAAAAATGAAGATGGTGGTGTGCTGAGGAAAAACATTGGCGTGCTATCCGATGAAATCAATGTCAACACCGACGGCACCTTCAAAGCGGCACCGGCGACCGGTGGGATTATCAATACGTTGAACAAACTCCGTATCTACGGTTATCGCCATGATGACGGCACCTATCACAGCACGGCCGGTTCGGATGGCTGCGTGTGGGGTCCTCCCGGTACCCTTGCAAACGGAACCTGTTCGAATTGGGGTAATCCGCAGTCGGAGATGTTTCTCGAATCCCTGCGTTATCTTGGCGGCAAAGCCGTCAACGCTACCTTCAATGTGGATGATAGCGCCCGGCTAGCGGGCCTGACGACTGCAGGCTGGCTCGATCCGGTGCCGGTTGATCGCTGGTGCGCAAAACTCAACGTCATTCAATTCAACGCGAGCACAAGCTCCTTCGACAATGACGAACTCACCACTGCCACTGATGTCGGGATTGCCAGCCTGTCGACGGACACTGACATTGTCGGTGCGGGAGAGAATATCCCCGGTAACAGTTACTTCGTCGGCGAAAATGGAATCGACAACAATAAACTGTGCACCGCCAAGACAGTACCACTGCTGAGCGGTGTTCTTGGCACCTGTCCGGATGCGCCTAGTCTGTCTGGCTCTTACCAGATCGCCGGGTTGGCGTATCACGTGCGCATCAATGATCTGCGTTCTGATCGGCAGAAAGACCAAAAAGTCACGACTTATGGTGTGTCTCTGGCTCCCGCGGTACCAAATCTGGTCATCCCCGTGCCCGGCGGTGGTGCCGGGACGGTGGTGATACTTCCCGCCTGTCGCAATACCTCAATCAGTGCAAGCGCTGCCTGTGCGATCGTCGATTTCAAAATTGTTAGCCAGAATGTTGTAGCAGGTACCGGGAAAGTCTATGTCAATTGGGAAGATAGCGAGCAGGGCGGCGATTTTGATCAGGATATGTGGGGCATCCTCGAATATCAGATCACGGCGGGCACCATTACTATCACGACGGATGCGATTGCTCAATCAACGGGCTATGCGATGGGTTTTGGCTATGTCATCAGTGGGACTACTGCCGACGGCTTTCACGCGCACTCCGGCATTAACAATTATTCCTATGCCGATCCGACGGGAGGAGCTGCCTGTGCCAGCTGCGCAGTGGGGAATGCAGCCAATTCTAGGATTTATACCTTGGGTGCATCGACGGCCAGCCTGCTTGAGCGCCCGCTGTTCTACGCGGCGAAATGGGGTGGGTTCGATGATCTGCCGGATATCAGCACCGGAGTATCCGACAACAAGCCACTGCAGCAGGCCGAGTGGGACGCGGACAACAATGGGGTTCCCGATCGATATTTCTTCGCCACCAACCCGGCGCAGCTGGAAACCGCGTTGACGAGCGCGCTTTCCGATGTCGGTAGAGCGGTTGCATCGAGCTCTTCGGTGGCCACCAATTCCACCCGGTTGGACACGAATTCGCTGATTTATCAGGCGGTTTTCGATAGTAGCAACTGGACGGGATCGCTGCTGGCGTTTTCCATAGACCCAGTTGATGGGAGTATTGATCCCACGCCCGTCTGGGATGCGGGCAAAGAAATTCCGCTGCCCGCGTCCCGGAAGATTTTCACTTACAACCCGAGCGGATCGTCGTGTTCGACCGGATTGCCGACTCCGGCCAAAGGCGTTACTTTTGATTGGGTTAATCTGGACTGTGTCCAGCAAAGTGCACTGAATTTGCTCGGCGGTACGCCGGACACCCTGGGAGACGAGCGTGTTAGTTACCTGCGTGGTGACGCCAGCATGGAGGTGAGAAAGGCTGCGGGAATTTTTCGCAATCGATATCGCACGGATCTGGACGGAGCCATTATCAGCCCCGATCCCTGGGTGCTTGGCGATATTGTCAATTCCGACCCCTGGTTTGTGGGTTCGGACAACTTCAACTACCAGGATTTGCCGGGATCGGAAGGCGCAAGCTACGCAACCTTTCGTGATAGCAGTGCACACAAGCAACGTCGCAGAATGCTCTACGTCGGCGCCAACGACGGCATGCTGCACGGCTTCGATGCCGGCAGCTATGTCGCTGCCAGTGGCTCCGTGCCAGAATATTTTGATAGCGGAACCGGCGAGGAGAAATTGGCTTATGTGCCCAGCACGATTGTCGGCAATCTGAGCGCACTGACGTCGCCCGCCTATAGCCATCAGTACTTTGTTGACGGCGCAACGCGTGCGGGTGATGCGTACATTGATGTCGGCAGCGGCAACCAATGGCGCACGGTACTGCTCGGCACCACCGGTGCGGGTGGCAAGGGCGTGTTTGCGTTGGATGTGACGACACCCGACAGCTTTTCCGCCAGCGATGTGTTGTGGGAAATCAATAACACAGCGGCGCCCAACGCCACCGACCTGACCGACGATACCGTTGGTAATCCGAAGCGTCAGGGATTCACTAACAACCTGGGTTACACCTTGCCGCGACCGTCGCTGGTGCGGATGGCAAATGGGAAGTGGGCCGCGATTGTTGCCAATGGCTACAGCAGCCCCGGTAACAACGCAGTGTTGTACATCATTGATGTGGAAACCGGTGAGTTGATCCGCTCGATCGACACCGAGGCAGTGGGCACCGTTGCCTATCCGAACGGGTTGTCGACGCCGATTGCCGTTGATGTCAACAATGATCGTATCGCGGATAGCATCTACGCCGGTGATCTGCGTGGCAATCTGTGGAAGTTTGATGTCACCAATGCCAACCCCAACCAATGGGATGTCGCCTACCAATCCGGCGGCACACCAGCGCCGCTGTTTGTGGCCTGCGCGACGGATAGCGCGACCTGTTCGGATGCCAACCGCCAGCCCATTACGGCAAAGCCGCAGGTCGGCAACCCGGCGGGCAATCAGGTGGGCGGAGGGGTCATGGTGTATTTCGGCACCGGCAAGTACTTCGAAGTGGGCGACAATGACGTTGATGCCAACAATGACGGAACAGTCGATGCCCAGGTTCAATCCTTTTACGGGATTTGGGACAAAGGTGCGCCAGTGGCGCGGCTAGCCGATCTGCAGGAACAGGTCATTGAGGCTGAACTTACCCTCGGTGGCTTTGAGGTGAGGCAGTCATCCAACGCGGCGGTCGACTACTTGACGAAGAAAGGCTGGTTCATGGTTCTCCAATCGCCGTCAGGAAAACAGGGAGAGCGAGCTGTCAGCGCACCGCTGTTGCGCTCGGGTAGAATAATTTTTCCTACGCTGATTCCGAGCCCGGCGGCTTGCGATTTTGGCGGCACCGGCCGGTTGATGGAGCTTGACGCCTACACGGGTAGCCGGCTGCCGACGCCGCCTTGGGATGTGTCGGGCCCCAACAACGTGCCGGACGGCATTATTGACAAATATGACTATATAAGCCCAGGTGTCGCCCCGTCGGGCTTTCGATCAACCGTCGGCATTATCGGAACGCCGGCCGTCGTCTCCGCTCCTGGCAAGCCGATGGAGAACAAATGTCTAGGCGGTACCGGCGGCAGATTGTGTGTAGGCGAGGACAACCCCGGTGGTCCCGGCAGGCAGTCGTGGAAACAACTCCAGTGACTTCATGGCAGTGCCCGGCGGCCGGGCACTGCCAACCCAATCCGGATTATAGGAATCGGCGGGATGACATTCGTTAAACAGAGTAGAGGCTTTACGCTCATTGAAATGCTGGTGACGGTAGCGATTATTGGCATTCTCGTCGCAATCGCTTACCCGAGTTATCAGGAGTCGATAAAGAAAACCCGGC
>JBPPNE010000125.1:0-15115 GCA_051306415.1 Porticoccaceae bacterium
TGCCCGCCGCGCGCGGCCTGTTCCACAAGGCGATTCCGCAGTCCGGCGCCTGTCACACCTTCGCGACCATGGACAGCGCGCCGCTGGTGGGCGAAGCGATTTTGAAAGCGACCGAGCTCGATGCCGACCGCCTGCGCAGCGCCAGCATGGCCGACCTGTTGCAGGTACAGCGGCGCATCGAGAGCGGTCGCGTCGAGGGCTATCCGCTCGCGCGCCTCGGCAGCTTGCCGTTCCGGCCGGTGGTGGATGGCAAAGTGCTGCCGGTGAAACCCTATGACGCCATCAGCGCCGGTGCGGCCGCCGGCATCCCGATCATGGCCGGCTGCACCTTGGAGGAGTGGCGCCTGTTCGGCGCGCTGCAACCGGCCATTACCGGGTTGGACGAAGCGAATATGTTCAAGCGTCTCGGCTATCTGATCGACAGCGCTCACCACGCCGGTCTGGTCGCGACCTATCGCGACACCTTGGCTGCGCGCGGTGTCGAGCCGACGCCGCCGGAAACCTTCATGGCGATCCAGACCGACCGCATCTTCCGCATTCCCGCGCTGCGTTTGCTGGAGCGCCAGCAGCCTCACGACAGCCGCGTCTATGCGTACCTCTTCGATTGGAAATCCCCCGCTGCGAGGGGCGCGCTGGGCGCCTGCCACGCCGTCGAACTCGCCTATGTGTTCGGCACCAACAGCAAGCCCGGCGCCGCCAAGTTTTACGGCACCGGCGCCGCCGCCGATGCCCTCGCACAGGCCACCATGACCGCCTGGACCGCGTTTGCCCGCACCGGCGATCCCGGCTGGCCGGCGTACGACACCCGCACCCGCACCACCCGCATTCTCGGCGCCGACTGCCGCACCGAAAGCACGCCGTTGGAACGCGAGCGCGTCGCCTGGGACAAAGTTCCGGATGCCTATCTCGGCTCGCTGTAATCGCGACTGGCTCCGAGTGACCCAGCCCGCGACATGGCCCGCAAACAAATAGAGCCGTTCGGGCTGAGCCCTGAGCCTGTCGAAGGGTCGAAGCCCTGCTGTCGGTGCTTTTCGACAAACGCAGGGTCGATGTACTAGCGGGCGGGATCAACAGCACTGAGCCGGATCACTGCCGATTGCGGTGATCCGGTGTGAGTGCGAGACTGCAAGCGCCAGGTTTCGCCAGCACATCGCCAGGGCCGTTGGCGCTGGCGGGGATTGCGATAGCAAGGACGCCGAAATGGACAAATTCGACCAAGTCTACAGCGTGCATCAAATGCTGCGCGATGCCCGCCGCCCGGTCCCCGCCGCAACGCTGATGGCGCGGCTTCCCCTGTCGTCCTCGCCCAAAACCTTCAGCGAAGTGTTCGGGCTTTCCCCGCGTCCCCTGCAACTGGCGATTGCCGACGCGCTCGGTGAGGTGCAACAGCCTGTTTTCTGGTGCAAGCGCCCATGGGCGAAGGCAAGACCGAAGCGGCGCTTTTCGCCCATCTGGAACTGCAACGCCGGTTCCATCATCGTGGCCTGTACATTGCGTTGCCGACCAAGGCGACGGGCAATGCCATGTTCCGGCGCACGCTGAAATTTTTGCGCAGGCAGCACTGTGAACGAACCCTCGACTTGCAGTTACTGCACGGCGGCGCGCTGCTGAACGACGACTACCAAAAGCTCAAGCCCGGTGGCATTTACGACCCCCAGGCGGGCGGCGACGTGCGCGCCGGCGAATGGTTCACCCACAAGAAACGCGCCCTGTTGTCGGAATATGGCGTCGGCACCATCGATCAGGCGCTGCTGACCATCCTGCCGGTGCGCCATCAGTTCGTGCGCCTGTGGGGACTCGCGAACCGCGTGGTCGTGTTCGACGAAATCCACGCTTACGACGCCTATACCGACAGACTATTGCTTCACTTGTTGCGCTGGCTGCTGGCACTGGGGTCATCGGTGTTGCTGCTCTCGGCAACGCTGCCGCCGGGGATCCGGCGCAAGCTCGCCGAATTAACGAATGCACAAGCGCCCGCGCAGGAAGCGGACTACCCGCGCCTCTCCGTCTACGAGCCGGGCCAAGCAGTTCGGCAATATGCTTTCAAAGCCGATCCCGCCCGACGCCTGAAGATCGCGATTCAACCCATCCGCGCAGAACTCTCCACCATGGGAGGATGCATTGCTGCGCACCTAGTGTTTGCTGGGCGATAAATCGGAGATTGGAATGCCCGAAGAAATCGATACGCTGGTGCAGGTGGTTTATGAAGAAATGGTCGAAGTGCCAGAATCCTTGCAGGCCCGCCTGGAAAAATCCCTGCAAGATGGCGAGGGGAAAAACTTATTCCCACAGGATTCAAGCAAACAAAGCCATTATTGGCTTCCCTGACGACGCTTCATGGAACGACCCCGCTCGCTTCAGCCTGTACGACGAAGACGAGCCCGGCGTTCATCGGACGCCATGAGCTTGTCGCGCAAGGGTGTCGTCAGAAAGCTCCAAGCGGCTAAAGTGCCGGAAGGGTGGAAAAAGAGTCCGCTGCTGCGCAACGCGTATGCACTGCGGCTGGACGCTGATTCCCGCTGGATCGAGGACACCAGCGTGCATCTCACCCACGATCTTGGACTGGTTATTGACACCAAGGAGACCGAATGAGCCGATTCAATCTGATCGACGAACCCTGGATACCCGTGAGATACCCGAATGGTGACCGTGCCGAACTGGGTATACACGACACGCTGCTGGGCGCGAGGGAAATCGCCGCCATCGAAGATCCGTCGCCGCTGGTCGCCGCCGCCCTGCATCGCTTTCTGCTTGCCGTGCTGTATCGCGCGCTGGAAGGCCCGGCCGACATCGACGAGGCCCGCGCGTTGTTCAAAGCAGGTATTCCCAGAGAGAAAGTTATCGCCTATCTGGAACATTGGCGACCGAGATTGGGGAAGACCCAAATTGAACCGTCCCGGTATTCCCGGAGGCTCCAACTCTTGGGAGGATGGAGTTGAGAAAAACTGGCACGTGGTCCAGCAGTACTAAAGCCGCGTAATCGAGCTGCTATGGAGTACGTCAAACAGGGGCAAGGGCAGTGAGTACGGTTTTGCGACCCTCCTAGGGAATGCCCAATTCCGTTTTGGCCCCTTCAATACATTTGTTAACAGCTTCGACGATTGCCACCCTAGCACCTTGGAATTGGACGATTTCGGACGCCTGACCTCAATTCCTGAGTACTTTGCGCGAAAATTTCCTGATGACGCGGTTGCTCCAATTCGATTGCGAGTGTTAGATTAGGTCGCCGGAGAATCTGCTGCTCAGAGGCCCCGAATAGCGTCCAGAATAAATGGGAATGGACGCTTGGTATAAATTAACCGATTGAGGATCAAATCAAGATGGCGCTGGAATCCAAGGGCTCGTCTCGCCGCCCGCCGAAGATTGTTTTTGGCCTGATGTCCGCCGTCGCCAGCGCAGCGACGGTCGATCAACTCGTTGCCTCCCTTCAGCCACATCACGTCGTCATTCACCATGATTTCAGCCAGCAGCCTGATTTCGCGATAACCGCGCCAAATGCGAGTTATGTCCCCGACCCAAAGCGGACAGGTTATGGTGTATGGGCACTGACAGAGGGTGTCGTCCATCTTGTCAAGTATTGCGTCGAAAACGTGGATTTTGATTATTTTCAACTTATTTCGCCCGCTTGCCTGCCGATCAAGCCGCTTTCTCAATTTGAAGATTACCTGTCAAATAGCACGGTTGACGGTCACGCAGAGTTCTGCGATCTGCGCCAGAATATTGATGCGATGATATGTTTTGGTTTTCGAGTCTATGCCCCCGACAAATCGTTTCGTCAGTGCGTTCTTCGCCGCACGCGGCAGTGGTATATAGGGGATAATCCCGATTTGGTAGATGGTTCTGGTATACAAGTTGCGAAACGACGCGGGGATCTTCCTTGGTCACCGCTTGCCAGCATTGCCTCAATGCTTATTCGTATCGCAGACAAGGGTTGGCTTGGATTTGCTCCGCCGGACTCTACATTACGGCCGATGATGGGTGGTTTGTGGTTTGGCGCTCGCAAGGAGGTCTGTGCGCACTTGGTGCGACGCATGAGCGAGCCTGCCGTTCACGCTTATTTCGAGTCAGTGAATGATTTCGGGGAGTACGGTTTTGCGACGTTGTTGGGTAATTCCGGCTATCGCTTTGGGCCTTTCAATACTTTTGTGGACAGATTCGAAGATTGGAATCCTCGGACCTTTGGCTTAGATGATTTGGAGTTCCTGGCCTCTGTCCCCAACTTCTTTGCGCGCAAATTTCCCGATGATCCGATGGCACCGATCCGGCTGCGTGTGTTGGAGCGGATCAAGCCTTACTCAGCAGTCGCCAATATAGGCGACAGAAGGAGCTTTGAAGAATGAGCGAACGAGGAGCGGTAATTTCTGGAGTGCAGCAAGCTGCTCCTCAATCTTGTCGCGTAGCTTCTCGCCCTTTTGCAATGGCCGCCTCGCGGAGCCGGTACGCTTGACATGACGCCACACCACTTCGTCGGGATTCAAATCCGCTGCATAGCCGGGCAGGAAGTGCAGGGTCAAACGCCCCTCAGTGGAGGCGACGTATTTCTTCACGAGCGCCGTCTTGTGCGCAGGCAGACTATCGAGCACGAGATGGATGGGCTTCTTGCGATACTTCATCATTTTCAGCAGTTCGACGAACAGATCCGCGTTGAGCCCGCCCTTGTAGGTGGTAAACCAGAGCGCTCCCTTGGCATTCACCGCCGAAGCAGCGCTGATGGATTGCCGCTGTCCGGGCCGATGCACGACCGGTGTCTGTCCGCAAGCGCCCCAAGTTTTGCCTTGCACCGTGTCGGCCCGGAATCCCGATTCATCCCAGAAGAAGATTTCAGCGCCCACCGCCTTGGCCTGCGTAGCAATGGCAGGGAAGGTTTCTCGCTGCCATTGCTCGATTGCTTCCGGATCGCGCTGGTAGGCGCGCTGCAAGGGCTTCTGCGGGGTCGGTCCCCGCTTGGCCAGCAACTCGCCTACCGCCGTCAGTCCAAGCCGTATGCCGAACTTCTTCTCGATCAATTCGACCACGATCGCGCGCGCCCACAAACCGAAGTCCAGACCGTACTACCGTGGATCACGGCCGTTCACCCATCGAAACACTTGAGCTTCCTACGTCGGCGTCAGGCTGCGCAGGCGACCGGTCGCCTTCGTCGAACGCAGCGCCTTGATGCCCAGCCCCGGACGCAGCGCAGCTTCAGCCACTTGTAGATCGTGGTGCGATTGAATCCATAGGCCGCAATGACATCCGACGCCGATTCTCCTTCGCGCACTCGCTCCACCGCCATCAGGCGAATCGTCTCCAGCGTTTGCCGGTCCAATGTTCGTCCATCTCTCTTCATGCATTTTTAAGCGGCTCGTTGTGCCTTGAAACGCTTCCGGGCTGATGTTGCGCCGTTGGTGCTGTGTCGGCGGGGTTCGATGGTAGTTTGCCTCGATGTAGTCAAACACGGCTGTGCCCACCTCTGCTGGCGCGTGGTGAAGTGCTCTCCCTGGATCGCTTCCACCTTCAAGGAGTGGCAGAAACTCTCGGCACATACATTGTACCCAGAGCACTTCGTGGGGTAGACCTTGTCCAAAGCATTCCGTGGGGCTGACTCTCGTAGCCGTTTCTCTTCGCACTCGGGTTGCTCCTCAGCTTGTTCGTGTTGATCAGGCGCTGAACAGCGTCCGAACACTATGGGTTGCCACGATCCGAATGAACGATGACATCCTCTGGCGAGTGCCGGCGCCACAGGGCCATCTGCCGTCCATCGCACACCCGCGTTGCTATCATGCGGTTCGATATCACCCAACCCACCATCCGCCGGCTGTACCGGTCAATGACCGTCGCCAGATAAAGCTAGCCTTCATCGGCCCACAAAGACGTGATGTCGCCGACCCACTTCTGGCTCGGTTGGGTGGTCGTGAAATCTTGCTTCCGTCGGTTCGGGGCAACCGGCAAGGTGTGTTTCGAGTGCGTCGTCGCCTTGAACTTCTTGCCGGCCTGCGCTCGAAAACCCTGCCGGTGGAGGCTCGCCGCGACCGTCTTGCAGTTGGCGGGCGTACCCGCGTCTACCAGTTCCGCCGTGAGACGTGGAGAACCGTAACGTCCTGCGAGAAGAAAGGCCTGCTTCACGCGCTGATCGAGTGTCTGGCGGACTGTCGCCCGGATTGAGGGTTTTGTCTGTCTGCAACACCCGGCGTAAAAGCCGCTGCGCGACACGCCAACGACGTGTGCCATCCCGTTCAGGGGGTCCCTTAACAGAGAGTCCGTCGTGGATGGGCAGGATCAGTCGCTGAAACGGAACTTTGTCACGCAGAAATTCCTCAGAGTTATTAAGAGAAAATTCTACTTCCCGGAGCGGTCGTTTTTAAGGGAATTACCATAGGATGCACCTCGAACCTTCACGACAATCTGTTAATCTGGCCCATCTTCCTGCCCCGACAGCAACCGGTGGCGGTGGATTGAGTTCTGGATCGCCGTCAGTACGCCCCGCAGAATAGCGAGCTCCATCTTGTCTGGGCGAATGCGGTGAAAAAGCCGGCGCAGCCGGGCCATGGTTTGGCGGGGATTGTCCCGATCATGGAAGTCGAGTTCGACGAGCGCCTGCTCCAGATGTTCGAAATACAGTTCCATGTCCTCCACCTTTGCGGGAGCAACGTCCCAGGATTGTCGCGCTGAGTCCTCCACCTGTGCAGCGGCAAGGGCGGCCATTCTGATTTCATAGGCAAGAATCTGAACGGCGGCCGCCAGGTTGAGCGAACTGTAAGTCTCGCTTGCCGGAATGTGGACGTGGTAATGGCATTTGTGTAATTCGTCATTGGTCAGGCCGCGATCTTCACGACCAAAGACCAACGCCACCTCGTGCGCGGCGGACTCCCGCCACACCCGCTCACCACATTGCCGGGGATCCAGTAGCGGCCAGGGAATGCTGCGCTCGCGAGCGCTGGTGCCCACCACTAGGCTACAGCCGGCGAGAGCTTCGTCGAGAGTGGCGACGACGACCGCGTTATCGAGCACATCCACCGCACTGGCTGCCCGCCACGACGCACGATCGGCGGGAAACTCCAGCGGAGCAACCAGGTATAGCCGCTCCAATCCCATGTTTTTGATTGCGCGAGCGGCGCCGCCGATATTGCCGGGGTGCCTGGTGTTGACCAGTATCACGCGGATGCTCCGATAGTTGCCGTGCATGTACGGTTGATCCCTAAGGCCTGTTAACACTATCCGCGCAGTTGCGACGGAGGTACTTTTGTTGCGAGTCCAGGCGCGCCGAGTGCGGTGCGCCGGGTGTGCAGAAGCGAGGCGCAACGCTGGATCGCAACAAAAGCGTCCGATCCCTCCGGGTTGCTGCCCCAAAAATCGCCATTCAGCGTTGCTCGTCGTTCATTTTGATTTACAAAACGTCTCTCCTCGCGCCTTGCCTGGTGATTTTTGGGGCAGCAACGCAGCCGTGCGGATAGTGTTAACAGGCCCTAGTTCTTGGTGGCGTCGAGCCGTTCAACGGCACCATACGACGGCACCGTGGCGGCGGACATTGTAACAATCCGATGATGGCGTCGGTGGTCATCCGCAAGGGTAATCGGTTAGCGATCACCGCTGCTGTGGTTCTCCTCTGCTACAATGCGCGCCCCTCCATAGTCACTGCGGTAGCTGCTCATGGAACCCATGGTCAACATTGCTCTGCGCGCGGCACGGTCGGCCGGGGATTTGATCCTGCGTTCCGCCGAGCGCCTGGATCGAGTAAAAATTGACACCAAGGGCAGCAACGATTACGTTACTGAAGTCGATCACGCCTGTGAACGGGAAATCATCCAGCAGTTGCGCAAGGCACATCCAGACCACAGCTTCATCTCTGAAGAGGCGGGCGTATTGGTCGGGAAGGATGAGCACTCGCAGTGGATTATCGACCCGCTTGACGGCACCACCAATTTCATCCGCGGCATTCCCCACTGTGCCGTGTCGATCGCGTTTCGCTACCGGGGCAGACTGGAACACGGTGTCGTTTACGACCCGTTCAAGCGGGAGGAATTCACTGCCAGCCGCGGCCAGGGCGCTCGTCTGAACGGTAACCGCATTCGGGTATCCGGGCGAGTCCAACCGGACGGCGCACTTTATGCCACCGGAATTCCGTTCAGCGGCGCACCTTTTGCAAACATTGATCCCTACCTGGGCTGTCTGCGCGAATTGGCCAGTAGCTCCTCCGGTATCCGCCGTCTCGGCGTTGCCTCCCTTGATCTTGCCTATACCGCCGCCGGCCGCTTTGACGCCTTTTGGGAGATGTTTCTGAAGCCCTGGGACATTGCCGCTGGTGTGTTGTTGGTCAAAGAAGCGGGTGGCATGGTGTCGGACTTTCAGGGCGGCGACAGTTTTATGGATAGTGGGCATATCCTGTGCGCGACCCCACGTTTGTTTAAACCAACACTGCAAATCGTCGGCAAGCATCTCGGTGCGCTCAGGTAAGAGCGGCTCGCAACACGGAAAGAATCCAGCCGTCTGCACCCGTCGCCATCGTCATTTAATCCTATAACCTAGTAAAATAGTCTATTATTTACTTGACTAAAAGCGTAGGTTTTCCCATAATTATTCTTATTGAACAGGTGGGAATGAGGAGCGATGAAACTGACCACGCGGGGACGTTACGCGGTCACTGCAATGCTGGATTTGGCCCTGCACAGCAGAGGCGGCCCGATCAGCCTGGCGGACATTTCCGCCCGCCAAGAGATATCACTGTCCTATCTTGAGCAGCTTTTTGCCAAGTTGCGTCAGCGTGAGCTGGTTAGCAGTGTGCGTGGCCCGGGTGGGGGTTACTACCTGAGCCGAGCCGGTGAAGAGATCAACATCGCCGAGATTATCAGTGCCGTCAATGAAACCACGGACGCTACCAACTGTGGTGGCAAGGGTGTTTGCCAGAACGGTGAAATTTGCTTGACCCACCATTTATGGGAAGACCTTAGTCAGCAGATTCACCAGTTCCTGAGTGGTATTACGCTGGCACAGTTGATGGATCAGCGTGACGTCAAAGTCGTTCGCGTCCGTCAGGATCAGCGTCAGCGGGAATACCCCGACGGCACCCAGTTGATTGCGTCGGCGGTGACGGTAGGTTAGACGACGAACTGACAATGCGGGCGAGCTATTCGTTCATATTTACGGAACCGGGCCAATGAAACTACCCATTTACCTCGACTATGCGGCGACGACGCCAGTGGATCCCAGGGTCGCCGCACGCATGGCGGAATGTCTGACCCAGGATGGCGCCTTCGGCAATCCGGCCTCTCGCTCCCATGTGTTTGGCTGGCAGGCGGAGGCGGCGGTGGAAGAGGCGCGGCAACACGTCGCCGATCTGATCAATGCCGACCCGCGCGAGATTGTCTGGACCTCAGGTGCGTCAGAATCGGACAACCTTGCCATTAAGGGTTGTGCTCACTTCAACGTCCGCAAAGGCAAACATATTGTCACCTCTAAAATTGAGCACAAGGCGGTATTGGATACTTGCCGCCAGCTGGAGAGAGAGGGCTTTGAAGTCACCTATCTGGATCCGGATGAGGGTGGGCTGATCAGTCCGCAGATGGTGGCCTCCGCGCTGCGTGATGACACTACGTTGGTTTCGATCATGCATGTCAACAACGAAATTGGCGTGATCAATGATATCGCCACCATTGGCGAGATCTGCCGTCAGCGCGGCGTGTTTTTCCATGTCGATGCGGCCCAGAGCGCTGGCAAGGTGCCGATTGATATGGAGGCGCTGAAAGTGGATTTGCTGTCCCTCTCGGCCCACAAGCTGTACGGCCCCAAGGGCATCGGTGCGCTCTATGTGCGCCGTAAACCGCGAGTGCGCATTGAGGCGCAAATGCACGGTGGCGGCCACGAGAGAGGCATGCGCTCCGGTACCCTGCCGACCCACCAGATCGTGGGTATGGGTGAGGCGTTTCGGATTGCCAAGGCTGAAATGGTCGCCGAGAGCGCCCGCGTGCTCGCGCTGCGCAATCGCCTGTGGCAAGGCCTCAGCGGTATGGAAGAGGTCCACCCCAACGGCTCACTCGACCACCGGGTCGCGGGTAACCTCAATGTCAGTTTTGCGTTTGTCGAGGGTGAATCCCTGATCATGGCGATCAAGGATCTGGCCGTGTCTTCTGGCTCTGCCTGCACCTCTGCCAGCCTGGAGCCGTCCTATGTGCTGCGCGGCCTGGGATTGAACGATGAGCTGGCGCACAGTTCTATCCGGTTTAGCATCGGCCGCTTTACCACCGCCGAAGAAATTGATTATGCGATCGACAAAGTGTGCAGCGCGGTGACCAGGCTGCGGGAGCTATCCCCGCTGTGGGACATGTTTCAGGACGGTGTTGACCTCAGCACCGTCGAATGGGCCGCCCATTGAGCACTCAAAGCGGCGGACGATTCACGCAGCGAGCGCCTTGGCAGTGAGGCGGTTGGCGTTAGTTCAGACGATAGTTTAGGCGTTAGTTTAGGAGAATTACCATGGCTTACAGTGACAAAGTTCTGGATCACTATGACAATCCCCGCAATGTTGGCAAGCTGGATGATAAAGCCAGCGATGTCGGTACCGGTATGGTCGGTGCGCCGGCCTGCGGTGACGTCATGCGCCTGCAAATTCGCGTCAATGCGGATGGTCGGATTGAGGATGCCAAATTCAAGACCTACGGCTGCGGTTCGGCGATAGCGTCAAGTTCGCTGTTGACCGAGTGGGTCAAGGGCAAAACCCTGGCAGAGGCGGAGCAAATCAAAAACACCCACATCGCCGCGGAGCTCGCGCTGCCGCCGGTGAAAATCCACTGCTCGGTGCTGGCCGAAGATGCCATCCGCGCGGCGATCAAAGACGTGCGCCGCAAGCGCGGTGAGATTTCCGCTGAATGATCTGTTCACTAACCGTTGTTGTATGAGAATCGTGAGTTTAAGGAGCAGTTGATGGCCATTTCCATGACCCCGGCCGCTGAACAGCATGTGCTTCGTTACCTCAACAGTCGGGGTGGTGGCGTCGGCATTCGCCTGGGCGTTCGCACCAACGGCTGTTCCGGGCTGTCCTACGTGCTGGAGTTTGTCGATCAGCCAAACCCGGAGGACGCGGCGTTCCCGGCTGGCCCGGTGGCCCTTTATGTCGATCCTAAAAGCCTGATGTATCTCGACGGCACAGAGCTTGATTTCGTCAAGGAAGGTCTCAACGAAGGCTTCCGTTTCAACAATCCCAATGTCAAGGATGAATGTGGGTGTGGCGAGAGTTTTAACGTTTGAATGCCAAGTTTATCGATGACTTGGATAGTCGTGTATCGTTGGCAAGGTTAGCTGGAGTGGCTCCCGTTGCAGACTACTTTGATCTGTTTAAACTGCCGGCCAATTACGTTCTCGATCTGACCGAGTTAGCGGAGCGTTATCGGGCTTTGCTGCGGGAACTCCATCCTGATCGCTATGCCGGACGGTCGGAACGGGAGCAGCGGCTGGCGGTACAGGCAACGGCCGATCTCAACCACGCCTACGATGTCCTCCGTTCACCGCTGGCACGGGCGCAGCATCTGCTGGCGCTGAACGGCATTGAGGATCGCAGCGATACAGCGATGGTCGAGGATATCGATCTATTGCTGGAGCAGATGGATCTGCGCGAGCGTCTGGTGGGCGTCCGTGACAGCGTCGATCCTGTTGCTACACTGGCCGCGCTTGAGCAAACGGTACGGACCCGCTACGCCGAGCAGCAGTTGAACTTCGCACGGGCACTTGAGACTGGCGATTTGAAAGCGGCGGTGGCGATGGTTACCGCCATGCAATTTCACGCCAAGTTGTTGCGCGAATTGAACGATGTCGCCGAGATGCTGGACGACGACTGCCACAATTGACCGGCAACGAGCGATCAACCCGGTACAAGCTCCAGGTACTCCGCAGTGGCGCTACTACAAATTTCTGAACCCGGGCAATCTCCTGATCCCCACCTGCGCCGCCGCGCCGTTGGTATCGATCTCGGCACCACCAACTCCCTGGTGGCCACTGTGCGCAGTGGCACCCCAGAGACGCTGGCGGATGAGCAGGACCGACACCTGTTGCCGTCGGTGATCCATTACGGCGCCGACGACATTCTGGTCGGTACCCTAGCGAAAGCCCTCGCGCCAGCGGATGCGTTGAATACTCTGGCATCGGTCAAGCGTTACCTGGGGCGCGGTGTCGCAGAGGTGAGCAACCTCGGCACCGAACCGCCCTATGAATTGATCGCGCAAGCCGGCGGGATGCCGAAATTTCGCACCCGTCGCGGCGATATCAGTCCGGTCGAGGCCTCCGCGGAAATTCTGAAGGCCTTGCGCCAACGTGCCGAGGCCGCTCTCGACGGCGCTCTCGACGGCGCTGTCATCACCGTGCCCGCCTATTTCGACGACGCCCAGCGCCAAGCCACCAGGGATGCCGCCCTCCTGGCCGGCATCAAGGTTCTGCGACTGCTCAGTGAGCCGACCGCGGCGGCGGTAGCCTACGGCCTCGACCAACGCGAGGCGGGCATCATTGCGGTCTACGATCTCGGCGGCGGTACCTTTGATGTCTCGATACTGCGCCTGTCCCGTGGCGTCTTTGAAGTCCTCGCCACGGGCGGCGACTCCGCTCTCGGCGGCGACGACTGCGATCGTGCGTTGGGGGAGTGGCTGCGAGTGCAGGCGAAGCTGCCGGACGCCTTGACGCCGAGCCAGCAGCGCACGCTGATGGATGCTGCCTGTGCCACCAAGGAAGCCCTCTCCACGGCCGCTAGTGTCCCCGTTATAGTCGCCGGTTGGCACGGCGTCGTGGACAAAGCGCGGTTCAATGCCCTGGTGGCGCCTATCGTGGAAAAAACCCTGCGCGCCTGCCGGCGCGCGTTGCGCGACGCGGGGGTGACCACCACCGACATTCGCCATGTGGTAATGGTTGGCGGATCCACTCGAATGCCCTTGGTGCGCGATAAAGTGGCTGAATTTTTCGGACAGCAGCCGCTGGATGGCATTGATCCGGATCGGGTCGTCGCCATCGGCGCCGCAGTGCAGGCCGATGTGCTGGTTGGCAATCGGCCGGGCGATGAAACGCTGCTGCTGGATGTGATCCCGCTGTCACTGGGCATTGAGACCATGGGCGGCCTGGTGGAAAAAATCATCCACCGCAACACCACTATTCCGGTTGCCAAAGCCCAGGATTTCACCACCTTCAAGGATGGTCAAACAGCGATGGCGATCCATATTTTGCAGGGTGAGCGGGAGTTGGTCAGCGACTGCCGGTCGCTCGCCCGCTTCGAGTTGCGCGGCATTCCGCCCATGGCTGCTGGAGCGGCAAAGGTGCGGGTAACCTATCAGGTGGATGCCGATGGCCTGCTCAATGTCTTCGCTCGCGAAGTCAACAGTGGCGTTGAGGCTCATGTCGAGGTTAAGCCTTCCTACGGACTCAATGATGGCGAAATTACCCGCATGCTGCAGGATTCCTTCGCCAACGCCAAGGGCGATATGCAGCAGCGCGCCCTGCGTGAGCAGCAGGTCGAGGCGGATCGAGTGCTCGAAGACCTCGCCGCCGCGTTGCGGCAGGATGGCAAAACCCTATTGGATGAACGGGAGTACCACTGTCTGGAAGTAGTGCTGGCGGATCTCGCCCTCAGCCGACGGGATAGCCGCGATCACCGGGAGCTGGCCCGACACATAGAAAGTGTCGCCAAGGCCAGCGAAGAGTTCGCCGCGCGGCGAATGGACAGCGCCATCAAGCGGGCGCTCGCTGGGCGCCACCTCAGTGAATTCGATAAAGGCGCCTGAGATGCCCCAAGTCACTTTCCTGCCGCACGCAACCATCTGCCCCGAGGGCGCGGTGATCGACGTCGAAACTGGTGAGAGCCTGTGCGCGGCGGCGTTGCGCCGTGGCATCAACATTGAGCATGCCTGTGAGCTGTCCTGCGCTTGCACGACCTGCCATATCCATGTGCGGGAGGGCTTTGCCACCCTGGTTCCGGCTGACGACCACGAAGAGGATCTACTCGACAAAGCCTGGGGAGTGGAGCCGGACTCCCGCCTCAGTTGCCAGGCGCTGATGGGCGGCGGCGACCTAGTGGTGGAGATCCCCCGATACACTATCAACATGGTATCCGAACACCATTGATCGACGATCTTGACGGAACCTTCTTATGCCCCTGAAATGGATTGACGTGCAAGAGCTTGCCGTGGCGCTGGTGGAAGCACATGTCGATGTGGATCCACGCTATGTGAACTTTGTGGACTTGCGCAACTGGGTCATGCAAATTCCAGAATTTGACGATGACCCGGCGCGATGTGGGGAGAAGGTGCTGGAGGCCATCCAAATGGCTTGGATCGACGAGGCTGACTAGCCAGCGGTCGATTCTCTCTGTGGTTGGCTGGGTGGCACCGTCTTCAGCCCGTCTTTGCCTTGTGAGCTTCGCAACGGTAAAATCCCGCACCCTTTCATCTTGTCGGTGCTTTGTCGGCGACAACACAACCAGACATTGCGGAGTGCATTATCCATGGCGATTGAGCGAACTCTCTCCATTATCAAACCCGATGCGGTAGCTAAAAATGTCATTGGCGAGATCGTTGGCCGTTTTGAGAAGGCCGGATTGAAGATTGTCGCGGCGAAAATGCTGCATTTGTCCCAACAGCAGGCCGAAGGTTTTTACGCCGAACACAAAGGGCGTGGGTTTTTCTCTGATTTGGTTACCTTCATGACCTCTGGCCCCGTGGTAGTCCAGGTGCTGGAGGGGGACAATGCGATCGCCCGCAATCGTGAGCTGATGGGAGCGACCAACCCCAAGGAAGCGGCAGCCGGCACCATCCGCGCTGATTTTGCTGACACCATCGATGCCAATGCGGTGCACGGCTCTGATTCGGCGACCTCCGCCGAACGGGAGGTGGCGTACTTCTTCCAGCCGAGCGAAATCCACACTCGTTAACCGGCCACTAGCAGCCAAGGTGCCATGAACAATCCAGTCGAGTGCGAGCCAGAGGCTCCGAGGAAAATAAATCTTCTCGGTTTATCGGCGGCTGCCCTTGCGGATTTTTTTGCCTCCCTCGGCGAGAAGCCGTTTCGTGTCACTCAGATTTTGAAGTGGATCCACCAGCGCGGCGTCGCCGACTTTGCGCTGATGAGCGACCTTTCGAAATCCCTGCGCGATACCTTGGCGGTGGTTGCCGAG
>JBPPNE010000126.1:0-4288 GCA_051306415.1 Porticoccaceae bacterium
ACGATGCGCTGGGCTGGGAGCTGACAACAAAGGCCAAGAAGGTCATCAATGCGTCCGCCGACGCCAAAGAAGGCGTGGCGGCCTTCTTCGAGAAGCGTCCGCCAAGATGGACCGGGCGCTGAGCTCTTCGATGCTTTATCAACCGAAGGATTATTGTCTTGGCTTATATTGACCGCAACGGCGTGAAGATTTATTACGATATCCAGGGCCCCAGAGGCGCCTTGCCTGTTCTTCTGTCCCACGGCCATGCCGCAGCAACACAGATGTGGGCAGGGCAGGTCGAAGCACTCCAGCAAAAATTCCGCGTCATCACCTGGGATCTCCGCGGCCATGGCCGCAGCGGCTGCCCGGAGGATCCTGCGCTGTATACCGTTGAGCACACTGTCGATGATATCGCCGCCATTCTGGATGACTGCGATATCCACAAAGTAGTGATCGGCGGTCATTCGCTCGGTGGCGTGATGGCCTTCCAGTTTCAACTTAAATATCCAGAACGGTTGCTGGCCATGGCCATTCTCAACAGCGGTCCCGGTTTTCGCAGTGACACCACTCGTGACAATTGGAACCTCGGGTGCGAGCGCACCGCCTTGTCGTTACAGCGCAAAGGGCTGGCGGCCCTGTCAAAAAGCAATGAAGTTCATGCCGAATGGCATGCCGATGTCTGGGGCCTGATCCACTCGGCCCGCGGCATCATGACCCACCAGGATTCGCGCATGATCGACAATCTCGGCAGCATCGACGTGCCGGTTTTAGTCCTGGTCGGCGCTCAGGACCAGGAGTTTCTCGGTGCAGCGGACTACATGGAACGAAAGATTCCGGACATTCAAAAAATCATTATTGAGAATGCCGGGCACGCCGCCAATCTGGATCAACCGGAAGTCTTCAACAAACTACTGATCGGGTTTCTTGAACGACTGGAGAAAATGGCAGGATCACCCTGAAATGCCGTGCCCAACGGACAGTCAGATCAGGCCTGTCTCTTGACCCGTCTCACTGATTAGGCAAAGCTGGCACCTCAAAATAATCGTGGGGCCTGGCTCCGCTTCATTCAACTAACGAAGGCGTCCGGTACGGCGACGTAACGTCAACGTCAGACGGAGAAAATATGAAAAATGTAGAAGGCAAAGTAGCGTTCATCACCGGTGGCGCCAGTGGCATGGGTTTGGGCATGGCCCGCGCGTTTGCGGCGGCGGGCATGAAGGTCATGATTGGCGACATTGAAACCGGACCGGCACAGAAGGCCGTCGACGAACTGAAAGGCAAGGGCCTGGAAGCCGCTTGCGTGCAGGTCGATGTCAGCAAGATGGAATCGGTGCAGGCGGCAGCCGCCAAAACGGTGGAAACCTTCGGCAAGGTGCATGTGCTCAGCAACAACGCCGGGGTGGCGGTGGGCGGATACAGTGAATCCTGCAGCATGCGCAACTGGAACTGGGTGGTGGATGTCAATTTGTGGGGCGTGGTCTACGGACTACAGGCCTTTGTGCCGCTGATTCTCTCCCACGGCGAAGGCGGTCATGTGATCAGCACCGCGTCAATGGCAGGTATGGTTGGCCTGCGCGGCGCGGGCCCCTACAACGCCACGAAATTCGCTGTGGTCGGCATGATGGAGACCTTCGCTGCCGATCACCGCAAGGATAATATCGGTGCCTCGGTGCTGTGCCCGGGCATCGTCGCCACCAATATCGGTCATTCCGGACGCAATCGGCCCGAAGAATATGGCGGCGCCGTTACACCAAGCGAAAAGGACCGCACGGCGGAAATGCTGGCTCAGGGCCTTAATCCCGATATTGTCGGTGATCTGGTGCTGGAAGCGATGCTGGCAGACCAGTTCTACATCTTCACCGATCCCGGCTTGAAGCATTTAATTGAAACCCGCTGCAAACGGATTGTCGATGGCTATGACTGGGCGGCAAACTGCAACGCGCTAAAAGGCGTAAAGCAATCCGGTATGCTGCCGGGATAGGGTCAATTTCAGGGTCATGGTGAGAGCGCAGGTCGCGAGTCATGAGCCACGAAGATCATGGCCCGCGAAGGCGCCCGGATGATCGATGACCCAGCCAAGTCGGACGTACCGACCTTGGAATTTGTTCAGCACCCGAAACAAGGGTTGTTTGAGCGGTGCTGATTGCATGACCGGGAAAAGATGCGCTTGATGCTTTTTGACAAATTTCACTTGCCGGGATGACCAGCGGTTCGGGCCCAAGCTGTAGGAGACACCGAGCAAACGCGGAGGCAACTTTGGGGAGAACACTGAAACAAGAAAACGCACTTATTTTTCTAATTCAAATGCTTATACACGTTTTTCGGTAGTCGCCGCCCCGCCAATTAGACAAAAAGAACTGCCGCAAGGTGGCCCTTTTGGTTTGATTGCCCTTTTTGCTTGATCGCGATGCGGGTAGCTGGCCGGCGTATTGGGTTCAACAAATTGTCTGGAATGCCGATTTGGACGCCAAGCGTAGCGCTGGCGGGGCGAAGCCCCGAGGGCCACGGATGGCCCGACTACTCATTTCGATGTCGGCCTGCCGGTAGAGAATCCAGTCACAGAGATGCAGGAATTCGAGCCGATTCCCTCGCTGCGCCAGCGTTCGAGAGTTGCCCGGTTTCCATATCCTGCCAAAGTCTCTAAAGTACCACCGTCTCTAAAGTACCATCGCCATGCATCCATCGAATCCACCAGCGACCAGGCCTCCCAGTTCGCCACCCGTTGCGGTGAGCTTCTGGCAGGCCTTTGCGTTCTGGCTCAAGTTGGGCTTCATCAGCTTTGGTGGACCGGCCGGGCAGATTTCGATCATGCATCAGGAGCTGGTGGAGCGACGGCGCTGGATTTCCGAGCGGCGCTTCCTCCATGCGCTGAACTACTGCATGGTGTTGCCTGGCCCGGAAGCGCAGCAACTCGCCATCTACATCGGCTGGCTGATGCACCGCACCTGCGGCGGCATCGTCGCCGGCGCGCTGTTCGTGCTGCCGTCGCTGTTCATCCTGATTGCATTGTCGTGGATTTATATCGCCTTCGGCGACGTGCCGTTGGTCGCCGCGCTGTTCTACGGCATCAAGCCCGCGGTAACCGCCATCGTGGTGCAGGCGGCGCATCGCATTGGCACGCGAGCATTGAAGAATAACGTGCTGTGGGCGATTGCGGCAGCGTCCTTCGTGGCGATCTTCGCCCTCAACGTGCCGTTCCCGTTTATCGTCGCGACCGCCGCCCTCGTTGGCTATATCGGCGGTCGCAGCGCGCCGGACAAGTTCAAGATCGGCGGCCACGGCAGTGCGGAAAAGTCGTTTGGTGCGGCAGTGATCGACGACGACACCCCGACACCCGAGCATGCGCGTTTTCATTGGTCGCGACTGCTCAAGGTCGCGGTTGTCGGCGGCTTGCTGTGGGCGATGCCGATGGGTTTGCTGATAACTACCTATGGCTGGCAGCACACGCTGACGCAGATGGGCTGGTTCTTTACCAAGGCGGCCCTGCTCACCTTCGGCGGCGCCTACGCCGTATTACCCTATGTGTACCAGGGCGCGGTCGGTCATTACGGCTGGCTGACGCCGACGCAGATGATCGACGGCCTCGCGCTTGGCGAAACCACGCCGGGGCCACTGATCATGGTGGTGGCCTTCGTCGGCTTTGTCGGCGGTTATGTGAAGGCCCTGTTCGGGCCGGAATCGCTGTTCCTCGCCGGCGCGGTGGCCGCGACGCTGGTCACCTGGTTCACCTTCCTGCCGTCATTCCTGTTCATTCTGGCCGGTGGGCCACTGGTGGAATCCACCCACGGCGACATCAAGTTCACCGCGCCGCTGACCGCGATCACCGCCGCGGTCGTCGGCGTCATCCTCAACCTGGCGCTGTTCTTCGGCTACCACGTGCTGTGGCCGCAGGGCTTTGGCGGCGCCTTCGACGGGACCTCGGCCCTGATCACCCTCGCCGCCGCCATCGCGCTGTTTCGATTCCAGCTCAACGTGATTGTGGTCATCGCGGCCTGTGCAGCCCTGGGCCTGGCGGTGAAAACCCTGCTGGGGTAAGTTGAGCCACAACAGAATTTCAAAAAGCGAATCATGGCGCGCCGGCAGCTCGCCAGCGCCAATTCAATAGCAAGACCCGGAGTGCGCGGCTGCCAAACCACCGCTACAGTGCATCCATCGATACTGATAGCCGTGGAGTAGCGCCATGAAACTGAACACCGCAACGTCGACTGACCCGAGTTCAACAGCCGTGAAATTCATCAGTAAGACCGACCAACTCGCCGCGATCACCCGCGGCGATTCGCGCTGGGCAGCCGTGGTGGCTCGCGAT
>JBPPNE010000127.1:0-2319 GCA_051306415.1 Porticoccaceae bacterium
AAGGAAATTGTGTCGCCGGACGAAATGGTGGACCGGATAAAGACCGCGGTCGATGCGCGGACGGACGACAGTTTTTTTATCATGGCGCGGACGGACGCCTTTGCCCAGGAGGGGCTGGAAAGAGCTATTGAGCGCGCGCAGGCCTGCGTCGAAGCGGGCGCCGATGGCATTTTTGCGGAAGCGGTGAATACAGAGGAGCACTATCGCGCGTTCAGGACGGCGCTGGGCGTACCCTTGCTGGCCAATATTACTGAATTTGGTCAGACTCCTTTGTACAATAAGGCGGAGCTCGCGGAGTGGGGCGTTGACCTGGTGTTGTACCCACTTTCCGCTTTCCGCGCGATGAACAAGGCGGCGGAGACTGTCTACACCAGCATCCTTGCCGCCGGCGATCAAAAAAACGTTATAGAGGATATGCAAACTCGGGCTCAACTCTATGAATATCTTGGATATCATAATTACGAACGGAAGCTCGATGAATTGTTCGCCCAAGGCAAGAACAAATAACTGATCGAGGTTAGTGAGCGAATGAAGGAGATAACTGGATGACTGGAACAAAGGTGCTCTCGGGAGCTGGTTTGCGCGGTCAGGTTGCCGGCAAGACAGCCCTGTCAACGGTTGGCAAGGAAGGTTCCGGCCTGACTTATCGGGGGTATGACGTCAAGGCGCTCGCCGAGATCTGTCAGTTCGAGGAAGTAGCCTATTTAATACTCAAGGGCGATCTGCCAACACAAGCGCAACTCGATGCTTACAAAGCGAAACTGAAAGGGCTTCGGGGGCTGCCGCAGGCGTTGAAAGAAGTGCTTGAGCGTATTCCTGCCAATACCCATCCGATGGATGTGATGCGCACCGCCTGTTCCTTTCTCGGCAATCTCGAGCCGGAAGTGAACTTCGGTCAGCAGGCCGATATGGCCGACCGCCTCCTCGCCGTTTTCCCCTCCATCATCTGCTACTGGTATCGGTTCAGCCACGACGGCGTACGTATCGATACCAAGACTGACGACGACTCCATCGGCGCCCATTTTCTGCATCTGCTGCACGGCAAGAGGCCCAGTGAGTTGCACGAGCGCGTGATGCATGTTTCGCTGATTCTCTACGCCGAGCACGAGTTCAATGCATCGACGTTCACCGCGCGGGTCTGTGCTTCGACACTTTCCGATCTGCACTCCTGCGTCACTGGCGCCATCGGTTCCCTGCGCGGCCCTCTCCATGGTGGCGCCAATGAAGCCGCCATGGCGATGATTGAAAAATTCACCAGCCCCGATCACGCCGAAAAGGAAATGCTCGGCATGCTGGCGCGCAAGGACAAGATCATGGGCTTTGGCCACGCCATCTACAGCGAATCTGATCCGCGCAATGCGGTAATCAAAAGCTGGGCCGAAAAGCTCGGCAAAGATGTCGGCGACACGGTGCTTTATCCTGTTTCGGTGCGCTGCGAAGAGGTCATGTGGCGGGAGAAGAAGCTGTTTTGCAACGCCGATTTTTTCCACGCCTCTGCCTATCATTTCATGGGTATTCCCACCAAGCTGTTCACGCCTATTTTCGTGATGTCGCGGGTCACCGGTTGGGCTGGTCACGTGTTCGAGCAGCGCGCCGACAACCGTATTATCCGACCCAGCGCCGAATACACCGGTGAAAACTTGCGCGAGGTCGAGCCCATCGACCAGCGCGGTTGAACCGCCATCCTGACTACCCCGGCGCGAATACGTTGTGGCAGTCAGGACTTTTCCAACGGGCAGTGCTTTCTCCGAACCTGACCAGACTTTGACCCTAGCTGACAGCGCCCTAAAGCTGAAAGAGCCCCTGAGCCATGAACACCGCCTACCGCAAGCATCTTCCCGGCACTGACCTCGACTACTTCGACGCCCGCACGGCGGTCGATGCGATCCAGCCCGGCGCCTACGCCAAGCTGCCCTACACCTCGCGCGTCCACGCCGAAAACCTGGTGCGCCGCTGCGACCCGGCGCTGCTGACCGCCTCCCTCGGACAGCTCATCCAGCGCAGGCGCGATCTCGACTTTCCCTGGTTCCCGGCGCGCGTGGTGTGCCACGACATCCTCGGTCAGACCGCGCTGGTGGACCTCGCGGGGCTGCGGGATGCGATCGCCGACATGGGCGGCGATCCGGCCAAGGTCAATCCGGTGGTGCCGGTGCAGCTGATCGTCGATCACTCGCTGGCCGTCGAGTGCGGCGGTTTCGATCCGGACGCCTTCGCCAAGAACCGCGCCATCGAGGATCGCCGCAACGAGGACCGCTTCCACTTCATCAACTGGACCAAGCAGGCGTTCAAGAACGTCGAGGTGATCCCGCCGGGCAACGG
>JBPPNE010000128.1:0-2746 GCA_051306415.1 Porticoccaceae bacterium
TATTTGACCAGTATCTCATTGGCCTTGGGGCCCTCCAGTTCCAGCTCCTCTATCACCAGAGGAGCGCCGATCTCGTACAGTACCGCGGCTTTGGTTTTCATCTATTTTCTCTCCCAGCCGAAATTCAATGATTGGTTATTTGCTTATCAGTACACGATGACCGAGCGGGCGCCTTCACCCCGGCCCATTTCGTCAAATGCCCGGTTGATGTCGCCAAGCCCGATGCGCTGGGTAATCATTTCGTCGAGTTTGAGCTGACCGCTCTTGAAGAGTTCGACAAAGCGGGGAATATCGCGTTTCGGTGAGGATGAACCGTAGCAGGAGCCTTGGATCTCGTACTCGGCCAACAGGCCGGCAGCGGGTATCTTGACGCTCTGGTTGAGCGAGGCGACACCGACGATAATCGCGCGCCCGGTAGGGCGAATCATGCCCCAGGTCTGCTGCATGGTCTGGGTCTTGCCCAGGGCTTCAAACGCATAGTGCACACCGAGTCCACCAGTGAGCTCCTTGACCTTGGCGACGGGGTCTTCCTCGAAGGGATTGATGGTATGGGTAGCGCCGAGTCTCATCGCCAGCTCGCGCTTCTCTTCCATCGGATCGATGGCGATGATGATACTGCCGCCGGCAATGCGCGCGCCCTGGATGATGGACAGGCCAACGCCGCCACAGCCGATGACGGCCGCGCTCTCGCCCCACTGCATCTTGGCGGTATTAAGCGCGGCACCGGTACCCGTGGTTACACCGCAGCCGATCAGGCAGGTGCTCTCCAAGGGGGTATCGTCCGCCACCTTGATCGCGCTACCCGCGGGCATCACCATGTAGTCGCCGAAGGAGCCGATGCCACACAACGTGTAAACATCTTCACCGCTCAGGGTCTTGTGGCGGGTGGTGCCATCAATCTGGGTGCAATCGGTCAGCAGCTTGCCCATCTGCGAGCACATATACTCCTTGTATTCGCGACACATCGTGCATTTGCCACAACTCGGTGACAGTGACGCAATAACCTTATCTCCAGGCTTGACGTGGGTGACGCCGGGGCCTACCGCTTCAACGATACCCGCGCCCTCGTGACCGAGGACGATGGGCATCGGCGTGCGCAATACGCCATGCGCCACTGAATAGTCGCTGTGGCAGATACCGCTGGCAACAGTCCTGACCAGCACTTCATTTTCTTTCGGGGGTGCGAGCTCCAGCTCTTCGATCTGGAAAGGCTGATCGACACTCCGCAATACCGCGGCCTTGATTCTCATGGGTTTCCTCCGCTACAGATGGGTTGCAAATTGTTATCTACTTTAGCCGGGCCATAGTACAGGATGCGACAGAGTGGGCAAACGGCAAATGGCGCCTGTCGGCTGGCCCCCTACGTCCTTTGATTTTGAGCTCCAAAATTGACGGTCTCAATTTTGAGCCATCCCAAAACATTCCGGGGCCGAAATCCATTGGATTCAGCCCCGGAGAAAAACAGCTACTGCCCTACCCTAGCCAGCAGTTACTGCATCTTGAAGCCTTCGTAGTCCTTGGCCGCCACTTCATCGCACTTCTTGCGATAGTTGGGAGCGCCGCCAGCGTACAGCAAAAAGGTGCGCTTCTTGCCGGGGGTGTTGGCACCCATGAACCAGGAGTCCGCCTTGGTGAGGAGGGAATCCTTCGCCGTCTCGTAGACGTGCTCGGTCCAGGCCAGCTCTGCTTCACGGGTTGGCTCGATACGCTTGTAGTTGTGATCGAGCATGTATTTCACGCAGTCGCTCACCCACTCGACGTTCTGCTCGATACAGCGGGGAATATTGCAGAAAGTGGCGCCGTTGTGAGGACCCACCAGCATGAACATGTTGGGGAAGCCGGTGACCTGCATACCGAGATAGGTTTCCGGACCGCCGCTCCACTTGTCGACCAGCGCCTGACCGTCCTCGCCACGGATATCGATGCGCTTGAACGCACCGGTCACCGCATCAAAGCCGGTGGCATAAACGATGAAGTCGAGATCGTACTGCTTATCGCTGGTTTTGATCCCGGTAGCGTTCACGCGCTCAATGGGCGTCGCGCGCAGATCGACCAGAGTGACGTTGGGCTGGTTGTAGACCTCGAAGTACTTGGTTTCCATGGGCACCCGCTTCATGCCAAAGCCATGGTCCTTCGGAATCAGGATATCCGCGACTTTCGGATCCTTGACCCGCTCGCGAATCTTACGGGCGATGAAATCGGTAATGATGGCATTGGCTTTTTCGTCAGTCATGATGTCGTAGAAATTGCCGAGCCAGATGCCGAAGCCGGGCTCGCCGTAGAGCTTCTCGAATATGGCTTCGCGCTCTTCCGGGGACACATCAAAAACAGAGCGCATGTCGAACTGGTGGAGAAAACCACCGAATGAATCGCGGCACTTCTGGAAAAGCTCCGGGTAGCTGGCCTTCAACGCAGGCTGCTCGGCATCGGTAATCTTCGAGTTGTTCAGCGGTGCACACCAGCTGGCGTCGAGCTGAAAAACGGTCAGCTGACCGGCCGTCTTCGCTACTTCTTGGATCACCTGTACGCCAGTGGCGCCGGTACCGATCACGCCGACGCGCTTACCTGTGAAATCGACAGGTGTTTTTGGCCACTGGGAGGTGTGGCAGTAACCGCCCTTGAAGCTGTCGATACCTTCGATGCGCGGCATCTGGGTCGCCGACAGCACGCCGACGGCGGTGATCAAGAAGCGTGAACGGGCTTTCTCGCCACCTTCAAGTTCAACTTCCCAGAGGTTTTCGGCTTT
>JBPPNE010000129.1:0-8760 GCA_051306415.1 Porticoccaceae bacterium
TTTCTCGGTGCCCATCCGGAAGTCGTCGACGGCGTCGCCGGCACCCGCTTCGCGGTCTGGGCACCCACGGCCGAGCGAGTCAGCGTGGTCGGCGATTTCAATCACTGGGACGGCCGCGTCACGCCGATGCAGAGTCGCGGCGACAGTGGCATCTGGGAGCTGTTTCTGCCGGGTATCGGCGCCGGCACGATCTACAAGTACGAAATTCGCCACCGCGACAGCGGCGCCATTCTGCTCAAGGCCGATCCCTATGCGCGCCGCTTCGAGACCCCGCCGCGCACGGCCGCGGTGGTGACCGAACCCGCCGCTTTCGCCTGGGGCGATGCAGACTGGCTGGCGGCGCGCGCGCGCTGGGACTGGCAGCACAGTCCGCTGGCGATCTACGAGGTGCATCTGGGCTCCTGGCGGCGCGCCGCCGACGGCGGTCTGCTCAACTACCGCGAACTCGCCGGGCGGCTGGTGCCCTATGTGCTGGAGCTCGGCTTTACCCATATCGAGCTGATGCCGGTCAGCGAACATCCCTTCGACGGTTCCTGGGGTTATCAGGTGACCGGCTATTTCGCGCCCACCAGCCGTTTCGGCAGCGTCGAGGATTTCTGCTATTTCGTCGATCATTGCCATGACGCCGGCATCGGCGTGCTGCTCGACTGGGTGCCCGGGCACTTTCCCCGCGATGCCCACGGCCTCGCCCGTTTCGACGGCAGCGCGCTCTACGAGCACGAGGATCCGCGCCTCGGTGAGCACCGGGAATGGGGCACGCTGATTTTCAATTACGGCCGCAACGAGGTGAAAAGCTTCCTGCTGTCGAGCGCTCTGTTCTGGCTCGAGTCCTGCCATATCGACGGCCTGCGGGTGGATGCGGTGGCCTCGATGCTCTATCTGGATTACGACCGCCCGGCCGGCGAATGGCTTCCCAACCGCCACGGCGGCCGGGAAAACCTGGAGGCGATCGACTTTCTGCGCGAGCTGAACTGCCTGGTGCACGAGCGCCACCCCGGTGCGCTCACCATGGCGGAGGAATCCACCGCCTGGCCGATGGTGTCGCGCCCGACCTACGTTGGTGGCCTGGGCTTCAGCATGAAGTGGAACATGGGCTGGATGAACGACACCCTCGCCTATATGGCCGAGGATCCGGTGCACCGTCGGTACCACCACGATCACCTGACGTTCGGCTTGCTCTACGCCTTCAGCGAGAATTTCATCCTGCCGCTGTCCCACGACGAGGTGGTGCACGGCAAGCGTTCGCTGCTCGGCAGGATGCCGGGCGACGCCTGGCAGAAGTTCGCCCACCTGCGCCTGCTCTACCTCTATCAGTACAGCCTCCCCGGCCGCAAGCTGCTGTTCATGGGCGGCGAATTCGCCCAGGGTCGCGAATGGGCCCACCACCGCGAGTTGGACTGGGATCTGCTGGCCCATCCCTATCAGCAAGGGGTGCAGCGTCTGCTGGGCGATCTCAATCACCTCTATCGGGAGTCCCCGGCGCTCCACCGCCATGATTTCAAAGCGCAGGGTTTCGAATGGCTCGACTGCCACGACAACAGCCAATCGGTGATCGGTTTCCTGCGCCGGGCCGAGGACGAGTTTGTGGTCGTGGTGCTCAACTTCACGCCGGTGGTGCGCCACGGCTACCGCATCGGCGTGCCCGCGCCCGGTATCTACCGCGAGTTGTTGAATTCCGACTCCACCTACTACCACGGCGGCGATGTCTCCAACGGCATGCACATCGTCGCCGAACCCATGCCCGCCATGGGGCGGCCCCACTCCCTGGTGTTGACCTTGCCAGCGCTGGCCGGGCTCATCCTGCAACGGATTCCCGGGTAGGGCGCCGGGCTCGTGCGGCTGCTGTTCGCCAGTTCCGAAGTGTTCCCGCTGGTCAAGACCGGTGGGCTGGCCGATGTTTCCGCCAGCCTGCCGCGCGCGCTCGCGGCGCTCGGCCACGAGGTTTGGATTGCGCTGCCCGCCTACCCCGCAGCGCGCGCCGCCCTCGTCGAGCCCGAAGCGCCACATCCGGTGCCCGGGCTGCCTGGGACCAATCTGATCGGCGGGAAGCTGCCCGGCACCGCCTTGCGCGTGCTCCTGGTGGATATCCCCCCCCTGTTCGAGCGCCCCGGCGGACCCTATGGCGACGACGCCGGCCGCGACTGGCCCGACAATGCGCGGCGTTTCCACGGTTTCGCCCGCGCCCTCTGCGCCATCGCGCTCGACCGCGCCGGCCTTGGCTGGCGTCCGGAGCTGGTGCATTGCAATGACTGGCAGACCGGTCTGGTGCCGGCGCTGCTGGCACGGGAAGCCGCGCGCCCGGCGACCGTATTCACCATCCACAACCAGGCCTACCAAGGGATATTCGACCGCGCACAATACGACGCGCTGGGCCTTCCCAACGACTGGTGGACACCAGCGGCGCTGGAGTTTTACGGCGGATTTTCCTTTCTCAAGGCGGGACTGGTGTTCGCGGACCAGCTCACCACCGTGAGCCCCACCTACGCCCGCCAGTTGCTGGAACCGGAATTCGGCTGCGGCCTCGATGGCTTGCTGCGCCAGCGCAGCGCGGATCTCACCGGGATTCTCAATGGCATCGACGAGGAGGTCTGGAATCCGGCCACCGACCCCCATCTCCCGTGCGGCTACAACCGTGCCACCCTCGCCAAAGGCAAACGCCTCAACAAAGCCGCGCTGCAACGGGAACTGGGGCTGCCGGTGGCGGCGAAGGTGCCCCTGTTCGGCTTGGTGGGCCGACTGGTGGAGCAGAAAGGCATCGATCTGGTGGCGGACGTGGTTGAAGCCTGGCGCGAACGCCCTGTGCAATGGGTATTTCTCGGCAGCGGCGAAACGCGCTGGGAACAGCGCTTGGTGGAGCTCACGGCCGCCCATTCCGATCAGGTCGCGGTGCGCATCGGCCACGATGAGGCGCTCGCGCACCGCATCGAGGCCGGCGCCGATTTTTTCCTGATGCCGTCGCGCTTCGAGCCCTGCGGGCTCAACCAGATGTACAGCCAGCGCTACGGCACCATTCCGGTGGTGCACCGCACCGGCGGCCTTGCCGATACCGTGGTGGATGTGTCTGGCGGCCATGACAACGGCGTCGAGGGGACCGGGCTGGTGTTTAACGAAGCTTCCCCGCAAGCCCTCGCGCTCGCGCTGGAGCGGGGGCTCGACCTGTACCGCAATTCGACGGCCTGGCAGGCCCTGCGGCGCAATGCGATGGCCGGCGATTTCAGTTGGCGGCGCAGCGCCGAGCAGTATCTCGCCGTCTATCGCCGCGCCCTCGCCACCGGGGTGGATCATGTCTGAAGCCTTGACACTGGTGCTCAATTGCGGCAGTTCCTCGGTCAAGTACCGACTGGCGCGGGGCGCGGATACACTGGCCGGCGGCGCCGTCGATGGCATTGGTGCGGGAATGCCGCGCTGGCGGCGAGAGCCGGACGGCGCGGATGCCCCGGTGCCGCCGGCAGTGATGGATCACCGCGGTGCCTTGGAATTGATATTGCAGAATCTGCGTGCCGTCCCCGGAATCAATCTGTGCGCCGGCCTCGCCGCCATCGGCCATCGAGTGGTGCATGGCGGCTCGCGCTTTACCGCACCCGCGCTGCTCGATGACACTGTGGTCGCCGCGATCACCCAACTGATACCCCTGGCGCCCACCCACAACCCCCTCAATGTGCTCGGCATCGAGGTCGCCCGACAGTGGTTTCCCGGTGTGCCCCAGGTGGCGGTGTTCGACACTGCCTTCCACCAGACCCTGCCGGAACATGCGTGGCGCTATCCGCTGCCCGCGACCGCCATCACCACGAGCGAGGGCTGCGAACTGCGCCGCTATGGCTTCCACGGTATCTCCCACGCCAGCGCGGCGCGCCGTGCCGCCGCCCATCTGTGCCGGCCGCTGGAAGAACTCGACCTCATCACCCTGCATCTCGGCAACGGTGCCAGCGCGGCGGCGATCCACCGCGGGCGCAGCATCGACACCAGCATGGGCTTCACGCCGCTGGAGGGCCTGATGATGGGCACGCGCTGCGGCGACCTCGATCCGGCACTGCCGCTGCTGATGTTGACGGGCGGTCGTGATCCCGAGGCCGTGCGAGCCCTGCTCGAACGCGAGAGCGGACTCAAGGCCGTCTGCGGCAGCAGTGATATGCGCGAGGTGCGTCAACACGCGGAAGCCGGCGACCGGGACGCAGTACTTGCCCGCGAGATGTTTTGCTATCGCGTGAAAAAAATCATCGGCGCGTATTTCGCAGTGCTCGGCCGGGCCGATGCCATCGTCTTCACCGGCGGCATCGGCGCCCACGACGCTGATGTCCGACGCCAAAGTTGTGCCGGCCTCGAAGCCTTCGGCATCGCCCTCGGCGCAGAACACATCGACACCGCCACCGGAATCATCACAGAACACGACTCCGATCGCGCGACGGTGGAAGTGCTCGCCATGGTCGCCGACGAAGAGGCGGAAATCGTTCGCCAAACCCGAGTTTGCCTGAATCTTGAGTAGACGCCACCGGTTCATCCGCCCGGTTCATCCGATAAAGCCAGACCGAACCAAATCCAACCCAGCGAACCCAATCAAGGGAACCAGACCAGCGGAGTCACACCATGCCCACGGATACCCACCTTTCCGGCCCCTTGAGCGACACCGAGCTCCAGTGCATCGATGCCTGGTGGCGCGCGGCGAACTACCTGTCAGTGGGGCAGATCTACCTACTGGCCAACCCGCTGCTGCGCGAGCCGCTGACGATTGCGCACATCAAGCCGCGGTTGCTCGGCCACTGGGGCACCACGCCCGGGCTCAATTTCATCTACGCCCACCTCAATCGCGTGATCAAGGCGCGGGATCTCGACATGATTTTTGTCGCTGGCCCCGGCCATGGCGGCCCGGGACTGGTCGCCAACACCTACTTGGAAGGCACTTACAGCGAGTTCTACCCGGACATCACCGAGAATGCGGCAGGCCTGCAAAAACTGTTCAAGCAGTTTTCTTTCCCCGGCGGTATCGGCAGCCATGTCACGCCCGAGGTGCCGGGCTCCATCCACGAGGGCGGCGAACTCGGCTATTCACTCTCGCACGCCTTCGGCGCGGTATTCGACAACCCCGACCTGATCGCGGTCTGCGTCGTGGGTGACGGCGAGGCCGAGACCGGGCCGCTCGCCACCGCCTGGCACTCCAACAAATTCCTGAATCCGGCGCGCGACGGCGCGGTGCTGCCGATCCTGCACCTGAACGGCTACAAGATCGCGAACCCGACGGTGCTCGCGCGCATCCCCCGCGAAGAACTGGAACAACTGCTGTGCGGCTACGGCTACCAGCCCTATTTTGTCGCCGGCGACGATCCCCCGCAGATGCACCAGTTGCTGGCGGCAACGCTGGACAATGTGCTCGACGACATCGCCACGATCCAACGCCGCGCGCGTGCGGAGGGTACGACCGAGCGCCCGCGCTGGCCGCTGATCGTACTTGTCAGCCCCAAGGGCTGGACCGGTCCCAAAACCGTGGACGGCCACAAGAGCGAGGGCCACTGGCGCTCCCACCAGGTGCCTTTCGCCGATGTGATCGACAACCCCTCCCATCTGGAGTTGTTGCGCGAGTGGCTTGCAAGCTACCGGCCCGAGGAGCTCTTCGACGACCACGGCACCCTGCGGGCGGAGCTGCGCACGCTAGCGCCAACGGGCGCGCGCCGCATGAGTGCCAACCCACACACCAACGGTGGATTGCTGCTGAAGAGCCTGCACATGCCCGATTTCGAGGCCTACGCCGTGGCGGTCGAACGGCCAGGCACGCAGATAGCCGAGAGCATCCGCGCCATGGGTGCATTATTGCGTGACGTGATGACGCTCAATCGCGACAGCCGCAACTTCCGCGTCGTGGGCCCGGACGAAACCACGTCCAACCGCCTGGGCGCCCTGTTCGAGGTCACCGACCGCGCCTGGATGGCGATGCGCGACGCCGATGACGATCACCTGGCGCCGGACGGCCGCGTCATGGAGATTCTCAGCGAGCACACCTGCCAAGGCTGGCTGGAGGGCTATCTGCTCACCGGCCGCCACGGCTTCTTCTCCTGCTACGAGGCCTTCATTCACATTGTCGATTCAATGTTCAACCAGCACGCCAAATGGCTGAAGGTAAGCGCAGAGATACCTTGGCGGCGGCCCATCGCCTCGCTCAACTACCTGCTCACGTCCCATGTCTGGCGCCAGGATCACAATGGCTTTTCCCATCAGGACCCGGGCTTTATCGACCATGCGGTGAACAAGAAGGCGAATATTATCCGGGTCTATCTGCCACCGGACGCCAACACCCTGCTGTGCGTCACCGACCGCTGCCTGCGTTCGCGCAACCGCATCAACATCATCGTCGCCGGCAAGCAGCCGCAATTGCAGTGGCTCGACATGGATGCCGCGATCAAGCACTGCGCCGCCGGCATCGGCATCTGGGAGTGGGCGAGCAACGACCGCGGCGCGGCTCCCGACGTCGTGATGGCCTGTGCCGGCGACGTGCCCACGCTGGAGACCCTGGCGGCGGTGAGCATCCTGCGCGAGCACTGGCCAGAGTTGAGAGTGCGCGTAGTCAATGTAGTGGACCTGATGACCTTGCAGCCGCGGGAGGAACACCCCCACGGCCTCTCCGGCCGGGACTTCGATGCCCTCTTCACCGGCGACAAACCCATCATCTTCGCCTATCACGGCTATCCGTGGCTGATCCACCGGCTCAGCTACCGGCGCACCAACCACAACAACCTCCATGTGCGCGGCTACAAGGAGGAGGGCACCACCACGACACCCTTCGACATGGCGGTGAGCAACGACCTCGACCGCTTCCATCTGGTGGTGGACGTGGTGGACCGGGTGCCGGGACTGGGGAGCAACGCCGCCTACCTCAAGCAGTGGTGCCGGGATCGGTTGATCGAGCACGCTCGCTACATCCGCGAACACGGCCGCGACATGCCGGAGATCGAAGACTGGCGGTGGCCCTACTAGCGCCACACCGGCGCGCTTCTGCAGCGGCGCCAAAGGAACCGAAGCGGGAATGGAGAGTCTGAAACCATTCAGGCTCTGGCATTGCGTTCATCACCGGATGCGATCGCCCGAGTGAAGGTATCTGGCGCAACCAACCGCAGGGGACGATTGCAATGAAGCGGATCTATTTTTTACTGCCGGGACTTGCCATTGCGAAGCAGATAGTCGACGAGCTGTTGAGGCAGGGCGTGCCGGAAAAGCATATTCACATCATCGCCAACCAGGATCTGGCCCTCGAGGCAATTCCCGAAGCTGGGCTGTTGCAGAAAAGCGACTTCATTCCCGCCGTCGAGCGCGGCGTCGCCATCGGCGGCGCCAGTGGCGTGATCGCGGGGCTTATCGGTCTGAGCATTCCGGGATTTGGTGCCGTTCTCGGGGGTGGTGCGCTGTTGGCCACCGCGTTGGCGGGTGCCGGCATAGGTTCACTGCTCGGCAGCATGGTGTCGTTGGATGTGCCCAACACGCGCCACAAGGCGTTCCAGGAGGCGATAGAAGAAGGCCAGATATTGATGCTGGTCGATGTGCCGGATGACCAGGTGGACTTCGTGTCGACCACCGTCCTTCGCTATCACCCCGAAGCCACCCTCGAGAACGTGGAGCCTAGAGTTCAGCTGATACCGCCCGGCTACTGATTCCCCGAATGGCCTGGATCGGCGTCAGGCCCGGTGGCGGCCGGCGTGCGATGGTGTCGGTGTCGCTCTGGCGGCGGAATCTTGGCTTCAATCTTTACTGGTGCGGCGCCTTCGGCGTCCAGACCGATGTCTTCGGCGGCCTGCTTTGAGAGATCAATGTCGCGGCCCTTCACATAGGGCCCGCGGTCATTGATTTCCACTTCGACCGACTTGCCCGTATCGAGATTGGTGACCGTCGCTTCACTCCCCAACGGCAGCGTTGGATGCGCGGCGGTGCGATCATGCTGGTTGAATTTCTCACCGTCGGCCGTCGTTTTGCCGTGGAAGCCTTTGCCGTAAAATGACGCTTCGCCCTTCTGTTCAATCACCAGCTCTCCGTCTGTATCGGTTTTTACTTTGACGGTATCTTTCACCAGATCACTCTTCCCCTCCGCCTTTTCAGTGCGCTCGGCTTTCTCTTCTACTTTTTTCGCAACGGCTTCAGTCTGCTGGCGCAATTCTTCACTTCGAACATGGGTTTCGCTCTGCCACCAAAACGCGACAACGATGACGGACAAAACTCCCAGGACATAGCGTTTACTGACGGCGATATGCATACAACCTTCCTGTGATTTGACGTTTTGCCAGGGGCCTTGTGGGGAAAATTCGAGCGGGGAGATAACTCAAAGGCATCGGCAGTATAAGCCTTCGTTTCTTTCGATAGAGTAGCTATCTGTCGGGCCTGATCCTCGCTCTTCGGCTTGACCAAACCGAGTTCGGTCCGCATTCCCATAGAATGGCGGCTCAAATTTTCGCCTCCGCTGTGGTGGAAGCACCCCGCTCACCGCCGCGTTTCTTCAACATGGCGGAACTGCTCACGCGCGACAAGCCCAAATACTTTCTGGCTGAAGAGAGACAGCATCGACGACGTTGGCAGCACGCCGCTGTGCCATTATGTGCTGGGCGCTAGCGCGCTTTGTCCCGCTTGAAGGCGACTAGGTTCGCGGATCGACCCGGGCCCCGCCAATGGCTTGCAGGATTACCCGCCGCGTGTCCTTCGGCTCAATCACGGCGTCGATTTCCAGATGGGTGGCGGCTTCGGTCGCTTTGCCTCTGTCGTAGAGCGCGCTGATGAGCTTCGCGAACA
>JBPPNE010000130.1:0-8550 GCA_051306415.1 Porticoccaceae bacterium
TCGAGGACGAAATCGATGATCAGCAGCGAGTTGCGCACCACCACGCCGGCCAGCGCGATGAAGCCGATCATCGAGGTTGCAGTGAACGACTGCCCCACCAGCCAGTGGCCGGGAAACACGCCTATCAGACCCAGCGGGATCGCCGACATCGCGATCAGCGGAATCGCGAAGGACTGGTAGTGGGCAACCAGCAGCAGGTAGATGAACAGCACCGCGAGGCCAAAGGAATAGAGCATGTCGCCGTAGGCATCCAGGGTCAGGCGCATTTCGCCATCCCAGAGGATGTGGTAGCCGCTCACGGTGTTGGGCTCGCCGCGCTTGAACTCAAAAGCCTCGGTGACCACCGGCAAGCCGTCGGGACTCTGCAACTCGTGCAAACGCCGATTGATGTCGAGCACGGCGTAAAGCGCGGCCGATTGCCCCATCTCCGCGGCAACATAGACCACGCGCTCGTAATCCTTGCGAAAGATGGTGCGGTCGCCCTGGGTATCGGTGACGCGGGCAACGGCGGACAGTGGGATGTCCTGGCCCTGCGGGTTGCGCAGATTGAGGTGTGACAACGTATCCAGATCGATGGTCTTGGCGCGCGGAACGGCGAGGACAATGGGTACCGCCTGTCGCTCGCCCGCGACATGGACGCGACCGACCTCTTCGCCACTCAGCGCTCGCCCCATCAATTGCGCGACTTGCGCGGTACTGACGCCGGCGAGCGCCGCCTTGTCGCGATCGACTTCAATCACCTTGGCCGGCAGCACACGGGGCGTCGAAGTGTGCACTTCCACGACGTCGGGAGTTTGTCTGAACTCACTGGCCACCTGCTCGCCGAGAGCTTCCAAGGTGTCGAGATTTTCGCCGTAGATTTCGGCCAGTACGGTGGCGCGCACCGGCGGTCCGGGCGGGTCCTCAATCAGATTGACGCGGCTGCCGGGATAACGCTCCTGGATCGCGAGTACCGCCGGGCGCAGGTCGCGCACCAGCAGGATGGAAGACAGATCGCGCTGGCTCTTGTCGGTGAGATTGACGCGAATCTCGGCGACGTGGGGGCCAACTTTGTCGACCGCGCCACGCAGCATGCCGTTGAAGTCGATCACCCCGCCCTGCCCGAGCCAGATCTGGTAATTGGCGATCTCGGCCTGGGTGCGCAGCAGATCGCCGACTTCGCGCGCGACCTGATCGGTCTGTTCTATCGGCGAGCCTTCCGGCAGGTCGATGGTGATATTGAACGTGTTCTTGTTGTCTTTCGGCAGCATCGCGATTTCAACGCCGAGCAGCGACTGTGGCCCGCTCACCCCTGCCGGACGCAGGAACTGCCACGCCGGTTGCAGGCAGGCGAGCAGAATCGCGCCGACCAGAACGCCGAAGGTCAACACCTGCAAACCGCGGTTATCCAGTACCGGGTCGAGCAGCCGCACATAGAAGCGGGCCAGCAAGCCGTTGGCGTGGGACTTATGCGAGTCGCCAGCTTGGGCCGGTTTGAGCCAACGGTGAGCGGCCCAGGGCGTCACCGTGTAGGCAATCAGCAGGGAGAAAAATATCGCCACCGGGACATTGAAAGCGACGGGGTAAAAATACTGGCCGATCACGCCTTTCAGCACCAACTGGGCGAGGAACGCGGTCATGATCGAAAAGGTGGCCAGCGTGGTGGCATTGCCGATTTCACTGACCGCGTCGATGGTGGCCTGGCGCGGATCGCGACCGCCGAGGTTCTGGTAGTGGCGATGCACGTTTTCGATCACCACGATGGCGTCATCCACCAACAGGCCGAGCGCCAGAATCAGGCCAAACAGGGTGACCCGGTTGATGGTTGGGCCGACCAACAAATCGGCCCCCAAGGTGAGCGCCAAAATCAGGGGTACGGCGAGACCGACGATCGCGGCTTCGCGCCAGCCCAGGCTGACGACCGTGATCAGAAACACGACCAGAATGGCCTCCGCCAGACTTTTCAGCAGGTGATTGACCGCGTCATCGGCTTTCTTGCCGTCGTTGCGCGTGACCACCATATCGACACCGGCGGGAATGAAGGTGGCTTTCATTTCCTCGACGCGCTGAAGCACCTTGTCGGCCATGACCACCGCGTTGACGCCGCGCTTTTTGGCCAGCGCCAGGGTCACCGCGGGCATTTCCTGACTTTGCTGTTGGTTGAATCGGGGGTCGCCCGGGCCAAAAGCAAAACGGCTCAGCTTGGAGCGCTCGGTAGAGGGGCCATCCTGAATGGTGGCGACATCATTCAGATAGATCGGGCGCTGGCTCCATGTGCCGACCACCAGGCCCTCCAACTCGGTCGCCAGCGCGAAGGAGCCGCTCAGCAACACCGTGTATTCCCGCTCGTCGTCGACCCAGTTACCAAGGCCGGCGGACAAATTAGTGGTGCGCAAAACGTCGCGCAGCTGATCCCAGGTCAAATGATAGGCCGCCAATTTGGCGGGATCGAGCTCGATTCGCACTGCGCGATCAAGGCCGCCCTGGACGTAGGCATTGGACACACCACCAATGCCGCGCAAGTGATCGATCATGCGATCGCCGAGCTGTTTCAGCGCGAATTCGTCGTAGCGGTCGGATGTCAGCGTGATAGTGACGACGGGCACATTGTCGACATCCATGCTCCTCACCACCGGATCGCGGGCGCCGTCGGGCAGGCGGTCGCGGTGGCCGGCGAGGACATCGTAGAGCGCGACCAGGGAGTCGCCCTTGTCGGCGCCGACCTTGAACTGCACGCTGACCAGTGCCGCTGAGTTGACGATAACGGCGTGGACGTGATCGACGCTGGTGATCTGTTTGACCACCCCTTCCAGCGGCTGTACCAGCAGACGCTCCATTTCGACGGCGCTGGCGCCGGGCATCGACAGATAGACGTTGGCCGCCGGCACCACGATCTGCGGGTTCTCCTCGCGTGGGGTGTTGAGGATGGCGAAGGTACCGAGCAAGCCACAAGCGAGAATGACCAGGCTGGTCATTCTCGAGGTGACAAATAGCGAGGCGAGCCAGCCTGCCGGATTGGACGGCTTGGGCTCGCTCACGGGGCGGCTCCAACTGAGTCGGCGCGCTCGCCGTCGAGGTCCGAACCAGTGGCGGGCGCGGGATCGGCACGGGAATGAGCGGGGACGATGGTGTCGCCCTCGCGCAGCCGAGGGTCGTTGGCGGCGACCACGGTCTCGCCGGCGCTCAAGCCGCTCACTACCTCAATCTTGTCTGGCCACTCACGCTGCGTGCGCAGCCAGCGAAAATGCGCGCGCTGGTCCTCGTCGACGACAAAGACGCCCCTGAGCCCGCCACGCTCCACCAGCCAGGTCGGATGGATCACCGGTTGTTTTCGACCATCGAGCAGAAACTGGGCACGGCCGAAAATGCCTGGGCGTATTGCAGGATGCGCGGGAAGTGCAACCTTGACCTGAAATTTTCGCGTCACCGGGTCACTGGACGGCACGATGCGGGCGACCCGGCCGGTCACCAGTGCGCCTTCGACCTTAACCTCGACGGCATCACCGACAACGATCTTGGCCAGGTGCGCATCGGTGACAAAAGTATCAAACATCAGCAAATCGGGGGATTCGACGGTCAGGATCGGAGCGCCGGGCGTTGCCAGATCGCCGGCCTGCCGATAGCGGGCGACGACGACGCCAGCGGTCGGACTGACAATGCTGGTGTAGTCGCGCTGCGCGCGGGCCGTGTCCAGCGCCGCCCGCGCACTCTTCAACTGTTCGGTCAGGGTATCTCGCTGCAGCCGCGCCTTGCGCAGTTGCACCTCGGCGATGCTGCCGGCGTCGAACAGATTCTGGTAGCGGCCGAGATCGGCCTGGGCATCGGCCAACAGGGCCGCGGCGGTATCGACCGCGCCCTGCGCCTGGTGGATGCCGCCATCGACATCGCTGCCATCGAGGCTCGCCAGCAATTGCCCGGCTTTTACCGGCTCGCCTTCACGTACATGCAGCGTGCGGATGTACCCGGTCATCTTGGAGGTGACATCGATCCGCTGATCGGAGACCACGGTGCCGACGGCGTTCCAGGCCACCGGCAGCGTGGCCACGGCGACGGTGGCGACCGGCAACTCCAGCGCGTTGCGCGTGACCGGGGTCGGCGGGGCCGCCTTGTCGCAGCCCAGAATGGCCAAGGCAATGAGGCCCAGGCAGCAGGCAACCGCCTGTCTGAGTCGGGTCGTGGCGCGATGTTGGGTCATGTGTTGGGTCATGTGCAGGGTCATGGGGCGATCCTTCGCATCGGCAGCAGGATGGGTTGCGTCACTGGCTGAGGCCCGGACGCAGCAACTGCATCAGGTGGGCGACCAGCGTCTGCGGCTGTTCGTGCTCGGCGCGGTGACCGGGCAGAATCCGGCGCACGGCGGTGGTCTCGAAGTGGTAGAGCACCAGGCCAATGACGGATACGGACAGCAGATGGGGGTCGTAGCGGGGCTTGAACGCATCCACCAAGCCCTGGATGGCGAGAAACAACTCCTCGAAGGTACCCTTGACCAGACGCTGCATGCGCCCGGTATCGCTGTCGAGCAGAACCCATTGCAGCAGCTTCTGGAAGTCCTGATCCCTATCGAGTGCCTGCGCGAACCAGGCGACAAAGCTTTCGAGACGCTGGAGCGGACTGCCATCGCCCTCGACGATCATTTCGACCGCGCTGGTCTTGCGCCGAAACGCCTGTCCCACAGCGTCGATATACAACTCATCCTTGTCCTTGAAGTGGTGGTAGAGAGCCGCCGGCGTAACGCCCACGGTAGTGGCGATATCCCGCATCGATACGCCATCGTAGCCCGAACGGGCAAACAGCGGAATTGCCAGATCGAGGATATCCGGGCGGGATTTTTTGCCGGGGCGGTTGGTAGTCGTGCTCACCGCTTCCATCTAACTTAACGAACGTTAGGTTAATAGTAGGGCGGAGTAAATCCAGATGCAACCAGGGACGAATTCAGGGACAAACTGGCGGACGGTGCGGATGTCGGTTTAGACGGCTTAGCTGAACAGGCGTCCGAGCAGGGCGGGCACTGCTATTTCCACCCGCAGGATGCGCGCGCCGAGCGAAACCGGGGTGAAACCGGCGCCGATCAGCGCGGCAATTTCGTAGGGAATAAAGCCGCCCTCGGGGCCGATCGCCAACGTCGCCGGCTGATTCCAGGCGACGGGCGCGGCCTGATCGGCACTGGGGTGGGCAACGAGCGCGAGGCTGCCAGCGGCAACGGCGGCCAGTTCATCCTCGACAAAGGGCTTGAAACGATGGCGCAGTTCGATGACTGGCAGGCGGGTATCGCCGGCCTGCTCCAGCCCCAGCAGCAATTGTTCGCGGATCGTCGCGGGCGCCAGCCAGGGGCTCTGCCAATAGCTTTTCTCGACGCGGTAACTATTGATCAGCAAGAGTTTCTTGACGCCCATCGCCGTTGTCGTCTGCAAGATGCGCCGCAGCATTTTCGGGCGCGGCAGCGCGAGCACCAGCGTGACCGGCAGCGCTGGCGGCGGCGGTTGATCGAACGCGACGTCAAGTTCGGCGCTCTCGGCCGTCAATGTCAGTATGCGCGCCAGACCCAGCTTGCCATCGATCACTCCGGCTCTCAGGGTTTCGCCGACACCCAGCCGCAAGATACCCTGCAGGTGGGCGAAGCGCCGCCCGCCGATGCGTGCGCGGTTGGCACCGATAAAATCGGCCGGCTCCAACAGCAGTAGGTTCATGGTGACTCGCTGTCGCCCTCGGGTTTGCCAGCGGCGGAATGCGGCGCCGTTCGCGCCTGATGATACTCGCGGGCGATGGCGATGAACTCGCTCATGAAGGGCGCCTTGCCGTCATCCTTGCGGATCGCCGCGTGCAGGGTGCCAAACAGGCCCTCCACGCCGAGCGGGCGGGCCGCGAGACCGCTTTGGCTCGCATCCGAGAGCACCCAGTCCGGCAGCACGGCAACACCCCGTTGACTCGCGACCAGCAGCAGGATGATGGCGGTCAGCTCGGACTGACGCACGGTGGCGGGCTCAATGCCCGCGGGTTGCAGGAAGCGGGTGAATACGTCCAGACGCTCGCGATCGACCGGATAGGTAATCAGCGTCTCGCCCGCGAGGTCGGCGGGTTCAATGAAATCCTTCGCCGCCAGCGGATGACTCGGCGCGCAGGCGAGCAGGGCCTGGTAATCGCACAGACGCTCGAACCGAAGGTCGGCGAGGGCGACCACATCCGAGGTCACCACCAGATCGACCTCGCCGCGCTGCAACGCCGGAATCGGGTTGAAGCTGACATCCAGGCGGATATCCACCTCGACATCCGGCCAGCGGCGCCGGTAGTTGCCCAGCACCGGCCGCAACCACTCAAAGCAGGCGTGGCATTCGATAGCGATGTACAGCCGCCCCGCCTGGCCCTGGCTCAGCCGTTTCAGATCGTTTTCGGCGGCCTGAATTTGCGGCAGTAACTGTTGCGCCAGCGCGACCACTTTTTGCCCCGCTGGCGTCAGCCGCAGCGGTTTGCTGGTGCGCAGAAACAGCGGCACGTCAAAGTGGTGCTCAATGGCTTTGATCTGATGCGACAGCGCCGACTGAGTTAGATGCAGACGTTGCGCGGCACGGCTCAGGCTACCGGTCTCGTGAACGGCCAGCAGGCAGCGCAGATGGCGGACATTCAGATACATTATTAAATTTACTCATGGTTATTAGTAGTGTTATGAAATTGATCGAATATTAATGCGATCCCATACTCCCCCGCAACAACAACACGACAGGGAGTATCCCAGGTGGCACTGACACACAATCTCGGCTTTCCACGCATTGGCGCACAGCGCGAACTCAAGCAGGCACTCGAACGCTACTGGCGCGGCGAGGCCGGTCAATCCGAATTGCTGGCCACTGGCCGGGAGCTGCGCGCCCGCCACTGGCAATTGCAGGCAGACGCCGGGCTGGACTGGCTGCCGGTGGGCGATTTTTCGTTCTACGACCAGGTTCTCGATCTGTCGGCATTGCTCGGCGTGGTGCCGGAACGCTTTGGCGCGGTCGCCGGCGAGGTCGATCTGGACACCTACTTCCGCATGGCCCGCGGCCGCGCACCGACCGGCGAACCGGCGGCGGCCTGCGAGATGACCAAGTGGTTCGATACCAACTACCACTACATCGTGCCGGAGTTTGGTGCTGACCAGACCTTCCGCATCGCCTCCAGCAAACTGTTTGACGAGGTGGCCGAAGCCCCGGCGCTCGGCAGCTCCGTCAAGTCGCCGGTCAAGCCGCAAGTCAAAGTCGTACTGCCCGGCCCGCTCACCTACCTGTGGCTCGGCCGGATCGTGGGCGAGCCCTTCGATAAGCTCAAACTCCTCGGTACGCTGCTGCCGGTGTACCGCGCCATTCTCGCGCGCCTGCGCGCGCAGGGCGTGACCTGGGTGCAACTGGATGAACCGATTCTGGTGCTCGACCTGCCCGAAGCCTGGCGTCAGGCCTTCGCCCCGGCCTACGAAACGCTGAGCACGACAGGCATTAAAATACTGCTGGCGACCTATTTCGGCGCCCTCGGCGATAATCTGGAAATCGTCAAACGTCTGCCAATCGACGGCTTTCACATCGATGCGGTGCGTGCGCCGGCGGATGTGGCGGCGCTCGCCGGCACCCTTGCCAGCCAGCAGATTCTGTCCTGCGGCATTATCGACGGCCGCAATCTCTGGCGCACCGACCTCGATGCGGCGCTGGCGCTGCTGCAACCACTGGCGCAACGCCTCGGCGACCGCCTCTGGCTCGCGCCCAGTTGCTCACTGCTGCACGTCCCCGTCGATGTCGCCGCCGAAACCGGGCTGGACGACGACATCAAATCCTGGCTCGCCTTTGCGACGCAGAAGCTGGAAGAACTCGATCTGCTCAAGCGCTCGCTGAATGGCGATGAAGCAGGGATCACCAGTCGGTTGCAGACAGCGCGCGACGCGGTTGCAAACCGGCGGACGTCCACCCGCATCCACCGCCCCGCGATCAAGACCCGCGCCGCCACCGTCACCGCCGCCATGGCGAGCCGCCAGCGGCCGTTCGTCGAGCGTATCCAGCAGCAGCGGCAATGGCTCAAATTGCCGGCGTTCCCAACCACCACCATCGGCTCGTTTCCGCAGACCGCGGAAATCCGCCGCATCCGCAGCGCGTTCAAAAAGGGCGATATCGACGCGACGGTCTACGACGACGGCATCAAGGCGGAGATTGCCAACGCGATCCGCATCCAGGAAGAACTGGGTCTCGATGTGCTGGTGCACGGCGAAGCCGAGCGCAACGACATGGTCGAGTATTTCGGCGAGCACCTCGACGGCTTTGCGATCACCGCCAACGGCTGGGTGCAGTCCTACGGCTCCCGCTGCGTCAAGCCGCCGATCATCTACGGCGACATCGCGCGGCCGCGGCCGATGACGGTGCGCTGGATCCAGTACGCCCAAGCGCTCACCGCGCTGCCGGTCAAGGGCATGTTGACGGGCCCGGTGACCATGCTCAACTGGTCCTTCGTGCGCGACGACCAGCCGCGCGCCGACACCGCGCTACAGCTCGCGCTGGCATTGCGCGACGAGGTGGTGGAGTTGGAGCAGGCCGGTATCCGCATTATCCAGATCGACGAGGC
>JBPPNE010000131.1:0-2835 GCA_051306415.1 Porticoccaceae bacterium
GCCGAACCTGACCTACAGTTACGGCGACCACAAACAAAACAATTAAATTCGGGGTGGCTGATATGGCGAAGATAAGACAAATCGCGTCGGGGTTGATGTTTCCGGAGGGGCCGATAGCCATGCCGGACGGCAGCGTGCTGGTGGTCGAAATTGCTGGCGGACGGCTTTCCAGGGTGGCGCCGGATGGCACTGTCAGCGTGGTGGCCAACCTGGGCGGCGGACCCAATGGGGCGGCCATGGGGCCCGATGGCAAGTGCTACGTGTGCAATAACGGGGGTTTTGAATTCAGCGAACGCAACGGCCGTATCTCGCCCGGGCTGACGGCGAAGGATTACACCAGCGGGCGGATAGAAAAGGTTGACATCAACACCGGCGAGTTCGAGGTGCTCTACAAGGCCTGTGATGACGAACCGTTAAAAGGCCCCAATGATATTGTCTTTGATGCCGCGGGCGGGTTCTGGTTTACCGATCATGGCAAACACTACCGGCGTTCGCGGGATGTTACCGGTGTGTTTTACGCCCGGCCGGACGGCTCGGAAATTCGCGAAATGATCTTCCCGATGGAAGGCCCCAACGGCATTGGCCTGTCTCCGGACGAACGCATCCTGTATGTGGCCGAAACGCCCACCGGCAGGCTGTGGTCCTACGATTTGTCGGGGCCGGGGCAATTTGCCGATGTTCGCGGCAATGGCCAGCCGCGGCGCAATCTGGTGGTCGGACTGCCCGGGCACCAGCTGTTCGATTCCCTGGCGGTGGATTCGGCGGGAAACATCTGTGTGGCGACGCTGGTCAATGGGGGCATCACCGTGATATCGCCCGATGGCAAGAATGTCGAACATGTGCCCATGCCTGACCACGGCACCACCAACATCTGTTTTGGTGGACCGGAGTTGAAAACCGCGTATATCACGCTGGGAACCATGGGCCAACTGGTGGCTGTGGACTGGCCGCGGCCGGGGTTGCCGTTGAATTTTCTTAACAAATAAAACAGTAAAGAAAGCTTTGGCGGCTACCTGACAAATGGGATCTTTGCCTGCGACACAGCGCGGGCAAAAAAACGGCCGCTTTGCCGTTTTTAAACTGCCGCCGTTCACAGCCGATAGCCAGGACTGAATCCTATGACTGACGCCGAACCCAAATCCTGGGGCCTCAACGATGACGAGCTGGCCGCCTACGCCACGGTTTATCGCAATGATCTGCTGAAAGGGCAGGTGGCAATTATTTCCGGGGGTGGCACCGGGCTCGGCCGCGCCATGGCCTATCTGTTCGCAAAGCTCGGCGCCGAGGTGATGATTTGCAGCCGCAACCGGGGAAACCTCGATGCCACGGCCGCGGGCATCAAACAGCGTCTGGGGCGGGATATCGATACCACGGCAATGACCATTCGCGATCCGGAAGCGGTGGCAGCGCTGATGGATGCGGTCTGGGACAAATACGGCAAGCTCGACATCCTGGTGAACAATGGTGGCGGTCAGTTTCCGCAGCAGGCCATCGATTATTCGGTGAAGGGCTGGAATGCGGTGATCGACACCAATCTGAACGGCACTTGGTACATGATGCAAAAAGCCGCGCAGCACTGGCGCGACCACCGGCAGCCGGGCAACATCGTCAATATCGTTGCCGATGTCTGGCGGGGCATGCCTGGCATTGCCCATACCTGCGCGGCGCGGGCGGGGGTGATTTACGCCAGCCGCAGCGTGGCGGTGGAATGGGCGCCCTACAATATTCGGGTCAATTGCATAGCGCCCGGGACGGTTGCGACACCGGGCTTGAATGTGTATCCGCCCGAGGCCGCCAAGGATTTTCATCGCGCCAATCCCATGCTGCGCTGTGGCGATGCCATGGATATCGCCGAAGCTGTAGTGTACCTGGGTACATCCGCTGGCAAGTTCATCACCGGAGAATGCCTGACCGTGGACGGTGGCCAGCAGCTCTGGGGCGAACCCTGGCCAAACGGTAAACCCGATTATTTTCAAACGCCCTGACCGGAGGGTGGTCACGCACTGAATCACCTTGCTGGGGATGTACCTTGGATCAGGAACACGCACTGTATGGGCTGGATGACGCCGAACTGCTGACCCATCCCAGCGCATATAACCCGAGCTTGTTTGCCGGGAAAAGCGTGCTGGTATCCGGCGGCGGCACGGGTATAGGGCGCGCTATCGCGGTGCTGTACGCCCGCCTCGGCGCCCAGGTAACGATTTGCGGCCGGCGCGAAGAACCGCTACAGGAGACCGCAGCTTTGATCCGCGAGGGGCTTGGCTTGGACATTGCCACCCACGCCATGACTATCCGCGATCCGCAGCAGGTGGAGTCGCTTATCGACCGGATTTGGCAGGAGCGCGGTGGACTGGATGTGCTGGTGAATAATGCCGGTGGGCAATTTGCGCAAAATCCCTTGGATTATTCGGTCAACGGCTGGAAGGCGGTGATCGACACCAATCTCAACGGCACCTGGTACATGATGCAGACTGCGGCCCGGCGCTGGCGGGATGCGGGCCAACCCGGCAATATCATCAATATCGTCGTCAATATTCATCGCGGCACCTTGCAGACCACTCACTCCGCGGCGGCCCGCGCCGGCGTGGTCTACCTGAGCAAGAGTGTGGCGGTGGAATGGGCGCCATTGGCTATTCGCGTCAACTGTATCTCTCCCGGCGCCATCGCCTCCAATGGGTTGCGCAATTATTCTCGCGAAGCGGCGGAGCAGTTCAAATACGCCAACCCCATGCGCAGGGCGGGCGATGTCTGGGATATCGCCGAAGCCTGTGCCTATCTCGGTTCGCCCGCCAGTAAATTTGTCACCGGGGAAACTCTGGCGGTGGATGGGGGTTA
>JBPPNE010000132.1:0-10892 GCA_051306415.1 Porticoccaceae bacterium
TGGTTGCCGAGGCCAAGCCCAAGCTGAAGAGGCCACCGCTGTATCGCGTGGTTCTGCTCAATGACGACTACACGCCGATGGAGTTTGTGGTTGAGGTTCTCGAGGCGTTTTTTTTCATGGATCGGGAGTTGGCGGTGCGTGTCATGCTTAAGGTTCACACCGAGGGCAAGGGGATTTGCGGCGTTTTTACCCGAGAGGTCGCCGAAACCAAGGCCGCAGAGGTCAATCAATATGCGCGGGACAACGAGCATCCGCTGTTATGTGAAATTGAGCCGGCGGCGGAGTCAGATGAAGACAGCTAGCAGGTATACACCATGCTGAGTCGAGATTTAGAAGTTACCCTCAATCTGGCCTTTCAGGGCGCAGCCTCGAAGCGCCATGAGTTCATGACGGTTGAACATCTGTTGTTGGCGCTATTGGACAATGCCTCCGCAGTCGGCGTGCTACGTGCGTGCGGCGCTGATTTGGACACCTTGCGCCGAGATCTCGGTGAATTTATTGACTCTACCACGCCGCTAATTCCCACCGAAGACAAGACGCGGGAGACCCAGCCCACTCTGGCATTTCAGCGCGTGTTGCAGCGCGCGGTATTCCATGTGCAGTCGTCGGGTAAAAATGAAGTTCAGGGCGCCAATGTTCTGGTGGCGATTTTCAGCGAGCAGGAGAGTCAGGCGGTTTATTTCCTGCGTTTGCAGAATATCTCCCGTATTGATCTCGTCAATTATATTTCTCACGGTATCGCGAAATATGCTGATCAGGCGGAGCAGGGACGCGATTCCGCCGTCCCCCGCGAGCAGAGTGGGGATGAATCCGCGGGCGATGGTGGGCACAGTGAGGCCAGTCTGCTGGAGCAATTTGCGACTGACTTGAACGCGCAGGCGAGGTTGCAGCTGATCGATCCCCTCGTCGGTCGAACCGCGGAGATCGAGCGGGTATGTCAGATCCTCGTGCGCAGACGCAAGAACAATCCTCTCCTCGTCGGCGAGGCCGGTGTCGGCAAAACGGCGATTGCCGAAGGTCTGGCCAAAATGGTGGTGGAAGGCGATATCGCCGAGCCACTGAAGGATAGCGTTGTCTATGCGCTGGACATGGGGGCACTACTCGCCGGGACCAAGTATCGCGGCGATTTCGAAAAACGTTTTAAGGGATTACTCGCCGAGCTCGGCAAGAAAAAAGGCGCGATTCTGTTCATTGATGAAATCCACACCATTATTGGCGCGGGGGCTGCCTCTGGTGGTGTGATGGATGCGTCCAATCTGCTGAAACCAATACTGACTTCGGGCAAGATCCGTTGCATAGGCTCAACAACCTACCAGGAGTATCGGGGTATTTTTGAAAAGGATCGGGCCCTATCTCGGCGCTTCCAGAAAATTGATGTGCCCGAGCCTTCGGTGCAAGAGACATACGAGATCCTCAAGGGGCTCAAGAGCCACTTTGAGACGCATCACAACCTGCGGTTTACGCTGGGCGCGCTGAAGTCCGCGGCCGAGTTGTCGGCGCGTTATATCCAGGATCGCTTTTTGCCCGATAAAGCCATTGATGTGATCGATGAAGCGGGCGCCTACCAGCAATTGCAATCGCCATCGCGGCGTAAAAAGACGGTCGGCGTAACGGATATTGAAGCGATTGTTGCAAAGATTGCGCGGATCCCCCCGAAGAGTGTTTCCATGTCCGATCGGGAACAGCTACGGGGTCTTGGCGCCAAACTCAAGATGGTGGTGTTTGGTCAGGATGAAGCCATTGGAACCCTGGACTCGGCCATCAAGCTGGCGCGCGCGGGGTTGCGCGATGGCAGTAAACCCATAGGTTCCTTTTTATTCGCCGGCCCCACGGGCGTTGGCAAGACCGAGGTATCGCGTCAGCTTGCCGAAGTCATGGGTATAGAACTGCTCCGCTTTGATATGTCCGAGTACATGGAGCGACACACGGTTTCGCGACTGATTGGTGCGCCTCCGGGTTACATCGGCTTTGATCAAGGGGGTCTGCTGACGGATGCGGTCACCAAGCATCCTCACGCGGTGGTGCTCCTTGATGAAATCGAAAAAGCCCATCCGGACGTGTTCAATCTGTTGCTACAGGTCATGGATCACGGCACGCTGACAGATAACAATGGGCGCAAGGCCGATTTCCGCAATATTATTTTGATCATGACCACCAACGCCGGTGCTGAACTGATTAGCCGCACGTCCATCGGTTTTACGCACCAGGATCACAGCTCCGATGGCATGGAGGCGATCAAGAAGATGTTCTCGCCGGAGTTCCGCAATCGCCTGGACGCTATTGTCCAGTTCAAAGCCCTGAGTGGCGATATCATCAAAACCGTGGTGGACAAATTTCTCACCGAGCTCCAAGCCCAGCTAGACGACAAGAAAGTGCATATCCACGTTGATGAGGCCGCGCGTGATTGGCTGGCCGTACAGGGCTATGACGAGAAGATGGGTGCCCGCCCGATGGCTCGGCTGATCCAGGAGAAAATCAAGAAGCCCCTCGCCGAGCAAGTCTTGTTCGGCGATCTCGCGGATGGTGGCAGCGTGGAGGTGTCGCTGGAGGGCGATGAGTTGGTGCTGAAAGTGCTGCAGGCGGAAGAAGTCTAAGCGACCGCACTGTTGCGGCGACACGACCCAGCAAGGTTTGCCGACGCAATTTCCCGACGCAATCAGCGCTCGCGGTAAGTGATACGGCCCTTGCTCAAATCGTAGGGCGTCAATTCCACCTTGACCTTGTCGCCCGTCAAAATACGGATGTAATTTTTGCGCATCTTGCCGGAGATATGCGCGGTCACCACGTGGCCGTTTTCGAGTTTTACGCGAAAGGTTGTATTGGGCAGGGTGTCAATCACTTCACCCTCCATTTCTATGTGGTCTTCTTTTGCCATACCCCTCGGGGACTCCAGTTGACGCAGGCCGACAGCGCGCGGCATTGTGCCTGATAAAGCAGCCCTTGGCAAAGCAAGGTTGGTAGAATTGGGGTTGGTTCAGCGTCCAACGCCAATTCTTCTCCCCGGTTACGGGAGCACTAGCCAGCGGTTCTCCAGATAGTACTCGGCAGGGTGGAATGCCGATTTGTAACTCATCTTCACGCAGTCGCGAATCCAATAACCCAGATAGACATAATTGCTGCCATTGGCAGCGGTTAGCTCGATCTGTTTGATGATTGCAAACGTGCCAAGGCTCCTGTAGTCGAGCGCCGGATCAAAATAGGTATAGATCGCTGACAGTCCGTGTTGTAGCCAGTCCACCACGGCACACGCCACCAGTTTGCCCTCAAGCCGGAATTCCATAAAGCGCGTGCAGTCCCAGGGATGGCCGATAAACTCCAGGTACTGGTGGCGAGAGGGCGGATACATGTCACCGTTGATATGGCGGGTGGCAATGTAATTTTCATAGAGCGCGTAGTGTTCATCGAGATCCACTTCGCGGACAACTGCGACGTCAATGTCCTGATTCCGCTTGAGGGTGCGGCGTTGTTGGCGATTGGGGGCAAAGGCCTGCACGGGGATACGTACCGGGATGCAGGATTTACAGTGGGTGCAGCGGGGAGCGTAAAGATATTGCCCGCTGCGGCGAAAACCCAGGTCGGACAGAGAGCTGTAGATGTCGTTGTCTACCGGGAGTTTGGGGTCGACAAAAGCGGTCGTTGCTTCTTGGTCGGGCAGGTAACTGCAGCGGTGGGGGGCGGTTAGATAGAGCCGGATCTGTTGGAGGTCAGGGGAGATATCCCGGGTCATTGGCGCCGCCTGGAAGGGGAGATGGTCAACGAATCCTAGCGGAAATAAGCGCTGCAGGCCACATCGCCGGTGATGTCAGAGGTCTACGAAGATGGTCGATAAACTGGCCTCGGGGCAGTGTGGTCGCGCCCATCGCGACCACATGCGGCGTTATTACCTGGCAGTCAATCAGGCTGAATCCGGCCGCTGACAGCCCGCGTGCGAGATGGATCAAGGCGATTTTTGATGCGTTGCCGGCTCTGCTGAACATGGATTCACCGCAAAAGACTCCGTTGATGGCGACCCCGTACAGGCCACCGGCGAGATTCCCGTTCAGCCAGTATTCAATTGAGTGCGCGTGGCCCTGCTGATACAGGAGGGTATAGGCTTCGAGCATTTCGGGGAGTATCCAGGTGCCTGGGTTATCACCTCGTGGCACCGCGCACGCCTCGATGACCGCACGGAAGGCGGAGTCGACGCGGATCTCGTACGTTTCCCTCCGCATCGCCTTGGCGAGGTTGCGGGAGACGTGGATGTCGTCGGGGAGCAACACCGCGCGAGGGTTCGGGCTCCACCACAAAATCGGTTGCTCGGCGCTGTACCAGGGGAATATCCCCTGGCGATAAGCGGTCAGCAAGGTTTCCGGCGCCAGGTTGCCACCGATCGCCAGTAACCCGTTGGGATCGTCGAGCGCCTGCTCGGGTGGCGGGAAGCGGGGATTGCGGGCGTTCAGAACCGGAAGGCGCACGGCGATAGTGCTGGCGCCGTTCAGCCGGTGGCGTCGAGGAATTTCTCCGCGTCCAGTGCCGCCATGCAGCCTGAGCCGGCCGAGGTGATCGCTTGGCGATAGACATGGTCGGCGACGTCACCAGCGGCGAATACTCCCGGTATGCTGGTGGCGGTCGCATTGCCATCAGTTCCGCCAGCGACGGTGATATAGCCATTCTTCATCGCCAGTTGATTGGCGAAAATCCCGGTGTTGGGTTTGTGGCCGATGGCGATAAACACGCCGCTCACCGCGAGTTCAGTGCTGCCACCCTGCTGGGAGCTTAGACGTGTACCAGTGACACCGCTCTCATCGCCCAATACCTCCGCCAGCGTGTGATTCCAGATGATGCGGATATTGCCGGTTTTGGTTTTGCTGAGGAGCTTGCTCTGAAGCATTTTTTCAGCGCGCAGACTGTCGCGGCGGTGAACCAGGATCACTTCGCTGCAAATGTTGGCCAGATAGAGCGCCTCCTCGACAGCGGTATTGCCGCCGCCGATGACTGCGACCTGCTGGCCGCGATAGAAAAATCCGTCGCAGGTTGCGCAGGCGCTCACCCCTCGACCCATGAATGCCTGCTCCGACGGCAGGCCCAGGTATTGGGCTGAGGCCCCCGTCGCGATGATCAGCGCATCGCAGCTGTATTTCCCACTGCCCTCGAGAAGGAAGGGGCGTCGATTCAAATCCAGTTTCTCAATGTGATCGACAATAACTTGTGTATCAAAACGTTCAGCGTGTTTTTGCATTCTCGCCATCAGGTCGGGGCCCTGGAGTCCCTCCACATCACCGGGCCAGTTGTCGACATCCGTAGTGGTGGTGAGCTGGCCGCCCTGCTGCACGCCGGTAATCACTACCGGATTCAGATTGGCGCGTGCGGCATAGACCGCTGCACTCCAGCCCGCGGGGCCTGAGCCGAGGATGATCAAGCGATGGTGGCGGTGCTCGGACATGGTATTGCTCGCATTGCGATGTGTGCTGGGGGTGGTAGGAAGTCACGGCCGCCAATGATAATGAACCGCGCGGCTCCTCACCAGTTTGATTTCTCTTGTTACCAGTCGGCTAGCCGAGTAGGTCGGCGTTACACTTCGCCGCATTCGCGATGTTACCTTGGGGCTCCCGCTGGCATTTCAGTGGCGACGCCGTACAATACTGCGCTGATAGTCGCGGTACGAAGCGGTTGTTAATTTCCGATGATTTTCACGCGACTGTTTGTGGTGTTACCCGCTGCCATAGGTGTGTTTGAAATGGTATCGACGAGGTATTCGCCCGTTGCGGACAAATTCTGGTGTCGGACAAGAGAGTTGGCTTGTGCTAGAAAATTCATCGCGGACAACTGCACGCCTTTCTCTAGGGATATGTAAGGAGTCCGCCGGATTCCCGATTGATAGGAATTGAGTCGTTGGCAAAGGCAGCAAGTAAAGCGGGGCGGGTGTCCGCCGTCGGTGCTCCCCGGCTGGAGCGTCGGCAACTGTTGCTCAAGGAGGGCGCCCTGATCGGCTGGCTGGCGATTTGTGCCTATCTGATTGTTGCCCTGACGACGTATTCGCCGGAGGATCCCGGTTGGTTTGACACTGGCGCCGGTGGGCCGATTGCCAACGCGGCTGGCCCTGTGGGCGCGTCACTAGCCAATGTCTTTTTTCATCTGTTTGGTTATCTCGCCTATTTGTTTCCCCTGCTCCTGGCGGTGCGGGCTTTGGGCGTGTTTCGGACCCGGAAACACAGTGTCTCCAGCTTTGATGGTGTTATCTTCGTGTTGCGTATCGTCGGGTTGGTTCTGGTCATGGTCTCAGCCACCGCGTTGGCAGCACTGCACCATGGCGACTCAATTGGCGCCGCGCCTTTTGCGGTCGGCGGAATCCTCGGTAGCGCCGTTGCTTCTGCATCGGAAAATGCATTCAGTTATTCTGGTAGTATATTGATTTTATTGGCAATATTGTTTTTCGGTGTTACTGTTTTTACGGATCTATCCTGGCTTGCCGTGATCGACGGCGTCGGTCGCTGGAGCTTGCTGGCGTTAGCGTGGGCGCGCAAGCGATTACACAGTAGAGCGCTCGAGCCCCATGCAGGGATTTTGCGCAAGGAGCCTGCCATCGGTTCAGCCAATGTCGCCCGAGACGGTGTTTTGCGAGACAGTGTTCGGCGAGACAGTGCCGCCCGAGACCACCGACCGGAGTTGCGGGTAGAGGTGCCGGCGGTGATAGCCGCCCCGACGCCCCGAATGGCGAGGCGGCCCGCGCAATTTCAACAACCCGCCGACAATGAGCCGGTGATTGGTTCTCTGCCGCCCCTCCGCTTGCTCGATCAGCCTGGCAAGCAAGACCATAACAAGGGCTACTCCAATGAATCCCTGCAAGCGATGTCGCGACTGCTGGAGGATAAGCTGCAGGATTTCGGCATCGCGGTCACCGTTGTCGAGGTGCTGCCGGGGCCGGTTATCACCCGCTTTGAAATTCAGCCGGCACCCGGCATAAAAGCCAGCCGCATCACCGGCCTCGCCCGCGACCTCGCGCGCTCCCTCGCGGTTGTCAGCGTGCGCGTTGTTGAAGTGATTCCCGGCAAGTCGGTCGTTGGCATTGAAATTCCCAACGCCCATCGGGAAATGGTTCTGCTCAGCGAGGTGCTGTCGTCCGACGTTTACCAGCAGGCTGCGTCACCCTTGACGCTGGCGCTTGGCCACGATATCTCGGGTGAGCCCATCGTCGCCGATCTGGCGAGGATGCCGCATTTGCTGGTGGCGGGGACCACCGGGTCGGGAAAATCCGTCGGCATCAATGCGATGCTGCTCAGCCTGCTGTTCAAGGCCACGCCGGAAGACGTACGCCTGATTCTGGTGGATCCGAAGATGCTGGAGCTATCGGTGTACGACGGCATTCCGCATCTGCTGACGCCCGTCATTACCGATATGAAACACGCCGCCAGTGGCCTGCGCTGGTGCGTCGGCGAAATGGAGCGGCGCTACCAGTCGATGGCGAGCCTGGGCGTGCGCAACCTGGCGGGGTATAACCGCAAGGTCGAGGAGGCCGCGGCTGCGGGGACGCCATTGCTTGATCCTTTGTGGCGGCCGGACGATAGCGGGTTCCGCGGTGATGGTGGATTGCAAACCGCGCCTGAACTCCAGGAATTACCCTACATCGTGGTAGTGATCGACGAGTTTGCCGACATGATGATGATCGTCGGCAAGAAGGTCGAACAGCTGATCGCGCGCATCGCGCAAAAGGCCCGCGCCGCTGGCATCCACCTGATTCTCGCTACCCAGCGGCCGTCGGTGGATGTCATCACCGGGCTCATCAAGGCCAACGTGCCCACCCGTATTGCGTTTCAGGTATCGTCGCGGATCGATTCGCGCACCATCCTTGATCAGGGTGGCGCAGAACAGCTATTGGGGCACGGCGATATGCTGTACCTGCCCACCGGTAGCGGCGTTCCGGTACGGGTTCACGGCGCCTTTGTCGACGATCACGAGGTTCACAAAGTCGTTGCCGACTGGAAGAAGCGCGGGGTACCACAGTACCTCGACGACATAACCGACGAGCGCGCCACCGGAGCGATTCCGGTGCCCGGCTATGGTGGTGGTGACGACAGCGAAGCTGACGCTGAGGATGGCGAGGCGGATCCGCTTTATGACGAAGCGGTGAGCTTCGTACTCGACACCCGCCGGGCTTCGGCGTCATCAGTTCAGCGCAAACTGCGCATTGGCTACAACCGTGCCTCCCGCTTGATCGAGGCGATGGAAAACGCCGGCTTGGTCAGCCCGATGAATAGTAACGGTAGCCGGGAAGTCCTCGGGCCCAACCATGCGGTCTGATGTCGTGAGTGGACGCACAATGAGAAAATTATGTGCAGCCCTGCTGATACTGCCGCTGATTGCTGCGGCAAATCCGTCAGTGCTCAATGACCTCGAACACCGACTCAAGCCCATCCAGAGCCTGAGTGCGCGGTTCCAGCAAACGGTGTATGCCGCCGATGGCTATCCGGTGCAGGAAACCAGCGGTGAGATGAAGCTGGCCCGTCCTGGCAAGATCCGCTGGATTAGCTCGCCACCCTACGAACAATGGGTGATCGCCGACGGCAAGACGCTGTGGATTTACGATCCAGACCTCCAGCAAGTCACCGTCAAGCCCTTTGTCGAAGATATCAGCAACACGCCAGCGGTGCTGTTCATCGGGGGTGCCGCTCAACTCGAAAGCCATTTCAGCGTCGAGGTCAGCCAGAGTGGCGCCGTGACTCGCTATACCCTGAAACCCCTGCAGGCAGACAGCCGTTACACCCAATTGGTGCTCTCATTTGCGGATAGCAAACCGTCCGCCATGACCCTGCTGGATACGCTCGGGCAACGCACGGAGATCAGTCTCAATGAGGTGACGTTGAACGCGGCAATCGATAACACACTTTTCAATTTCACGCCGCCAGCGGGAACCGATGTGCTGCGTGAAAACTGAGCGGATGGGTTGAGGCAGGCGCATGGCCGCATTATCGCCTACTGCTTACCAGCCGCTGGCGGCGCGCATGCGGCCGGCGTCCCTGGATGAGTTCTTCGGTCAGCAGCACCTGCTAGCCCCCGGCAAGCCACTGCGCGAAGCCATTGTCAGTGGCCACCTGCACTCGATGGTGTTCTGGGGGCCGCCGGGGGTCGGCAAGACGACGCTGGCGCGGATGATCGCGGATGCCGCCGATGCCCCCTTTGAAACCCTGTCCGCGGTGCTAGCCGGGGTGAAGGAAATCCGCGCCGCAGTTGCGAGCGCGCTGGAAGAGCGTGCCGAGCGCGGTCGCAACACCATCCTTTTCGTCGATGAAGTCCACCGCTTCAACAAGGCCCAGCAGGATGCCTTCCTGCCCTTCGTCGAGAACGGCACCGTCATCCTGGTGGGCGCGACCACGGAAAATCCGTCCTTCGAATTGAACAACGCGCTGCTGTCCCGCTGCCGGGTCTATGTGTTGAAACCGCTCGATGACGAGCATCTTTTGGGGGTGCTGGCGCGCGCGCTGAGCGATCCCGAGCGCGGCTTTGGCGGCCGACTGACCGTGACCGCCGATGCGCTCGCCCTGCTGGCCGCAGCCGCCGACGGTGACGCCCGCAAGGCGCTCAATCTGCTGGAGATCGCCGCTGATCTTGCCGGCGATCCCACCGCTGATCCCACCGCCGAGAGCGAAGGCGGTGGCACCATCGACCGCGCGCTGGTCGAGCAGGTCATGGCGTCCGACGTCCGCCGTTTCGATAAGGGCGGCGAATATTTTTACGACCAGATATCGGCTCTGCACAAGGCCGTGCGCGGCTCGTCGCCGGACGCCGCACTGTACTGGCTGGTGCGCATGCTCGACGGCGGCTGCGATCCGCTCTACATCGCGCGGCGGATATTGCGCATGGCGAGCGAGGATATCGGCAACGCCGACCCTCGCGCCCTCAGTATTGCCCGCGATGCCTGGGATGTGCAGGAGCGCCTCGGCAGCCCGGAGGGTGAGCTGACCCTGGCGCAGGCGGTGATCTACATGGCGGTGGCGCCAAAGAGCAACGCGGTCTACAGCGCCTATCAGCGGGCGCGGGCCGACGTGCAGTCGATGCCGAGCTACGAAGTGCCGCTGCATCTGCGCAACGCCGCCACCAAGCTGATGAAGAACCTCGGTTATGGCGCCGACTATCGCTACGCCCACGACGAAGAGGGGTTCGCCGCTGGCGACAATTATTTTCCCGAGGAGCTGCGCGGCAAGGAGTATTACCAGCCGGTGGAGCGTGGCCTCGAAATCCGCATCGGCGAGAAGCTGCGGCAACTGCGCGACGCCAATCGCCGCAGCCGGCGCCAGCGCTATCCCAGCGACAAGGGCGAGGGGAGCTAATGCAGTGGCTCGCGGTGGCCTGTGGTGGCGCGTTGGGTGCGATGGCGCGCTTTGGCGTCAATGCGCTGTTGTTTCCCGTTGCCGGTCACCGTTTCCCGCTGGCGACACTGGTCATCAATGTCAGTGGTTGCATAGTCATGGGTGTGCTTTATGTGCTGGTGGTCGAGCGCGGCGCGCTACCCGGCGAGTGGCGCAACTTTCTCGTGGTCGGATTTCTTGGCGCTTACACCACGTTCTCGGCGTTCTCCCTCGATGCGCTGGCACTGTGGCAAAATGGCCACCTGGCGCTTGCCGCCCTTTACGTTGGCCTCAGCGTGGTTCTGAGTCTTGCCGGCACTTTGGGGGCGATCATGTTGACCCGTATGTTGTAGCCCGAAGACACGATAGTTTCGCCGATAACAGTTTTTGACAGCCAGTTTTCGCCCGCAATTATTTGAGGCCGCATTTTTTCAGAGACAGGCCGGCCTCAAATCTGAAGTGCAACACTCTCCGAGAGGTAAAGTGTTGCGATGGAAAAGAACTACAACCAGTTGAGTTGTGAAGAACGCACGATGATCCAGTTGAGTCTTGAGCGGGGTTGCAAGCTGC
>JBPPNE010000133.1:0-27954 GCA_051306415.1 Porticoccaceae bacterium
CAATCGCACAGCCTCGATCTTGAACTCCAGTGTGTATGCCGCCCTCTTGCCTTTTTCTCTTGTCATTTCACTTCCCCTTAACCGTCAAAGTAACACCCGGTTAAGAACTACGTTTTTTAGGGGCAACCTCACTTCGTGAGGCAGGCTCTCCCAACAGCATTCCTTCCTGCTCATCGAGCAGGCCATGCCGTACTTCTTCAGCCGCGCCTGAACGGCGTGGTTCGCATGCTGGCTTCGGCTGTCCGAGTGATGGGTCAATCTCGGTGCCAGCTTGCGACGAAACCACGCCATGGTCAGCGCATCGATCACGATGTTCGCTGTCATCCTTGGCTTGATCGACCAACCGACGTCTTCCCTGTTGAGCAGATCAAGGACAACAGCCAGGTACAGCCAACCCGCGCCCGTCCAGATACAAGTCATATTGGTCGCCCAAACCTGTTTCGGCACGGTTGGCGTGAAACGGTATCCAGTTTATTCGACCACTACAAGCTGACCACGAACGGAATCAGTAAGTTGCCGTTAGCCCAGGGCCTATCGAAGCACTTGATCAGAGGCGCTGGATTTCCCCCAAAAAACAGCGAGCTGCTAGCGCGTCATTGCGACACTAGCAGCCCGTACCCCGAGTGGAGGCGATTTATCCGCCTAGTGCGATGAGTAGCTGCGTCAACAACCGTATTTGTTCTTTGATGTTGGCAATAAGAGTTGCGTTCGCGCCAGCGGGAGGTGTCGCTACGGGCGGAGGTGCTGGCGGAGGTGTTACTACCGGTGGGGGTGTTACTACCGGTGGGGGTGTTACTACCGGCGGGGGTGTAGGCGGGGTTGTTGCTGGCAACAAGCCGGGGATAGGCGCTACCGGATTGGCCCTCAACTGAGCCGTCGACATGAACACGCCCACAGCGTCGCGGTACCAACTGTTATCCCCATTGCGCCCAGGATTATCCAGCGGCGCGGCGCAAAAGCTCTGCCACTGCGGGGTGATTTTCTTGAATCGCTCGGTCACGATGCCGGGAATCCAGCTCGGGGCATTGGCTTGTACATTAAAGCCGACATAGGGGTACCAGTCAGCGCCCGACCACAGCGCGTATTTGGCTTTGGTGGCGTCCGGCCCTACTAAGCGCGCGGCCGTGCAGAGCACCAGGCCATCGATGCCCTGCGAATTGATCTGGAACACACCCCCACCGCCGTGGATCGTATTCTGCCCGGCGGGCGGCAGGTACAGCTTGGTCGGGTAGCCGGGGAGGGTGCCTTTCACCTCATTAGCAGGGCCGAGGTAATACTGCGCCGGGGCGTCATAGTTGGCCGCCCAGCCGGTCGGGCCGTTGAAGACGGTGCGCCAGTTGTTGGTGCCCTTGTCGCGCGCGATGGCGGCGACGGTGCCGACCTCCACCCGCGTTTGCGTGGCGGCATTGCCCTGCATGGGCAGCACATTCCACCAGGGCGAAATACCAGTCCACCAGGTGGCGTTTTTTAGCGACTTGTTGGCGGGATTCCAGTAGCCGGGCGTGTAATCCCCACGGGCCATCAGACCCATGTGGGTGCCGGCGTAGTGGTGGCGCTGATAGCCCAGCTGTACGCCGTCATTGGGCAGCGTCATATCGTCGATGATCGACTGGGTGAACTCGGCGGGCGTCTGGGCGCTGGCTGAAGCGCCCATGCCGATCAAGAGGCTCGTGGTAGCGGGTACCACGAGCTGGTGGAGGAAGCGGCGTTTCTGTTTCACGGGTGTCTCCTTTGCCTTGATGTTGCAAATGCAACCCACGTAGAAGGGGACGCTATACCGGGGCGTGGTACCCAAGGCGGAAAGGCAAAAAGATACGGGCTACCATAGCCGATGTCCGTCGCCAGGCTGAAAGTGGCACATGGCCACCCTTGGCGCAGTCATTTGACTACCTAGCAATCCCGCTATCCTAGGGCCTCGACCCCTTAGACCGGTAACTTTGCGTCCCCACCTTTCGATGGGTTTGCCTTTTGTAGGTATTGCTGCCTCAGTTGATACCTGGCTAAAGTCGACAATGGCTGACCGAGCAGGGCGCTACCCGCGCTTGGCGCAGTCATTTGACTACCTAGCAATCCCGCTATCCTAGGGCCTGAGCCCCGTAGATCGGAGACTTTGCGTCCCCACCTTTCGATGGGTTTGCCTTTTGTAGGTATTCCTTCCTCGGTTGATACCTGTTTAATGAGCGCCTGCCGTCGCGACAATGCGGCTGCATGCACTCACACAGTTGCGAAACATCCACATACCCTACTGGGTAGTGGTATTGGGTTATCGAAGCTCAAGGCCTAAGCTTTAGAGAAATTTTGGATTATTTTTATTTATGCCCACCCATTGGACAAAACACCGGTCAGCTGATGGTTGTTTATCCAGTGCGGCATCGAGCTTAGTAGCCTTCAGACGTATATTTTGGCGCGGTTTGTCGGCGAAGATTATCAGAAAGTTAGGGCGGATTTTTGCTATCCAGATCTCCAATTTGCCGGCAAGCTGCTTCCGATTTCTGAGAGGGCTTCTGCATCGCCATGAGCAATAGCGACGCGACAAATGCATATGTGCTAAGGCTGGCGTTGTAGAGTGTTAACCCAGCGATGCTGAGGAGCAATGTAACGATGGCTGCTGAGAAACTTCTGGATAACAGCGTCAGCACGGCACCAATCAGGCTTAGCCAGCCGAATCCGTTGTAATGGATAATTCTTCCCAAGGTGTCGCGCACGGTGCAAAGGCTACCGTTGGTTTTGTCTGTGCAGGCGCTGACGAGATCAACCGATTCCATAACGCCGTAGCGCATACTTGCGCTCCCGGCGTAGGCTAGTATCCCAGCGATCAGTATCGTCTTGAGTGCGGGTAAGCTGACTTGGCGGGCTTCTTTCCACACGGGATAGGCTAATGCTAGGCAGATCACCGACCATAGGGTGGCTTGGATATTTTTGGGGGTCTCGTTTATCAGAATAAAGATGGCGCCGGCTATCAAGAAAAGGGCGGAAAATTTCTCCGCCGCGCGGTCGCTATCCATCGTAACCGTGGTTTTTGAGGTCAGCCAAAAACCGCATGCGGGGATCGCAAAGGCAAAATTGTTGAAGCTCCGGTAGCGGGAATCAAAGACCAGCCCGGTTACCTCGACCATCGCACAAAACAGGATGGTCATGCGTAGAAGGCCGTGGCCGTGGGTTGCCTGAAATCTACGGCGCCCCATCAAGAACCCGAGGGAGGCCCGAGTGGCGGCGGGCAGTAGGGGTTGTCTGGCGGCAATCGAGTATGCGCAAACAAGGTAGGTGGTGGCGCTCAATGTCATCACGACCGTGGCCCAGAGATACTCCCAGGAGTTGCGCGCGGTGATGGCGAACTGCTCGCCCTGCAATGGCAGCAGGATTGCGCCGGCGACGACAAAGCCGGTGATGGCAAGTGGGTTGGCGTCTGTGGCGAGCTTGCCCCGGCTGACCAGCGCCAAGGTGGCAGCGGCGATCACCATCGACAGCAGCAATAGCCTCTGCCAGTCGGGGTAATTGGTGATGGCGCCGGAGAGGGCTCCTTTGTCTATTCGACGCGTATCGTAGATGCCCCAATAGCCCCCGACCGCCCCTTCATTCATGCGTTTCCAGGGTTGATCGAACGCTTCTATCAGGTTGTAGTTCCAGCCTTCATGCTCGGCGAGTTGGACGAAACCGCGGAGAAATCGCGCCTGATTTTCTGTGCTGGGGAGCGCATCGCCGCGCATCCTGCCCTCGGATGGCCAGCCGGTTTCACCGATCAGTATGGGCTTTCCTGGAATCCGCGCGGCCACTTCGGCGTAGGTTTCCTTGAGATGGGCCATGGCGTTTTCGATGCCCGCGGGTTTGTCCTCCCAGTAGGGCAGGATGTGAATGGTGATGAAATCAGTGGCGGGGGCGACCTCGGGGTGCTTGAGCCAGAATTCCCAAACGTCAGCGTAGGTTACCGGGATTTCAGGCATGTTGGTTTTGACGTCGCGGATATAGTGTGCAAGCTGCGATCCAGTTACCTCCTTGCGCAGCAAGGTCTCGTTGCCAACGACGATTGCGCGTACCGTGTCCGGGTACCGGCGCGCCAAATCGACGACCATCGCCAACTCCCGCCGGGTGGCAACGGGATCGGCATTGACCCAGGCACCCAGCAGCACTTGCAGGCCGAGCTCCTTCGCATAGAGCGGTACCGCTTCCAGGCCGATCGTGGAATAGGTTCTGACGCAACCAAATCGCTTCGACAACAGCGTGAGATCCGCTTTGACGCGCGCTTCGGAGATTTGCAGGCCGTTGTCGAAATCAAACGGCGATTGATCGTCTTCGAATGGCGCGTAGGAAACGCACTGTAATTTATGTGCGTCGGCCACATCCGGTTCCGACAGTTGCGTCGGGTATCCGAGGATGTACCAGAAGGCACCGATGACGAGTAGTGCGCCGCTGTAGGTACAGATCCAAAACCCGACTCGCGATCCAGTGCTACTGGGTGACATAGGTCATCTTCGTTGTTGAGGTGTCGTGGCGCCCATCACCATTGCCGGCAGCATCCCGGGTGGGGGTGGCTTGGTGGTCGTAGCATCAATAGCCACAAGTCTTATCAGCAGGTTGATAGGGCGGGACATAGGGCGAGACTAAATCCTGGATTACGGTGGGCTGGCGGTGTGGACAGCATCGACCGCGCCGCCGCCGAACAATTGATAAACCCGGGCGACGCGTTCAGCCACGTTCAAGTCGCCGTGGGTCTGAGCTTCAATTGCCATCAAGCGGTGGCGCAGGCCGAGGCCATTGGCGATCTGGATCGCAAGACCGGGGCGGGCGTTGAGCTCAAGAAGCAATGGGCCGAGGTTGCGATCGAGAACAATGTCGCAGCCCTGGTAGCCCAGTTTATTCATTTCGTAGCAGCTTGCCGCGAGTTCGAGCAGGGAGCGCCAACTGGGGATGGCGAGATCAGCGAAGCTGACACCGGTGTCGGGGTGGCGCTCGATGAGATGATTGCGCTGCACCGCGCGCAGCGCCCGACCGGAGCAAATATCCAGCCCGACACCCACCGCGCCCTGATGCAAATTGGCTTTGCCATCGGAGGCGTGAGTAGGGCATCGCATCATCGCCATGACCGGAAATCCTCTGAACACGATCACGCGAATATCCGGCAAACCTTCGAACGTGTATTTGCTGACAACCGGTTCGCCTTGCACCAATGCTTCAACAAAGGCGACATCGGGTTTCCCGCCCAGGCTGTAAACGCCGCTGAGGATGTTCGACACATGGTGGCGGATCTGGTCGATGGTGATGACCACGCCGCTGGGTTTGACGAAGTGTTCGCCGTCGCGGCCTGCGATTACCGTAATGCCCTTGCCGCCGCTACCTCGGGCCGGTTTGATGACGAACTGGTTCAACGGGCTGAGCAACCCCGGCAACAGGTGTAGCTGTGACGGAGTTTTTATGACGCCGAGCAGTTCGGGCACCGCAATGCCGGCCTTGGTGGCGGCCTCCTTGGTGAGCAGTTTGTTATCCACCAGCGGGTAGTATTGCCGCTCGTTGTAGCGGGCGATGTAGGCGACGTTCCGCTCGTTAATGCCGAGCACACCGATCTTGCGTAGTTTACGGTAGCGCGACCACCACATGGATCAACGCTCCATGAACTGGAAGCGCCGCAGCTCGCTGAGCCGATAACCAGAATACTGGCCGAGGAGCAAAATGATGCCCAGCACCACAAATAACACCTCGGGGAAGTTGTAGGTGAGGTGTTCGACCAGGTCGTTGGTCATCGCCAGGTAGGCGCACACGGCAACGACAAGACTGCCACCTCCCTGGATGAAAACCTCGCGCGCGCCGTCCTCCTCCCAGGTGATGGACATCCGTTCGATGGTCCAGGCCAGGATGATCATCGGGAAGAAAGTAATGTTCAGAAGCTGATCGAGGCCGAGTTTATAGCTGAGCACACTGAACGCCGCCATCAGCATTACCACCACGATTAGCACCGCAGTAATTCGCGATACCATCAACATGTCCATGCGGCTCAAGTAGGAGCGGATCCAAAGCCCGACGATTATCAAGGTGATCAGAATGGCAATACCTGTCACCAGAGTAGTTTGGATAAAGGCGAGTGCGATCAGCACCGGCATAAAGGTGCCCGAGGTGCGCAGACCGATCAATACCCGGAAGATCACCACAATTAGGCCGCCGATGGGCACCAGCAGCAGTAACTTGAAAATTGCCTGTTTCTCGACGGGCAGCGAATAAATACTGAAATCAATCAGTGCGGCAGTTTCGTCCTTGGCCTCCATCAGCGCGACGTTCTTTGCTGGAATGACATTGGCGAGCAGGGAAAAGCGCACGCGCGAACGATGCGCGCCGAGCACATCAATCAGGGATTGGCCGCCGCGCTGCCACATGAAGAAATCCTCCGGCAGTCCCTCGCGGGCGGTCGCCAGATTAAAGGGCACCCACTGGCTGCCGTTATGGATTTCAATCAGTTCCGTTGGCTTCTGGTTGTATTGTTTGCGGCTCAAGCGAATGCCACGCACCATGTGAGCAGGCACATCGGCTTCGGCGAGGAGCTTCACGGCCAAATCCGCGGCCGAAGCGTGTGGCGCCGCTTCAAACAACAGGTTGGCGTCTTGCGAATGGCTGCGATCATTCAGCAGTTTGAGTAGTTGCACCGTGAAACTTTCGGGTGATGAGGATAGCTCTCGCGCTCGCCGGATAAGCCCGGTAGCCGCGGAGTATTGCACCGGAGTCCACTCGGGTTTGGTGATGTTGGTATCAAATTCCGGCACCTGCTCCGGCCGCATTGGATTCAGGGCTGGTCGGCGTGTGAGTTGGAGCTTGTAGTACAGAGTTTGATCGCCGTTTGCCTGGCGGCCAGTCCAGATCGCCCGGCGCTGGCTGCTGGTACCACCGATACTGAAGCCATAGCCAGAGGAAGCGAAAGACTCATCGAGGATCTCAAACCCGGACTGGGTTTCCGGCAGCGCGAGATTGACCGTAACCGGTTCACCGGAGGCACTGAAAGTGATCTTGGCTTCGATATCCCACACCGTGCGCACACTGCCGGGAACTAGCGGAATATGCAGCAAAATGTGTTTGTACAGGGTGACGCCGAGGCCCGCCAAAATAAACAGGGCGGCAAACAGAAAGACTTGGCTGCGCGAGGACATCGGTGACTTACTTGGCGGCGTTACGTTGGCCGACATCAACTACCGCCGTGTCGCGGAGGAAGTTGCGGCCAATCAACACTGGAAATTCGAAGTGGGAGCGGTCGGTCAGCGACACCTCAAGCTGCTGGGAGAGTTTGCCGATGCTGAGTTTCATGAGCACGACAACGCGGCGCTCCAGCGCCCTATCGACTTTCTTGACGCGAACCCGGCCGGCCTTCTTGCGCTCCAGTGTCTTCAGCTTCTTTGTCTGCGGATCTTGCAGGTCGAAGCGGATCCAGCGCTCGCCGTCGCGTTCAAACTGGACGATATTGATGGCATGCATCGAAGTTCCTTCCGCTCCGCTATCGATGCGGGCTGGATAGGCGAACCCCGGTGGATCCACCAAAACGGTCTCGATTTCACCGAGCACCACTTTGTCGCCGGCGATAGTAGTGGGACAGCGGGGGCAGCGCACGGGTGGTACCTCGGGACACTGAAGGGCTGAGGGTGGTGGCGGTTTGCAAGGAACCGCGACCGGTGGTGTGACGGGCGCCGGTGGGGGGCAAAGTGGCGGTTTTTCCTCCACAACAATCGGGGGCGCCTGCTTTGCCGATGGCGGTGGGGTCACGGTACAAGCGCCGAGTGCGAACGACAGAATTATCAGGAGGGCTAGGGAAAACCCCGGGCATCTGCGAGAGTGGGACAAGGGCATGGGTACCGGGGTTTGATGATTCTTGTTGAATTTTGGCCATGGGCGGCCACGAAAGTTGCTCATGATAATCGCTGAGCCCTATTATGCAAAGGAAGCTGGCGGGGCACCTCGCCGCGATCCGAAGCTGTCATGCCCGAAATGGCTGCGGCACTGGCTGGGGTTGTCTTGAGGCAAGAGGCAGATTGCTCCCCATGACTGGGGTTTTCGAGCCGAGGCCTAATTTCCGCTGGCCGACGCTTTCAACTCTCTTGACCGATCCCCGGTATTGCCCTTGACGACTGACCCTGCCTTTAGTCTCGATTTCGCCCGGGCGCATGGCACTCCTGCTGGTGTCGCACAGTTTCGCGTCCAGCCGGAGGATTTCGTCGTCGAAGAATTGCTTGATGTCGGGAGTTCAACCGATGGCGAGCACCTTTGGCTGCAACTGCGCAAGCGCGATCACAACACCCTCTGGGTGGCTCAGTGGCTGGCCCGCACGGCTGGCGTGGAGGAATCGGCGATCGGTTTTTGCGGGATTAAGGATCGCCGTGCGCTGACGACTCAGTGGTTCAGTGTCCCCCTCCGCACGGATGAGACCCAGCTCTTATCGACGCTCGCGCTGTCGAGCCTGGCGGGCTGCGAGATTCTTCAATGCCGGCGCCAGCAACGCAAGCTGCGCCGGGGAATGCACCGCGGCAACCGCTTCGAGATTCGACTGCGTGAGCCAGAGGGCGACCACGTGGTGTTCGAAAAGCGCTTGGCCGAAGTTGCCGCCGTCGGCGTGCCGAACTATTTTGGTGAGCAGCGCTTTGGTATCGATGGCAACAATTTGCGCGAAGCGGATCTTAAGCTGGGTCGGAGCCGGTGGTCGGGCAAGGGGCGCGAGGGGCTGTATCTGTCAGCGGCGCGTTCCTATCTGTTTAATCTCGTGTTATCCGCGCGGGTGCAGGCGCGGAGCTGGCGGCAACCGCTGGCGGCAGAGGTGGTGGTTGACGGGCCACTGTGGGGGCGTGGGCGCAGCACTGCCCCACTCGCGGTGGCGGAGCTGGAATCCCGCGTACTGGGCCCTTGGTCTCGCTGGCGCGATGGTTTGGAACACAGTGGCTTGCGTCAGGAGCGACGCGAATTGGTGTGTGTGGCGCAGGATTTCCGTTGGTATTGGCAGGAACGCGACCTTGTCCTCAATTTTTCGCTGGCGGCCGGCTGCTATGCGACCGCAGTGTTGCGTGAGATCGCTACCCTGAACGCCCCGCCGGCCGCTGCTGTGGCATCGGTCGCTATGCTATAGTCAGCCGCAGATAGCAATGGAGACGCAAGGGGTGAACTCGATCGAGCTCAGTGGGGTTGGCATGACATCGCAGCGCACCCGCGAGCGACTTATCCAACGCCTGAAAGACAAGGGCATCAGCAACTCCCGCGTGCTCGATGTTATGCGGGTGACGCCTCGCCACCTCTTTCTCGAAGAGGCACTTGCCCACCGCGCCTATGAAGACACGGCCCTTCCCATTGGCTACGGTCAGACAATTTCCCAGCCTTATATCGTTGCCCTGATGACGGAAGTTCTGCTCTCCCGGGGACCTCGCGAACGCGTTCTCGAGGTCGGCACGGGCTCGGGTTACCAAGCCGCTATCCTTGCCCAGTTAGTCGGTCAGGTCTATACGCTGGAGCGTATTCGGCCGCTCCTGGTGAAGGCGCGAGAGCGGTTTCGAAAGCTGCGTTTGCGCAACATTATCGCCACTCACGCTGACGGCATCGTCGGCTCCGCCGAGTACGCCCCCTACGATGCGATTATCAGCACCGCCGCGCCTGAAAAGGTGCCTGAAGAGTTGCTGCGTCAACTGTCCCCCGATGGGCTCCTGGTGATTCCGGTGGGGCCGGATGGCGAGCAGGAATTGCGCCTGATTGTCCGCCAGGGCGATAGTTTCCAGTTTGCCGAAGAAGTCGTGGAGCGGGTGCGCTTTGTGCCGTTGCTCAGTGGTGTTTCCCGGTAATCGTAGACGGTATATCGCGGTGTCGCTCTATTCCCAGGCGCTGGCGACAGGGATCGCTATCGGTGTTTTCGGCGTGTTGGCAATGTTGTCCTCGATTTGCGCTGCGGCGCCGGCGCCGGTCATCAGCCTGCCGCCGCCGCCCAGTGAGCGGATTAACCACCACATCGTTTCAAGCGATGAAACCCTGTATGCCATCGCTTGGCGCTACGAGCTGGATGTTGAGGCGCTGGCGGTAGCGAACGGTATTGTGAAACCCTACCACCTGCGTCCCGGACAGCGATTGACGCTCGACCTCCCTCACGCGGCTGAACCAAGACCGGTAGCCGTGACGCCGACGACATCGCCACCCGCAGCGCCGGCGAGTAAGCCAATGACGAGCGCCGCACCGGTAAAGCCGCCGTTATCTCCCGCGAGGATTTCGCAAACGGCGCCCAAACCTGAGCAGCCGATCATCAAATCGGCTCCGGTTTTGGTCAAACCGCCACCCCAACGACCGACCGCTAGCCCGGTGATTGGGATAGCCCCACCCCAACGCACGTCACCGGCATCGACATTTGCGTCAGGTGGCGTGGGGAGTTGGCGGTGGCCGGTGACTGGGCGCTTCACCCGTAATTACGATAGCGGGAGGGTGTTCAAGGGAATCGATATTCAGAGCGCGGCGGGTCGCCCGGTAACGGCGGCGGCTACGGGTACGGTGGTTTACGCCGGGAACGGTCTGCCTGCTTACGGGCAGCTTATCATCATCAAGCACGATGATACCTATCTCAGCGCCTATGCCCACAACCGCAAGCTATTTGTCAGCGAGGGGGTGGTGGTGAAGTCGGGTCAGACGATTTCCGAGGTGGGTGGAGACCCGGCCAATCCTGGTCGCCTGTATTTTGAAATTCGCGAGCGCGGCAAGCCGGTGGATCCGTTGCGGCTGTTGCCAAAACAGTAGACCAGCGCACATAACTCGCATCATCTGCCAGACGTCGGCGATAACCACCCAGAGCGCGGTTGCAATTCGGTGGATTAAGTGGCAGCGTCTATGGGCGAAAGCGGCAGTGGCTTGGCGGATCAAGTGGCAATGGGGGAGGTACCTTTGTCTAGCGACGTGGATTCCGATAGCGATGCTCGCGATCCAGCGCCGGGCCGACGCGAGCATTTTTTTGATGTCCTCAGCCTCTATTTGAAGGAAATTGGTTTTATCCCGTTGCTGAGCGCAGAGGAGGAGGTGCATTACGCACGACTCGCCCGCGGCGGCGATGGAAATTCACGCAGACGGATGATCGAAAGCAATTTGCGGTTGGTAGTAAAGATTGCGCGTCGTTATGCCAATCGTGGACTCAGCCTGATAGATCTCATCGAAGAAGGCAATCTGGGTTTGATTCGGGCAGTCGAAAAATTTGACCCCGAGTTGGGCTATCGATTTTCCACCTATGCGACCTGGTGGATACGCCAAACGGTGGAGCGCGCGCTGATGAATCAGACGCGCACCATCCGTCTACCGATCCACATTGCCAAGGAGCTTAACGTCTATCTGAAGGCTTCTCGCAAACTCGCCCAGGAGCTTGATCACGCCCCGTCGGCCCAGGAAGTGGCGGTGCGCCTGAACAAGACCTGTGGCGAAGTCTCGCGCATGCTCGCGCTGAATGAGCGAGTGGGATCGACCGATGCCCCGGTGGGTGAAGACGGCGATAACACGTTGATCGACTCTATTGCCGACAGCCACCCCAATGACCCGGAAGAGCTGGCCGAGGGTGAGGAGTTGATGGCGACGATGGAAACTTTTCTCAAAAAATTGTCCGACAAGCAGCAGGAAATTCTCTCTCGCCGCTTCGGCCTGCGGGGTTACGACACGGCAACTCTGGAAGAGGTCGGCCGTGCTGTTGGCCTGACTCGGGAGCGGGTCAGGCAGATCCAGATGGATGCGTTGGGCCGACTTCGCGAGACCCTACAGCAACAGGGTCTCGACAGCGAAACCCTGTTTGGCAGCTAGCGAGCTAGATTCAGAAATCCTAGCGCTCTAGCAAGTCGCGCTTGCCGGGCTTGCCCTCCCAGTCGGCGGCATCCGCGGGCGGTTCCTTGCGGGTGGTGATGTTTGGCCAGGTGGCGGACAAATCCGCATTCAACTGCAGAAAGTCCTCTTGGCCGGGCGGCAGTTCATCTTCCGCGAAAATGGCGTTGACCGGACACTCCGGCTCACACAGTGCACAGTCGATACACTCGTCCGGGTGGATAACCAGAAAGTTTGGTCCTTCGTAGAAACAATCTACCGGGCAGACTTCCACACAGTCCGTGTACTTGCATTTGATACAGTTTTCGCCGACGACGAAGGTCATGGTTTGCTCGCTCCAGATACTTGCGGGCGCTGCTACCGGAGCAGATCGCAGGTTCGCGCCAGGTTTGCGGATGGCCGCGGATTATACCCAAAATCGCTATCGGGGCGACAGGGACACCGATCCTGCTAGCCCTTCAGCGCTAACTTTGTCGGGTGTGCGGATGTTGGGCCCCTGCGCATTCTGATCATGGCGTAACCCTCCGTGTGGTACCATTCGCCGGTTATTTATCATGCTATGGCTTGCCTCATGCACTGCCCTTTCTGTGCTACAGATGACACCAAGGTGATCGATTCTCGCTTGGTGGCCGATGGCGGCCAGGTTCGCCGTCGGCGCGAGTGCGCGACGTGTCGGGAGCGGTTTACCACCTATGAGGTGGCCGAGTTGCTGATGCCCCGGGTGATCAAGCGCGATGGCACTCGCATGCCATTCGACGAAGACAAGCTGCGTTCGGGGTTACAGCTCGCGCTGGGCAAGCGTCCGGTCGGCGTTGAACAGGTTGAAGCCGTGGTGGCCCAAATCAAGCGCTACCTCCAGGGTACCGGAGAACGTGAAATTAGCTCACGAATAGTCGGCGAAAAGGTCATGGAGCAACTGCGCTTGCTGGATGATGTGGCCTATGTCCGCTTCGCGTCGGTGTATCGCCGGTTTCAGGATTTGAACGAGTTTCGGGCGGAACTGGATCGCCTGGAGCGCGAAGATGGCGACGGCAACGCGTCCTGATCGATGGCTACTGATGTGGATGCTAGGTACATGGCGGCGGCGCTACAGCTCGCCCGCAGAGGTTGGTACACCGCTAGACCCAATCCCCGTGTCGGCTGCGTTATCGTTAGCGATGGCGAGATCGTTGGCGAAGGCTGGCACCAGCGTGCGGGTGAGGATCACGCCGAAATCAACGCGCTGCGGGTGGCGGGAAAAAAAGCGGTCGGTGCGACGGCCTATGTCACTCTCGAGCCCTGTAGTCACCACGGTCGCACGCCGCCCTGTTCCGCGGCGCTGACACGGGCGGGTGTGGCCAGGGTGGTATTCGGCACCGGCGACTCCCATCCGGCGGCGAGCGGAGGCCAGCAAGCCCTGCGCGCCGCCGGTATCAGCGTGGATGGTCCGGTGCTGGAGCCGGAAGCCCGTGCGCTGAACGTCGGGTTTTTCAAGCGCTGCGAAACCGGATTGCCCTGGGTGATCCTGAAGATCGCCGCCAGTCTGGATGGCCGCACTGCGATGGCAAATGGCGAGAGCCAGTGGATCACTGGCGCGGCCGCGCGTAGCGACGGACAGCGGCTGCGCGCCCGCTGCGGCGCAATCATTACCGGTGTTGGCACGGTCTTGCAGGACAACCCGGCGCTGACCGTGCGGGCCGGCCAACTCGGGCTTGCCGATGCCACTGGCATCGCTGCGATGCAGCCGCTGCGGGTTATCGTCGATAGCAGGCGCCGCAGTCTGGAGCACGCCCACCGGTTGCGAATTTTCGATCCGCCGGGCTCGGTGCTGGTTGCCACCGCGGTCAGCGGGGCGGGGCAGGCGGCGGCCACCGGCGACGCTGAAGTCTGCGCGCTGCCGGATACCGCCGGCAAAGTCGATTTGCGGGCACTGCTGCAGGAGCTCGCCCGCCGTGAATGCAACGAAGTGCTGGTGGAGGCGGGTGCCAAATTGTCCGGGGCGTTTCTAGTCGAGGGGCTGGTGGACGAGCTGGTTCTGTATCTGGCGCCCAAGCTCCTCGGCAGCAATGCGATGCCGCTCGCACTGCTGCCGTTTGATCACCTGGCGCAAGGGCTGGCGTTGCGGGTCACCGATATGCGCGCGATGGGCGCGGACTGGCGAATCACGGCAAGTTTGGAGGGAAGCTGATGTTTACCGGAATCATCGCCGCCGTTGGCGACATAGTTGGCACTGAACAGCGCGGGGGGGATCTGCGCGTGCAGATTCGCACCGGCGATCTCGATCTTGCCGATGTCTGCCTGGGTGACAGCATTGCGGTCAACGGCGTCTGTCTGACCGCGGTGGCGCTGCCCGGCGATGGTTTTGCCGCTGATGTCTCGGTGGAAACGCTTAATTTTACCACCGCTGGATTGTGGTGGGTCGGGCAGCCGGTCAACCTGGAGAAAGCACTGACGGCGACGGCGCGGCTGGGCGGGCATCTGGTGTCCGGCCATATCGATGGCATCGGCGAGGTGATCAGTCGTCATTCCGATGCTCGCTCCGAGCGGTTCCGGTTGCGTGCGCCGGCACCACTCGCGCGTTACATCGCCCACAAAGGCTCAATCGCCATTGATGGCACCAGCCTCACCGTCAACAGTGTCGATGGCGCGGAATTTGAGATAAACATTGTTCCCCATACCATCGCCCATACCGTGATCGGCACTTACCAGCCGGGAACCCAGGTCAACCTGGAGGTGGACGTGATAGCGCGTTATCTCGAGCGCTTGTTGCTCGGCGATCGGGCCGCCGAACCCGATGGCGGCAGCGTCTTCCCAACCCCGGGAGAGGCATGATTTCAATAACGCTTGAGTGGATATGATGAAGTTGAATTCGGTTGAAGAGTTGATTGAGGACATCCGTCTGGGTCGCATGGTGATCCTGATGGACGACGAGGATCGGGAAAACGAGGGTGATCTGGTGCTCGCCGCGGGCAAAGTTCGCCCGGAGGATATCAACTTCATGGCAGTGCACGCGCGCGGGCTGATTTGCCTGACCTTGACCGAGCGGCGCTGCCGCCAGCTCGATCTGCCACTGATGGTGACGAGCAACAATTCCAGCCACGGCACCAATTTCACGGTTTCGATTGAAGCCGCCGAAGGCGTGACGACGGGCATTTCCGCCGCCGACCGGGCGCGTACGGTGCAAGTCGCCGTGGCGGCCGAAGCGACACCGACGGCTATCGTTCAGCCCGGCCATATCTTTCCGCTGAAGGCGCAGCCGGGTGGCGTGCTCAGCCGCGCTGGCCACACCGAGGCCGGCTGCGATTTGGCCCAGCTCGCCGGTCACGAACCAGCGGCGGTGATCGTCGAAATCATGAACGACGACGGCACCATGGCGAGGCGGCCCGATCTCGAGCTGTTTGCCCAGAAGCACAATTTGAAGATTGGCACCATTGCCGATCTGATTCACTACCGACTCGTCAACGATCGCACTGTCGAATGCATCGGTGAGCGGGTCATTCAGACGGCCTATGGCGAGTTCCTGTTGAAAACCTATGTTGACACCCATCGTGGCGGCAAGCACTTTGCGCTGGTGAAAGGCGATATCAGCCCGGAACAGCCAATATTGGTGCGCGTTCATATGCCCAGCATAGCCCGCGACCTGCTCGCCATCGAGCGTCCAGGCCCGCACAAAAGCTGGAGCCTGCAGAAGGCGATGCAACAGATCGCCACGGAGGGCTGTGGGGCACTGGTCCTGCTCGACAATGCCGAAACCAATGAACAGGTGGAGGCGAGCATCGACGCCATGCTCAGCTACCAGACAATGCGTAAAAGTGCGTCCGAGGTGATCTACCTGCAGGTGGGCACCGGCTCGCAAATACTACGGGATCTCGGCCTGCAGAAGCTGAGGCTGATGAGCGCACCCTTTCGTTTCAGCGCCATTTCCGGCTTTGATTTAGAAGTGGTCGAATACGTTGACTGCCCTTGATGCTCCAGCGGGCCGACCACTGGCACAGGTGCGCATCCGAGCCAGCGGCAGTGCGCCGCCGGACAATCTTGCTGACAGGAATCTACCATGAGCGAATACCGACCCGTCGAAGGTAACTTCAGCCCCGACAATGCCCGCTTTGCTATCGTGGTGAGTCGCTGGAATGGCAATATCACCGAAAACCTTCTCAAGGGCGCCCTGCGGGCATTGGCACGCCATGGTGTCGCTGATCAGGCCATCCAGGTCGTGCGTGTGCCCGGCGCTTTTGAGCTGCCGCTGGCCGCTAAAAAGGTTGCCGAGCTGGGCCGGGTCGATGCGGTTATCGTGCTCGGCTGCGTCATTCGTGGCGGCACCCCGCACTTCGAATACGTTTGCAGCGAATGCACGCGGGGGGTGGGTGAGGTGGCGCTGACGACGGGCATACCGATCGCTTTTGGCGTATTGACTACCGACGACCTGCGCCAGGCCGAGGACCGCTCCGCTGAGAACACTGAAAACAAGGGTGAGGAAGCGGCGTTGACGGCCCTGGAAATGGTGTCGTTGTTTCGCCAGTTGCAGGCCTGAGCCGTGGCCGCGCCGCTGCCGTCGACCCGTAAAAAAGCGCGTCAACTATTGATCCAGGCGCTCTATCAATGGCAATCGGCGGGGGCCGATATCACCCGCATTGAAGCCGAGTTTTGTGCCGACAACGGCATGGCCAAGGTGGATGCGGCATTTTTCCATGAATTGTTGCATGGCATCCCTCGCCAACTGGTCGAGGTCGATGGCGCCTATAGCCCCTTCCTGGATCGCAAGATGGGCGATCTCGATCCGGTGTCGCGGGCCGTGTTGCGCTTGGGTGCCTATGAACTGCTGTACCGCATCGATGTGCCGTACAAAGTAGTTATCAACGAGGCGATCAATCTGGCCAAGATGTTTGGGCCAACTGATGCTCACAAGTACATCAATGGCGTCCTCGATAAAGTCGCCGCTCGCGTCCGGTCGGTGGAATTGTCAGCAACGCGCGAGCGCAGTTGACCGCCACCAAACACAACTGATACCAGTTCCTCATGCCTACCGTTGGCCGCGAATTTACCCTGATCAGGGCTTTTTTTGCCGACCGGCAGGCGGTTGTCGCCGACGTGCAGCTTGGCATTGGTGACGATTGCGCGCTGTTGGTGCCGAATCCCGGCGAAGTGCTTGCGGTTACCACTGATACGCTGGTCAGCGGGGTGCACTTTCCCGTCGATGGGCCCGCCGAGCAGATCGGTCAGCGGGCGTTGAGAGTCAATCTGAGCGACCTCGCCGCAATGGGCGCGGAGCCGCGCTGGTTCCAGTTGGCGCTGACTCTACCGGTGGCAGATGATGCTTGGGTCGAAGCGTTTAGTCGTGGACTGTTCGCAGCGGCGAAAGCCTACAGTATTGCCCTGGTGGGCGGTGATACTACCCGTGGTCCACTGTGCATCACCATTACGGCAATCGGGGCCCTGCCAGCCGGTGAGGCGCTCCGTCGCGATGGCGCCAAGCCCGGTGATCGCATTTATGTCACCGGTACGCTCGGCGATGGTGCAGCGGGCCTCGCGGTCTTATCAGACCGTTCCGGGCAACCCCACCTCAACTATTTGCAGCAAAGGTATTGGCGGCCGAGCCCTCGGCTCGCCGAGGGGCGACTGCTGCGAGGCTTGGCGTCCGCGGCAATCGATATTTCAGACGGCCTGCTCGCTGATCTCGGCCATATCGCCCAACGCAGTGGCGTGGGCGCTCGCATTCACACTCAACGGCTGCCCGTAGCCGCCCCCCTCCGGCGATACGCCCACCAGACACAATGGCTGGACTGGGCGCTTGCCGGTGGCGATGACTACGAGCTGTGCTTTACCGTGCCGCCGGCGAACCTCGATAGTGTCAACGCACTGGTGGCTTCGGGCCGGTTAGCCGCTACCCCGATTGGTTGGATCATCGCCGGCGCGGGCGTTGTCTGTCGCGACCAGTTGGGTCGGGATCGGGTCGTTGGCCGTGCCGGCTACGATCACTTCGAACGATGACCGGTTCGGTGCTGTCCCCCAGCTTTCGGCAGCTCTGGCGTGATCCACTGCTGTTTGTTGCCTTTGGTTTCGGCAGCTGGCTTGCAGCCAAGGCCCCCGACACAGCGGGCTCCCTGGTGGCGCTATTGGCCGCTCCATTGCTACTTCAGTTGCCGATGTGGGGGCAGGGTTTGGTCCTCGTTATGGCGATTGCCGCGGGTATTCCGCTGTGTGGGCGCGCCGCCCGCAAACTCGGCGTTGCCGACCACCCCGGTATTGTCTGGGACGAATTCGCCGGATTGTGGCTTGCCCTGCTGGGGTTGCCCTTGGAGTGGCCTTGGCTTCTCGCGGGCTTTACGCTGTTTCGACTGTTTGATATCAGCAAGCCCTGGCCGATCTGCTGGCTGGATCGGAACCTGAAAGGGGGGCTCGGTATCATGCTGGATGATCTGGCAGCGGGGTGTTGTACTTTTCTGCTGCTCGCGCTCGCCGCATCCGTGATGGCTTGAATCCGATTCTTGTTTCACGAGCGTTTCGCCATTCCGGTTCGCCCGCTACAATTGCCGCTTGCGTTAACGATTCACCCAGGTTTACTGCCCCTATGAGCACATTGGCGAAACGTATTATTCCCTGCCTGGATGTGGACAATGGCCGGGTGGTGAAGGGCGTCCAGTTCGTCGACATCCGCGACGCCGGCGATCCGGTAGAGGTGGCGCGCCGCTACAACAATGAGGGCGCCGACGAAATCACCTTCCTCGACATTACGGCAAGTCACCAGAATCGCGCGACCACACTGCATACGGTGGAGCGGATGGCGAGTGAGGTTTTTATTCCTCTCACCGTCGGTGGTGGCGTCCGCACCCTGGAGGATATCCGCGCTTTGCTTCGCGCCGGTGCGGACAAGGTCGGCATCAACTCGGCGGCGGTGGCGGATCCGGACTTTGTGCGGCGTGCAGCGGATAAATTGGGCAGTCAGTGCATTGTCGTCGCCATCGACGCCAAGCGAACCAGTGCCGACGGAGAGCGGTCGCGCTGGGAGATTTTTACTCATGGCGGTCGCCGACCGACTGGTATCGATGCGGTGAGTTGGGCGGTGCGGATGGAAGCTTATGGGGCCGGCGAAATTCTGCTGACCAGCATGGACCGGGATGGCACCAAGGACGGCTTTGACCTCGAACTGACTCGTGCCGTCAGCGACGCAGTGAGCGTTCCCCTGATCGCCTCCGGGGGAGTGGGAAAGCTGCAAGACTTGGTGGATGGCATTCAGCAGGGCGGCGCGGACGCCGTGCTAGCCGCGAGTATTTTCCATTTCGCCGAGTTCAGCATTGCCGCGGCGAAGGCTCACATGGCCAGCTGCGGTATTGAAATCCGCTGAACGGTCAAACGTAGTGCGTATGCAAAAGGCTAGTAGCCTGTCGAACTTTCCTCAGTAGGGAAGTCTTAAGTCTGGCAGGCTCCTAGAGGTTGGGGCGGGCTGACCTGGTAAACAGGTTCAGCACGCGCGGCGAAGCGGCGCTTACGAACTTCACATAGTCGCCCACTGCCACCTCGGCTTGTTCGAGGGCGTCATAGGGACCCATGGCAGGCCCTTCTCGCGTCGCGAAAAACCAGTAGTTCGCCAGTTTGAAAAAGCGGCCGCTACGAATTGGCACGGCGATATTTTCAACCGGTTCGTCTAGCCGCAGTTGTGAGACTACATGCGAGACTGGATGCGAACCTGCGCAGGTGCTCATGGTTGGTTTCCTCTGTTCGACCGCACGCTGTAATAGAATCAGTAAGCAGGCCGCGATTTACGCAATTGGCGGTAAGTGACTGCCAGGGTTTGTCCGGCAGTCAGCTGTCATCAGCTACAAGATTTATATAGCAAATCAACGCCAATTGGCAACCTATTCTTTTTTCAGAATTGTGAGGCCCTTCAATAAATTGAGTGCTTCCAGCAGCTGGTTGTCGTCCAAACCAGGCGCAGTCGGCGCCGCGTCTTGTTTGGTCAAGGGTTTGTCGGCATTACGCAGATGCTTTTCGAGGTTTGCCTCTTTGACTTCCGGCGGGCTGTCAAGATTGCGGATCTCCGCGCGCGCCACCCTGATGTCGGGCACGATACCCTGCGCCTGAATGGAGCGTCCACTGGGGGTGAAATAGCGGGCGGTGGTGAGCTTGATGGCTCGCCCATCGGGCAGTGGGAGTACGCTCTGCACCGATCCTTTGCCAAAACTCTGGGTGCCCGTGACTACGGCCCGGTGCTGATCCTGAAGTGCGCCGGCAACAATTTCCGCCGCCGAGGCGGTACCCCCGTTGATCAGCAATACTATTGGAATACCCTTGAGCAGATCGCCAGGCGTCGCGGAAAATTCGCTGTTGGCCGATGCGGTGCGGCCTTTGGTGTAGACGATAAGGCCCTTTTCGAGGAGGATATCGGCCACTTCGACCGAGGCGGGTAACAGGCCGCCGGGGTTGTTGCGCAGATCGAGCACGATACCCTTGAGAGGTTTTTCCTTGGCGAACATTTTTTCGATGTTCTTTTTGAAGTCGGCTGCCGTATCCACCTGAAATTGCGCGATGCGGATATAACCAAAGCCTGGCTCAAGAACGCGGCTGCGGACGCTCTGGGATTTTACCGCATCCCTGATGATCGAGAGCTCGATCGGCTTGTCGGTGCTGTCGCGGATAATCGTCAGCTTTACCGCGGTTCCCTTGGCGCCGCGCATCAACGCAATGGACTCCTCCAGCGACATACCCTGGATGGCTTTTTCATCAATCTTGACGATCAGATCGCCGGGTTGTATCCCCGCTTTTGCGGCGGGGCTGTCATCAATGGGCGAGATCACCTTGACGAACCCGTCCTCCATGCCGACCTCGATGCCGAGGCCACCAAATTCGCCGGTGGTTTGTTCCTGCAGTTCGCTATAGCTATCGGCTTTCAGAAAAGCGGAGTGGGGATCCAGCTCACCCACCAGACCGGTGATGGCATTTTCGATCAGGGTTTTATCGTCGACCTCCTCGACATAGGATGAGCGAATCTGCTCAAAAATTTGTGCAAAAAGCTGTAGCTCTGCCAACGGCAAGCGGGCGTTTTCTGGTGCTTCCTCTGCGTGCAGCGTTGGCGTCAGGGCTAGCAGCAGACAACAGCGGAGAACGAATTTCATAGCGGCGCCTCGTGTGTTCCCGGACATCCTGGCCGGGTGTTAATAATGCGGGTACTCAAATGCGGGTTACTCAGGCTTTTGACCTGAGCCAGGGCTGAGGGTCGATAGGCCGCCCCTGGTGGCGTATTTCAAAGTACAGGGCGCTTTGGCCTGCGCCACCGGTATTGCCCACCCGGGCTACCACTTCGCCGCCAGCCACCTGGTCGCCGGTCTTCTTGAGCAATACCTGATTATGGGCGTAAAGGCTCAGATAACCGCCGCCGTGATCGACGATGAGCAACAGGCCATGGCCTCGTAGGTAGTCGGCGAAGACCACCGTGCCCCGATGTATCGCACGCACCGGCGTGCCCTCTGCGGCAAGCACCAACCAGCCCTGCCAGCTTATGCTGGCAGCCCGCACAGCGCCATATCGATTCGCCACAACACCCTCTGTGGGCCAGGGTAGGCGACCGCGCTGGCTGTGGAACACACTGTTTGCGGCGCCTGACGAGCTTGCGATGGCCGGTTCATCGCTAGCTTTAGTGGCCCATTGGGAGGTGTTATCACCCGGCTCCTCAAATTCATCCGTTGCTGAGGCAGCTTTTTCGGCAGCCGCCTGGGCGGCGGCCAAAGCCCGCTTTTGTCGCTCTGATTCCAGCGTTTTAATAATCAGCTCAATGGCCTGCTGCTCCGCTGACAACTGTTGCAGTCGACTGTTGCCGGTGTCCATCTGCTGCCCAATCGCCGCCAGCAGTTGCGCCCGCTCGCGCCGCCGGGCGGTCAGTTCGAGTTGTTGTTGCTGAAGCTGTTCTCGACGTGCTACGAGTTCCGCCTGCTTGCTATCGATGGTGATTTTGAGTGTATCGAGGTGGCTGAGGGTTTGTCGGTAGCGGGTGAGTTTGTCGCGGCGAGCGGCCAGGAAATAATCGTAGTAGCGGAGGTTGCGGCCCAGACTCTGGGGATCTTCCATATTGAATACCAGCTTGACCGGTTCCTGGCGACCGAGCCGATAGGCGGCGGCGATGTCCGCGGCAATGTGCTGGAGCTGCTTTTTACTAGCGGCCTCCAGGGCGAGTAGCTGCTCGCTGAGTTTGGACAGTTGAGTATTGAGCTCGGTGATGCCGTGCTCGACTGCCTGCATGCGGGTTTGAATGTCCGCTGCCCCCAGCTCGGTGGCGCGCAATTCGTTGGCCAGTTGCTGGCGCTGTGTGGTGGCGTCCCGCAGCTGGTCCTGAAGTCGGGAAATCTCGCCTTTGAGGGCTTCAAGTTTGCCGTGTTCCGCTTCCTCGCCCGCCAGTGCGGTGCCGGCGAACAGCGCTAGCAGGTACCGCGCTAGCAGGCGCGGGGCGGGCAAGCGCGTGGCCACAGGATTGATCCAGTGCGGTTGTTCAGGTTGCAGAGATCAGCGAGTGGCCGGTCATGTCGGCAGGTTGGGGTAGACCGAGAAGTGCCAATACGGTGGGTGCGACATCGGCAATGCTGCCACCGGCAGCCAGCTGTACGGATCGCCTACCACAGTAAACCAGGGGAATGGGTGTGGTGGTGTGGGAGGTCAGCACCTGGCCGCTGGCGTGGTCGAGCATTTCTTCAACATTGCCGTGATCCGCGGTGATGAGGCATTCGCCACCGACGCCGGCAAGCGCTTCGGTGATTCGGCCGAGACATTGATCGAGCGCTTCGACCGCTTTCACCGCGGCGCTGAAAATGCCGGTATGGCCGACCATGTCGCCATTGGCGAAGTTGCACACGATCAGGTCGTAACTGCCGGCATGGATGGCGCCGATCAGCTGGTCGGTGACCTCAGGCGCGCTCATCTCGGGTTGAAGATCATAGGTGGCCACCTTGGGGGAGGGCACCAGGATACGGTCTTCGCCGGGATAGGGCTCTTCGCGCCCGCCGTTGAAAAAGAAGGTGACGTGAGCGTATTTTTCAGTCTCCGCGATGCGCAGCTGGGTTCTGCCTAGACTGGAGAGATATTCGCCCAAGGTATTGCGAAGCTCCGCGGTTGGAAAGGCGCAACTCGCCGCGATATCGCTGCCGTATTCAGTGGTCATTACGAAGCCGGCCAGCCGTGGGCACGTGCGGCGGGGGAAGCCTGAAAAATTGGTGTCGACCAAGGCGTGGGTGAGCTGACGGGCGCGGTCGGGGCGGAAATTCATGAAAATCACCGCGTCGCCATCGGCAATGTGGACCTCGGGCTCGGCCTCGGTGCGGATAAGAGTCGGCCGGACAAATTCGTCGTTTTCGCCGCGCGCGTAGGCCTGTTCGAGTGCTGTCAGCGCGTCCGGGAAACCGTATTCGGCGCGGGCTTCGGTCAGCAGCTCATAGGCCAGTTGGGTCCGATCCCAGCGCTGATCCCGATCCATCGCGTAGTAGCGCCCGGTAATGGACGCAAGGCGCCCGATTCCCAGCGCGCGAAACTTCGCCGCAGCCTTTTCGAGCGATGCCCGGGCACTGCGGGGCGGCGTGTCGCGACCATCGAGGAAAGCGTGCAGATAGAGTTTGCTGGCACCGCGTTGGGCGGCGAGGTCGAGGACGGCGAGCATCTGGTCTTCGTGGCTGTGGACGCCACCTTGCGACAGCAAGCCGAGGATGTGCACTGCGCCACCGCCACCGACGGCCGTGTCGATGGCTTGGATATACGCCGGATTGGCAAAGAATTCACCATCGCTAATCGCCTTGTTGATGCGAGTGAAATTCTGGTAAATCACCCGGCCGGCGCCGATGGTCATGTGGCCGACTTCCGAGTTGCCCATCTGGCCTTCTGGCAGACCGACGGCGAGTCCGGAGCACTGAATAAGAGTGGTAGGACGTTGGCTCCATAACCGGCGCCAAACGGGGCATTGAGCCGCGGCGATGGCGTTGGATTCAGCGGCATCGCTGTGGCCCCAACCGTCGAGAATAAGCAGAACCAAGGGCTTTTTGGCGTCGTTCATGGGTGGGCGGGAATCCGTCGAGGGTGTACTGCGATTGCGCGGGAGATTGCGCGGGAATAGTACCTTCTAGGGCAGCTAAACACCATTCGCGCCGCTGTGGCGAACTCTGCCACTCGCGGGTGGGCGTGGCTGCGTGCTGGTTTTGCGCTGATTGCCGGGCGGCGGCGGCAACTTGTGTATACTATCGCGCCCCTGCCCGCCAAGCGGGCCGCAGCGAGGTGTCGATCGGTGGATTTTTTCGTTTTCGTCAATGAACAGTGGATCCTTGTCAGCCTGTTGCTCGCGCTGGTTTACCTGTTGGTATTTTCCGAACATATCAAGGCGGGTAAGCAGCTGTCGGTTCACGACCTGACCCGACTCGTCAATCGCGACGAGGCGATTCTGGTCGATGTGCGCGACGGCAAGGAGTTTCAGGGCGGCCACATTGCCGGTGCCATCAATATCCCCCTCGCGAAGCTGGACGAGCGGTTGGCGGAGCTCGATAAATTCAAGGCCAAGACAGTCATCGTTGTCGACAAGCTGGGTCAGCAGTCGGGGTCGGTGGGGCGGAAGTTGCGCCAGGCCGGCTTCGAGGTTTGCCGCTTGCGCGGTGGCATGAGCGAGTGGCAGAGCCAGAGCCTGCCCGTAATCGCGAAATGAATACGGCTATGCGTAAAGTCGTTCTTTACGGCACCCGCTTCTGCCCTTACTGCGTTGCCGCCCGCCATCTGTTGAAAGCCAAGAGCGTAGCCTTTGACGATATCCCGGTCGATGGCAATTCGGCATTGCGACGGCAGGTAATGGCGCGCAGTGGCCGTGATACGGTGCCGCAGATCTGGATTGGCGATACCCATGTTGGCGGCTACGATGAGTTGAGGGCGCTTGAGGCTGCCGATGAGCTCGATACGCTGCTGTGCATCGACGGCGACAGCGGCGGTTAGCGGATGTTAACGATGAGAGAGAACGCATGAGCCAGGAAAACAACACTAACGGCGGGGATGTCGGCTCGGCGCAGAAGCCCACCCTCGAATTTGCCATCGAGCGCATCTACCTGAAAGACATCTCCTTCGAGGTGCCCCAAGGCGCCGAGAGTTTTCGCAAGCAGTGGCAGCCACGGATCACCCAGGATGTGTTGACCAAGGTCAACAAGATTGGCGAGGATCACTACGAAGTGGTGCTGCAAATGACCGTCGGCGTGAAGGAGGAGGAGCAAACGGCCTACCTGGTGGAAGTCCAGCAAGCCGGTGTGTTCCTGGTCAGGGGGTTGGAGGGAGAGCAGCTCGCCCACCTGCTCAATAGCCACTGCCCGACGATTCTGTTTCCCTATGCGAGGGAGGTCGTCGATAGTGTCGTGACCAAGGGTAGTTTTCCACCGCCAATGCTGCCGCCCATCAATTTTGAAGCCCTATTCCAGCAGGCGATCAAAAAGGCGCGGGACAGCGGCACTGCGGATGGCCGTACTGATGGCGGTGTCCCCAGCACCCACTAGGGAAACTCTGGTCAGTCCTTTGGGCCGTCAGGACGAACGGCAACTCGCCGATTTCGTACGTGGTGAGCCCTGCGTGGGGCACCTGATCATTCAGGGTTCCCTTCACCGCAGGTCGCCTTCCTGCTTAGTCAGCAGATCACTGTGGGTTCGCCCGTATCAAGGATGCGATCAATCCGCGGCGTCCCCGGTGTCGCGCTCCGCCATACCCAACTCATAAAGCTTGCGGGTAAGGGTGTTGCGCCCCCAGCCGAGCAGTTCCGCCGCCTCGCGCTTGCGTCCGGCGGTATGCTGGAGGGCCGTTTCAATGACGGTGCGTTCAAAGGCGGGCAGTGCGGTGTCGAGCACATGGGTTTTGCCGTTTGTCAGCTCGTTGCCAAGCCAGCGTCGCAAACTCTGCTCCCAGTTTTCTCCTGCCAGCGCCATGGCTACAGGCGCATTGTCGAGCATTTCTGGCGGTAGATCGGCTAGCAATACCTCGCGTCCGGCGGCCATCACCGTTAACCAACGGCAGGTGTTCTCCAGTTGGCGAACATTGCCGGGCCAGGGTTGCGCACAGAGGAATTTCTCCGCTTCGGGAGACAGTAACTTGGGCTCGACGCTGAGTTCCTTGGCGGATTCCCGCAAAAAATGTTGAATCAGTTTCGGAATGTCCTGGCGGCGATCGGTGAGTCGGGGCAGGTGAACGCGGATGACGTTGAGGCGATGAAACAGATCCTCCCGGAAGCGGTGGTCGGCGACCAGGATTTCCAGGTTCTGGTGGGTGGCGGCAATGATGCGGACATTGACTTTGACCGGGGTGTGTCCGCCGACCCGGTAAAACTCGTTGTCCGCCAGCACCCGTAGCAGACGGGTTTGCGCTTCCTGCGGCATGTCGCCGATTTCATCGAGAAAGAGGGTGCCACCGTCGGCTTGTTCAAAGCGGCCAACGCGCCGCTGGGCGGCGCCGGTGAACGCGCCTTTCTCGTGCCCAAAGAGCTCTGATTCGATCAGATCGTGGGGGATGGCGGCCATGTTGAGGGCGATAAAGGGCTGATCCTTGCGCGGGCTGTGTCGGTGCAAGGCCTTGGCGACCAGTTCCTTGCCGGTGCCGGATTCACCATTGATGAGCACCGTGATATGGGAATTGGACAGCCGGCCGATGGCGCGAAAGACCTCCTGCATGGCCGGCGCTTCACCGATGATTTCCGCATCTACCGGCGGCGGTTCGATGATTGCTGGCGAGATTCGCTCGCGCCCGGCGGTGATCGCGCGGCGGGTCACGGACACCAGCTCCTCGACGTCAAAGGGCTTGGGGAGGTACTCGAAGGCACCGCCTTTGTAGGCGGCGACCGCGCTGTCCAGATCGGAGTGGGCGGTGGTGATGATGATCGGTAGCTGGGGGCGCTCAGCGTGAATCCTGCTCAGCAGTTGCAAGCCATCAATGCCGGGCATGCGGATATCGCTGATGATGGTCTCGGGCGCCGCTCGTTCCAGATTGGCTAACAGACTCACCGCATCTTCGAAGCTGGCGACGGTCATGTCGGCTTTTTCCAGCGCTTTCTGCATCACCCAGCGGATGGAGCGGTCGTCGTCGACAATCCAGATCAGCGGTTTCATGCTCACATCCCTATACCAAATGGGTTCCCAAGGGGAGATAAATCGAAAATTGCGTGTGGCCGGGCTCGCTCTCACATTCGATGAGGCCCTGGTGGAGGTGAATGGCGGATTGCGCGATGGACAGCCCCAGACCGGTGCCCTCGGCCCGCCCGCTGACCATCGGGTAGAAGATGCGGTCATTGATTTCTTCCGGCACCCCGGGGCCGTTATCGATCACCGCCAATTGGCAAATCATCCGGTGATAGACCTTGCCAATAGTGAAGTTGTTGAGCACGCGGGTGCGCAGCGTGACGCTGCCACCATTGCCGATTTTGCCGGCGGTAGAGAGCGCCTGCATGGCGTTGCGGGCCAGATTGAGCACGGCTTGCACCAGATTTTCCCAATCGCCGAGGATTTCCGGAATGCTGGGATCGTAATCCCGGATGATCGGCAGCTTGCCGCCGGTTTCTGCGCGGATCAGCGAGGCCACGCGCTCGGTGACTTCGTGAATGTTCAGTGAAGCAAACCGTGGCAGCGAAGACGGTCCGAGCAGGCGGTCGACCAGATGGCGGAGGCGTTCGGTCTCGCCGAGGATGATGTCGGTGTATTCGCGCAGGTCGCTGCGGTCGAGCTCCTGCGCCAGCAGTTGCGAGGCGCCGCGAATGCCGCCCAGAGGATTCTTGATTTCGTGGGCGAGGCCACGAATGAGATTGCGGGAGGTGTGATTGGCCGAGATCAGCGCCTCCTCGCGGTCGATGCGCAGCGTGCGGTCGATGGGCTGGAGTTCCAGTAGCAGCAGGGTTTGATCCTCCCCGATCACCGGTGTCGCGGAGTAATCCACGGTGATTTCCCGCAGGTCGGGCAGCGTTAGCTTGACCTTGCGCTCGGTGAACGGATTGCCGTTGTAGAGCGCTTCGCGAAAAGTTGCCACCCGGGTTTTCGAATCCGCAAACAGCGGGGCGATGGCACTGCCCAGCAGGCGATGGGCGCTGGTAGTCAATAGTGCTTCCGCCGCCGGGTTGAGGTAGGTGATAGCCAGATCCTCATCCAACAGCACCACCACGGTATTGAGATTGTCCAGCAACAACTGGTGGGCTATGACTGGCATTACTGGAATTGCCAC
>JBPPNE010000134.1:0-2122 GCA_051306415.1 Porticoccaceae bacterium
CGCCTGGTGGGCGATCAGGGCCTGGTGGTACTGGCCGACATCAACTCCTCGATGCTCGCGGTTGGCCGCGACCGGCTGCTCGATCACGGCGTGGTGGGCAACGTCACCTTTGTCGAAGCGGACGCCCAGGAATTGCCCTTTTCCGACAACTACTTCGACTGCATCAGCATCGGTTTTGGCCTGCGCAATGTCACCGACAAGGATCGTGCCCTGCGCGAAATGCAGCGGACGCTGAAACCCGGCGGCCGCCTGCTGGTGCTGGAATTCTCCAAGCCGGTCAACCCGGTTCTGGAGACACTGTACGATGCTTACTCTTTCAAGATACTGCCGAGGATCGGCCAGCTGGTCACCGGCGACGCCGCCAGCTACCGCTATCTCGCCGAGTCGATTCGCCGCCATCCGGATCAGGAAACCCTGAGGGCGATGATGGTGGAGGCAGGCTTCCGCAACTGCCAGTATTACAACCTGACGGGTGGCATCGTGGCGCTGCACCGGGGCGTCAAGCCGTGAGCGGCGCGCTGACCGCGGTCGCCTGTGTGCGACTCGCCAGCCTTATCAACCAGGCGCTGCGCCATGACCCGGCAACGCAGCAAGCGCTCGCGGCACAAGCCGGCAACGCGATGCAGATTGAGTGCGATCTCTCCCCCCTGCCCCTGCCCTTGCCACCCCTCACCCTGACACTGATTTTCATTGGCGACAACGTCACTGCTGACGGCCACTTCGGCAACTGCATTGAGCTACTGCCCGGCAGCATCGACAGTCCCACCGCCAGCGTGCGCGGCAGCGTGGCGGCCCTGCTGGCACTGGCGAAAGCCCCAGCGGGAGAAGACATCGCGCCCAACTTGGGCATCGTCATCGACGGTAATCGTGCGCTGGTTGACGGCCTGCGCCAGCAACTGGGCAAACTCGACATCGACTGGGAAGCCGCGTTGGCGGAGCTGATCGGCGATGTGCCAGCCCATCTGCTCGGACAATGTCTGCGGAGGGCGAGGTACTGGCAGCGCGATGCCGGTGCCCATGCCGCCGATGGGCTGGCAAACTTTCTCGATGAGGAGGCCCCCGTAACGAGCGTCGCCCGTGGCGTTGCCAATGGGTTCCGCGCGCTGCGTACACGCTTGGCCGGCATCGTCGCGGAATCGCGCTGAATGTCAGAGCTTCTCCGCCTCGCTGTTATCATCCGCATCGTCGCTCGCTACCGCCTGGATACGCTAGTTGCCAGCGAGTATCTGCCCTGGCCTGCCCGCGCGCTGCTCTGGTGCGGTCGTCTGCTACCGGTACCCACCACGGATCGCGGTGTCCGCGTGCGCCGGGCGCTCGAGGATCTGGGGCCGATTTTCGTCAAATTCGGGCAACTGCTGTCAACCCGTCCGGACCTGATTCCCGCCGATATTTGCCTCGAACTTGATCGCCTGCAAGACCGGGTGCCACCTTTTCCCGGCGAGCAGTTTGTCGCTATCGTCGAAAGCGCACTCGGCAATAGCGTTGACAGGCTCTTCCAATCCTTCGACCGCACACCACTCGCCTCCGCATCCGTTGCGCAGATTCACGCCGCCGTCCTGCAGAACGGTCGCGAAGTGGTGGTAAAAGCGATACGCCCCGGCATCGAAACCGTCATCAAGCAGGATTGCGCACTGCTGATCGCCATTGCGCGCCTGGTGGAACGCCATAGTCCGGACGGCCGCCGCCTGCGCCCGGTCGAAGTGGCGCAAGACTATCGCAACACCATTCTCGACGAACTGAACTTGCAGCGTGAGGGGGCCAATACGAGCATCCTGCGGCGCAATTTCAACCACTCGCCACTATTGTATGTGCCCGAAATTCACTGGCCCTACAGCAATGAACGCGTGTTGGTCATGGAACGCATCCACGCCACGCCGGTGACCGACATCGCGACGTTAAAAGCCAAGGGAACGGATTTCAGAGCGCTCGCCGAGCGCGGTGTGGAAATTTTTTTCACTCAGGTGTTCGAGCACAACTTTTTCCACGCTGATATGCATCCGGGCAACATCTTTGTCGATGCCAACAACCCCCGTCAGCCCAAGTACATGGCCGTTGACTGCGCCATTATCGGCACGCTGTCGCCCGCCGATCAGTATTACCTCGCCAGAAATCTGCTCGCGAT
>JBPPNE010000135.1:0-7129 GCA_051306415.1 Porticoccaceae bacterium
TGGGCGCCGACAAGGCTGGCCTGGCAGTCGCCGGCGGCACCTTGCTCGACTGGATGCAAGACAAGTTGCACCGCGCCGGCACTGATACCCTGGTCGTCTGCGGCGCCCCGCACGGATTGGCCGATCTGATCCCCCATCGCGGCCCACTCAGCGCGCTGCATGCTCTTGGCCACCACTACCCTGACGCTAGGGTGCTCCTGGTGCCGGTGGACATGCCACTGATCCGCGAACAGACTTTACGGGTGCTGATCGAAGCGGATGCGGACGCCGAACATCCACTGCACTATGAGGGATTTATCTTTCCGCTACTGCTGACGCTGACTCCCGCCATCAGCAAACTGCTCGACAGCACTCTTGGCGCGGCCATTGCCGACTATTCGATGGCCGCGTTTCTACGCTCGGCGGGGGCGCAAAGACTCGCGCGACCCGTGAATGCCGCCGAATTCGTCAATCTGAACACCCCCGCGGAGTGGCGGGATTTTCTCGCCAGCCAGCAAATGGCGACCGCGACCCACCACGATCCGCGCCACCCCAAGGACTAACCCAAGACATTTCAAAACGGCTTGATGATTGTCCGGCCGGTGTGATCGATGCGGTGCAGATACAGGCACAGGTTGTTTTCCGCGATGTACTCATCTACCGCCTTGCGGGCACCCTGCCAGTAGCCGTAATCGTCAATGATGACGACGCCAAATTTGGATACCCGTGGAAACAGGTGCACCAGTTCATGCTTGGTGGACTCGTACCAGTCGGTGTCGAGGCGCAGCACCGCGATCTTTTCCGGCACGACCAGGGGAATGGTTTTTTCCACCATGCCCGCGACGAAGTGCAGCCGCTCGCTGGGAAAACCGGTCGAGTACAGGTTGCGCTTGACGTCGTCGAGAGAGAAGTGGCACCAATCGGAACTTTGCTCCGACAGCTTCAGCTCTTCAAAGCGGTCTTTGGCGGCGTGGCCGCGCCAGTTGATGTCCACATCGCCCGGTTGACTCATGCCGGAAAACGTATCGTAAAGGTAGATGTCACGGTCGCAGCCGGTATCGCCGCTGGCGACCAAGGCATGGGCCATCGCCATTGACGAGCCGCCCTGCCAGACGCCGCATTCGACCAGATCGCCCTCGATGCACTGACCGGTGACATACCGAACCGCTTCCACCAACGCGAACACGGTTTCCGGGCGGGTTTTGGTGAAGGGCCTCACCGCATTGAGGATGCGGACGGTTTCGGTGTCGAAATCCTGCGGCAGTTCACCGGCGCGCTTGCGACTCGGCTGCGGGCCGCTGTCGCGAAAGTACCCCGACAAGCGTCTGCTGGCGTCGCGCAGGATTCCCACATCGCACTCCGAATTGGCAAAGCTGGCATTATTATCGACAGCCCGTGATAAAAAAAGGTTCCTCTGCAGTTTCCCCCCACCGCGGGTAACCAGGCGCTGGTGATCGTCCCCGCAACCGCACCCGGCCAACGCGATCCGCGGCAGTTGACGACAGCGCCCCGGATCAGGATAGTGGCCGCCTGCCCGCGCATGGGGAAGCTTGGGGCCGCGCTTCCGCGGGGCAGTATTCTCGAAGCGGAATTACGGCAAACGGTGATTCATGCAAACCAGCGCTACCATCAGCGAAACACCCCGTACTCGCACCGGCCTGTTGACGCTGGGGGCGCTGGGCGTCGTCTTCGGCGACATCGGCACCAGTCCGCTCTACGCCCTCAGAGAATGCTTCCACCCGAGCCACGGCATCGCGCTCACCGAGCACAACGTGTTCGGTATCCTCTCGCTGATCTTCTGGTCGCTGACCATCGTCGTGTCCTTGAAGTACATCGCCTTCATCATGCGCGCCGACAACAACGGCGAGGGTGGCATCATGGCCCTGCTCGCGCTGACGCTGCGCGGCGGTCCGAGCAAGTCCCGCCGCCGCAGGCTGCTGGTCACCGTGGGTATTTTTGGCGCCGCGCTGTTTTTTGGCGACGGCATCATTACGCCCGCGATTTCGGTGCTGTCGGCGATCGAGGGACTGAGCCTGGCCACGCCGATCTTCGATCCCTACATCATCCCGATCACGCTGGCCGTGCTGTTCGGCCTGTTCGCGATCCAGCGCCACGGCACCGCCTCGGTCGGCCGCCTGTTCGGTCCGGTCATCGTGCTCTGGTTCGCGACGCTCGGAGGTCTCGGCCTGGTCCAGATTTTCCAGCACCCGGAAGTGCTGGCGGCAATCAATCCGGCCTATGCGCTCGACTTCGTGCTCGCCAACAAAATGGCCGCGTTCATCGCTCTCGGCGCCGTCGTGCTCACCGTGACCGGCGGCGAAGCGCTGTATGCCGACATGGGGCACTTCGGCCGCAAGCCGATCCGCCTGGCCTGGTTTTACGTGGTGCTGCCGGGGCTGTTTCTCAATTACTGCGGTCAGGGCGCGCTGCTGCTGCACGACCCCGGCGCGGTGGAAAATCCGTTTTTCCGGCTGGCGCCGCCGTTCCTCCTCTACCCGTTGATTGCGCTCGCCACCGCCGCTACCGTGATCGCGTCGCAGGCGGTGATCTCCGGGGTGTTCTCGATTGCCCGCCAGGCAATCCAGCTCGGCTATTTGCCGCGCATCCCCATCCAGCACACCTCCACCGAAGAGATTGGCCAAATCTATATCCCCCAACTGAACTGGGCGCTGTTCGGCGCCATCGTCATCCTGGTGCTGTTGTTCAAGACGTCGAGCAACCTGGCCGCGGCTTACGGCATCGCGGTAACGCTGACCATGATCTGCGATACCCTGCTCGCCAGCGTCATCGCGTACCGACTGTGGCGGTGGCATCCGGCAGTGGCCCTGGCAGTGGCCGCGCCGCTGCTGCTGGTCGACTTCGCCTTTTTCGGCGCAACGTCAATGAAAATACTGCAGGGCGGCTGGTTCCCGCTGCTGATAGGCGCCGCGGTATTCACCCTGATGGCCACCTGGAAGCGTGGCCGCGAAATTCTCTTCGACCGCCTCAACCGCGAGACGATGTCGCTGGCGTCGTTCATCGACTCCATCGCCACCGGCGAGGGCCTGACCATCGTCCCCGGCACCGCCGTCTTCATGACCGGCAGTCACCAGCATGTGCCCCACGCACTGCTGCACAACATGAAACACAACAAGGTTCTGCACGAGCGCGTCGTGTTGCTGACCCTGATTACCCTCGACGTGCCCTTCATCGATGACGCCGAGCGCGTGAAGATCGAGCCCATCACCCACAATTTTTATCTGATCACGGGCCATTACGGTTTCAAGGAGCAGCCCAATGTCCCTGAATTGCTGGCGCAGTGCGGCGCCTTTGGCCTCAGGTTCGATTTGATGGACACCAGCTTCTTCCTGTCGCGGGAGACGCTGATCCCAAGCGTGGCGCCAGGCATGGCGATTTGGCGGGAAAAGCTCTTTGTCGCCATGTCGCGCAATTCAGCGACCGCCACCGACTTCTTTCAGATTCCGACCAATCGGGTCGTTGAGCTCGGCACCCAGATCGAACTCTAAGAAACTGTTTAAAAACCTATATCAACCGGTGCAGGGCGAGATGGATCATGGCGATGAAGGTTTCGGAGTATTGGGGCAAGACCACGAACCGATGGGGCTCGGTGCGTTTCACGACGTCGACGCAGTTGCCGAACATCGCCTTCGCCGCGTCCAGCAGCGTGCCAGAACTGAAAGGCGGCGATGCGGCGCGCATCCAGGCAGTGTCTCTGGCCGGCTAGATCCGGTCACGCAGACCATCATCCCGCCGGCTGCCATTGGTCAAGCTCCAGTGTATCAAGGTGCTGGGCGTGAAGGCTTGCAACAACGGTCCGTAATTGAAGTATTCATTAAAGACAATGGCTATTGCTACGCGCATGGCGGGCTTCGGGCGTAAGGCCAGTCATGAGTGCACCTTGTCAATAACGGCCAGCCGCAATGGCACAGCCGGTTCGAGAGAGAATTTGCGGGCAAAAAAGCGTCCGCTGCCGTAGGCAGCCGGCAGCAGTTCTTCAGACAGGGCATCGGGCCCGGTGTCCCCGCTATCCCAGAACAGGGCGTGACTGCCTGGCAGTATTCGGTATGTGCTGTCCACCGCCATGCAGTTGGCGACGATGGTATGCACGAAGGCTTCATCCGGGACGGTGACTCGCCGGAAGTGTCGCCACAGTGCGGGCCGGGTGTTGCGCGTTTCGAGCAGGCACTCGACGCCGCGCCGGCTGAGGCCGAACCACTGCCCGCCGACGGCGAACAGGGAAAGACCGTATCGGCGGCACTGCACCGCGAGGACGCCACGGGCCAGACGCAGCACCAGCCGGCCGACCAGGCACCGAAGATCGAAAACCGTACCTTGGGGCACGCAAAAGTTGAGACCCGCTTCCGGGCGGCCAGCGGGATGTTCGCCGGCAGCCCAACAGGTCGCCCGGCTCAGCACGCGCTGCACAAATCGAGAGCCCGACACATAGCGCCAGCCATGACTGGTGAAGACGTCTTCGCGACGCAGCGGCACGAAGTCGATCATGGCATCGGGCTGCTGCTCGTGCAGCAAGACTTCCAACTCCCGGACGGGGCGTATCGGCAGGCAGGATTCCGACAACAACTGAAAATGCGTGATCTCGGGATCGCGCAGCGCCGCCTCGCATAGGCGCAGCGTGGCCTCGACCAGCGACCAGTCCGCCCAGGCGGTGCTTTCCGGGTCGGTCAACACACGCACGTTGGGTGCCTGTAGGAGGAAGTCAGGCGCCTTGTCGAAGTCGTGATGGACGATCACCGGATGCGGCGCGACTAGAGCAGCTAACTGCTTGACGGCGGCGGCGGACTCGCTGCAGCTGGACAGCACACCGAACGCGATGCGCACGGGCGGGGTCGGTGGGTGGGCCATGTCGGTGGTGGGCAAGGCTAAATTCCTCTGCGTCTTACTTGATCCGACTCTCACATAGTCCCATGCCGCGTACTTGACCGGCTAACCTTGGAAATTTTCCCAACTAGGCCGTCCCCAAATACGCCCCGTTTGCAATCATGGAGATTAGAGTCGATTTGCGCGTGGTCCGACGCGGCGATCACGCGGTTCAATGGCCTCGCCGGTGATCAGGCGCGTTAGAGAACGGCCGTCGATATCGTCTGGAGGAGTAAGACCAAGCATCTCAAGCACGGTCGGGCCAATGTCGAGCACGTCGCCGCCATCAAAGCGCGCGCCGGCCGGGAACGGCCCATTAACTACCCACATCGTCGAGTGCGGGGCGTGATCGCCCGTCCGCGGCATCCAAGGTTTGTACACAACCCGTTTGATGAGGCCCAGCCGTTCCGACCAGCAGGCGTCGAGGACGCCAAGGTCATCCCGGAACACAACCATGATGTCGGGCACATCGGGATGATGGCCAAGTCCGAACGCGTCGCTGGCGGTGTACACGTGTTCGACTATGGGTTCGTGAGTTACCGGGTGCTTTAGTTCGAGCAGGGCCTCGCGGATTACCTCTATCATTGCGGTCTCTTCACTGCCCCGCGTCACTTCGCCCATGGGCTCGCGCCCTTTGAGATTGAGCCGGATCGCGCCGACGCGGTTGTTGTACAGTTGGGCGGCGCGCGTTTCGCGGCTGGTGAAAGGCTCGTGCAATCCGCCACTGCCGGCCTGGATAGTGTGGATGACACGTTTGCCGATAAGCGGCTTCAGCGTGTCGCGCAGCCTGCGGGTTATCGGGTTGGGCGTGGATTGCAGATTGCGCCAGAACCGTCCGTTCGCGCTGTCCTCGCCGTTCGAGGTGAGGCCAAGCCTTGCGAGCACTTCGTTCAACAGGTTCGGTCCGCCTGAATAAAGGGCCATGCCATGACTGGCGACGAGCACTATCGTGGCATCTGGGCCCGCGGCCTCCATGAGCGCGCCAACACCTTTGTCGATTTCTGCGTAAACGTCTCGCACCGCGTTCTTGAAGTCATCCGGCGCGTTAGGGTCATGCTTGGGGTGATTGGGGTCGAGAAAGTGCCAGAAATGATGCCCGGCGCAATGGCTCTCCGTATAGCAGGCATTGAAAAGATCCCAGGACTCGCGCTGCAGATAGTCGAGACAGATGCGCGTCTTGGTCGCCGCCCCACGCTTGAGGCCAGAGAGTAGGTTGGCGTAGCCTTTGGGCGTCTCGCCGTGCGTGTCACAGTAGTTGATAGGATGATCGCCGTACGTCTCGCGAATGTTTTCCAGCAGGGAAGGCGGTTCGCTTGAAATCGCCCAAGTGCGGTCGTGCGTGCCCCATTCGAACAATTGCAACCCATTAAAACGGGGTGCGGCCACGGTTTGGGGAATATCAGACACGAAGACGCGCTGTCCTGCGCGGCTCGCCCGCACCCAATAGTAAAGTTCGGCGTCGATGTCTTCAGGCCCGAGTCGACGCTTGATCGCTTCGCCAGTACAAAGCTGTGCCGGGTGAAAGTAATGAGCGTGTCGCCCGCAGCCCATGCTAGAGGTGATTTCAGGCCAAATCGCGCCGGGCAGCGTCTCGAGCGAGGATGACAGGCTGATCGTGGTGCCACGCTCCATCGCGGATCTCAGCGAGGGGCAGAAGCCTTCCCTCGCCCAGCGCTCGAACAAGGTGGTCTCGGCAGCGTCGAGTCCGATAAAAACTACGCGTGCAGTCATGGTCTAACCCTCCGCTAAGAACTTGTTTAAAAACCTACACTAACCGGCGCAGGGCGAGATGGGTCATCGCGATGATGGTGAAGGTTTCGGAGGGTTTTGGCAAGATCACAAACCGATGGGGCTCGGTACGTTTGACGACGTTGACGCAGTAGCCGCCATCGACGAAGACAGTCTTGATTTCGGCGAAATTCGAGATCAAGCACATCAGAATGGCGTGGACAGCAACACGACTCTGGATGCCGACCGAATGCACGATCACGGCGAGGGGCCCGGCCTGCACCATCGCTTCCAGGCCTCGCCACCGCGCGTCTCCTGGATCACTCGGATACCTGTGGCTTCCTTAGTGCCTTGCACGCGCCACTTTAAACCCGGGTAACTGTCGCATCCCGTGTGATCATCTACCCATTCGCAGCTGGCCACTATTCCGAGCAAGGGATGTGATGCGCGGCGTGATTGAGTCCTTCAACGCAGAGCAGCCCACATGAGTCAAGTACACGCCCAAGCCCGCACGACGCCCCGTACCCGGGCTGAGATCAAAGAG
>JBPPNE010000136.1:0-2196 GCA_051306415.1 Porticoccaceae bacterium
TCTTCCTGTCCGACGCCTGGGCGGCGGGAGACCCCATGCTGACCTGGGGCAACTACAAAATCGTCGGCCAACAGCCCATGCTGGGTTCGCAGTCCGACACCTGGAGTGGGGATACCAAGAACTGGGAGAAGCCGGTACACGGTGGACCCAAGGGCGTGTCGTTCTGGGATACCAGTTACCAGTTGTGCCCGGAAGTGCTGATTGTTGAGGCCGAGCCGACGGGTTATCCGCGGGCGCCGGTGAGCAAGAAGCGGGTGTGGATCGACCTGCGCAACATGAATTTCGTGGCCTATGTGACCTATGACCGCCGCGGTGAGATCTGGAAATCCTTTGAAGTAGGTTATTCTCAGCAGGTCAAGGGTAACCTGAAGAACCTGGAGAAGAACGGCAAGCCGGCGTGGTCCTGGTCCTATGTGCATAGCCACGACATTCAGACCAACCGACTGACCCGACTGAACCACGCGCAGGCCCTGAGCAGCGGTTTGAAGACCGAGTTTGAAGTCCCTGACGCCTACGACAAGTACCTCACCGTCCAGGCTATGCAGCGCCTCGGGTCTTAATCAAACGCGGACTTTGGAGCGCCTGTGATCAAGTTGAAGAGGATGCGAAATACGCTGGCCGGGCTCGCGTGCGGGTTCGCGGCCAGTGCCTGCGCAATTGGTTTTGCGGTCGCCAATGAAGCTGATTCCGTGCCGGTGCTGTTCAAGGGGATTGCTCATGATGCACTGTATGCTGTTTGCATTGAGGGCAAGGAGGGTCTTGCCGTCGGTGCAGCCGGTACCTTGGTGGAAAGTGGCGACGGGGGTCTGAGTTGGAACAAGGCAGCCCAGCCGATCACTGATGTGGCGCTCTTGGGTTTGTCCTGCCGAGGTGGCAGGGTCGTGGCGGTCGGACAAGGCGGCGCTCTATTTGTCCGCAAGGACGGCCAGTGGAAGAAAGTCAGCTCAGGTACGGAGCAGCGTCTGCTTTCGATTGATACGCACCCATCCGGTCTCGCCGTCGCAGTGGGCGGATTTGGCGCGGTGCTGTTGTCAAAAGATGGCGGCGGAACCTGGGCGGCGGCGGGCATTGACTGGCTAACGGTGGTTGATGATGGTTCCGAGCCGCACATGTATGACGTGTCGATCAGTGAGGCCGGTGTCATTACCCTGGTAGGCGAGTACGAACTTGTTTTGCGTTCGGAGGACGGAGGCGCTAGTTGGACCACCGTCCATAAGGGTGAATCCTCGTTGTTCGGGCTGCATTTTCGTGACGCCAGCAACGGCTTTGCGGTGGGCCAGGAAGGCAAGGTGCTAAAAACAGTGGACGGTGGCTTGACCTGGACGCCGATGGCGGCGTCGTCCAACGCCAACCTGTTGGACGTATGGTCGTCCTCGAAAGGCCAGGTCGTCGTATCCGGTATTCGGGCGCTGCTGCGCAGCAACGACGACGGCGCTACCTGGCAGTCGATTGAGGCCGGCGATATTCCCATCGGCTGGTACCAGGGTGTAGCTGGTGTCGATCTGGCCGATGGGGCGGGTCAGAATGTGGTCATGGTTGGCCGAGCTGGGCAAATTCGGCAGGTCAAGTGAGTTTGGCGGAGAGGCGGTCTTGAGGGCCTACTCTCCGAGTAAGTTTCACCTAATAATTCTAATCAGGCGGTATCACGGCTGCAGCTAGATTGCCGCGAATATCGCCAATCGCTCACTCAAATCAGCAGTCACCGTCATTCCTCAAATGGCGGTGGTTAATTTGTGTGTGCGCTACTTCCTTCTGCTGGCGGTTGAAGGGTGTGATGCGTGATTACGCATCGCCTGGGCTTGCAGTGCATTAAAAGATTGTCCATGTGCTCAAAACGACAGGGGAGAAAAGGCATGAAGTACAAGATAAATTACCCAGGATTGTCAGCAGCCCTATTCGTGGGTCTGCTACCGTTGTCGGATGCGGCCACCGCCTTCGATTACAAGGTGTCGGGGTTCATCCGTCAGGAAATGGCCTACAAGTATTCGGGTAACGAAAACGAAAATAACCGGGGTGGCAGTCGGTTCAATGGCCGAAGCTATACCCTGGACGGCGCCCTGACGGGCACGCCGATCCTGCCCATTCCGCCCGGCGCACTCACCGTGTCGAAGGGGGAGGACTATTCCCACTACCAGAACGACTGGAATGTCTTTGCCACCAAGTCTGAGATCGATGTGTCTTTTAATTTTACCAACG
>JBPPNE010000137.1:0-3530 GCA_051306415.1 Porticoccaceae bacterium
CGGCAAAGACCGTATCCAGCGGCTCATGAAGCTGCACGGCATTAAGGCCAGGGGCAAGCGCAGGTATGTAGTGACCACTGATAGCCGGCACAACCTGCCCATTGCGCCCAATCTACTGAATCGCAATTTCGTGCCTGAGCAGCCCAATGCCGTGTGGACGGGTGACATTACCTACATCCAGACCGCAGAGGGTTGGCTGTATCTGGCCGCTGTGATTGATTTGCATAGCCGGCAGGTAGTCGGATGGAGTATGGCGCCCCACAGGCAGAGCAGCCTGGTGGCCGATGCGCTGCGCATGGCGTGGTTCCGGCGCCACCCTGAGCCGGGTTTGATCTTCCATTCGGATCGAGGTAGCCAGTATTGCAGTCACGAGTTCCAGGCCGTCTTAACCGGGTACGGCATGAGAAGCTCCATGAGCCGTAAGGGTAATTGCTGGGAGAGCCTGCCCCACGGAGTGCTTTGGGCACAATGCGCCCACCGAGAGCCTGTGGGGCTCATTGAACGTGGGCCGGTTGCATGGCATGCGCTTTGACACACGACGGCAGGCAATGGACGAGGTGATTGACTGGTTGACGTTCTACAATCACAGAAGGCTTCACTCGACGTTGGGCTACATCAGCGCGATGCAGTTCGAGAATAACTGGCTCGCGGCACAGTGGAAGAAGGCCGCATAATGAATCAGTTAAGAACTCCGGAATACAGGGGCAAGGTCAAAGTGCTTTGGGCAGGGTCTACCCCACGGAGTGCTTTAGGTACAATGCGCCCGCCGAGAGCTTGTTCAACAGCTCGAAAAAAATGCGCCGGTGCATGGCCCCACTACTGTAGGCTGGATGAAGAACTTGCCGATCTGCTCGATTACATCAAGCCGTTCTACAACAAGAAACGCATACCTTCCACGCTCGTCTTTGCCGCGCCCACGAAATTCTTAGACGACTTGATCAGCACTCAACATGAACAAAAATTGGCGATATAATACCGATAGGTTGGAAGACAAAAACAGAGAGCCCCTCAATGATCATCCAAAGCAGGCAACCGTTACAGCAGAAAATGGGGGAGGATTATGCGTCCCTTGGGGAGCGGAGCAATTTGCCGAAACCATTATTTCTTTATTGGAAAACCCACAAGAGGCTGAGATGATGGGTTCTCACGAGCATGCGCGGGTTGCCTCATCACGAATTTATGACCAACTCGCAGCAATTGTAGATAGTTACCATGTACAATTGCTCGAGAATAAGAGATGAATGAATCCTCTCCTTACGGGCGCCAGAAAATACGCCGCAGTTTTATGCACTTTTTACTGGGCAAAGGTATTTCATCGATTGCCGGAATAGCTTTTCTTCTGCTAACAGTGCGCTATCTGTCAGTGGAGGAATTTGCGACTTACTCCCTACTCCTTGCCCTTGTTCCAATATTGTCGACCCTTTCAGGGGTTGGTCTTACCCATATTTTAATGCGTTATACCCCAGAGCTCCACGCGCTACATAAGAATGATGTTCTAGCGAATCTCGTTTATAGGATGCTATTAATTCGTAGTTTTGTTCTCTTCATTTTACTGCTAGCAATCTACATATTTGCTGCGCAGGTTTCAGCTTGGTTCGGACTGAATGAGTGGGTGCCGGTATTTCAAGCCTATTTATTAGTTGTTGCGCTAAGAGTAACTGCGGACTCCTGTGTCCAGATACTAGAATCCATGCTTCGCCAGGGTTTGAGCCAATTTGCTTCAACGTTGACCACCCTGTCAAAGCTATCACTGGTGCTGATGGTATTCGGCGTCTTGGGGAATGTAATCAGCCTGGATCGACTAATAACAATTGAAGCAATCGCAGAGGGATTGGGGCTGACGTTTCTTTTAGTCGGTATTGTGAGAACGCTTAGTCAATTGACTAAATTGAAGCCCCCAGATGGGGGAGAGAACTGGATACGGGATAATTTTTCTCGCATGGCTAAATTTGGATCAGCCGGTTACGTACAGCATGTAGCGCTAACACTTTATGGGGGGCCAGCAAATCGATTGCTGGCGGGGAGACTGTTTGATGCACCCATGGTTGCCGCCTACGGGTTTGCCCAGTCTATAGTAGATCTTGCGGATCGTTATTTGCCGGGAAAGTTTTTGCTAGGCATGATAAGGCCGGTGATGCTGGCGCGCTATGCAAGCACTAGAGACTTTGATGCTCTATCCAAGTCCATTAACCTGGTGTTTAAAATAGACTTCTCTGTACTGGGCGCAGCTATTGTATTGCTGGGAGTGGCAGGTGATCCGATCTCCTCTCTATTGAGCGGCGGTAAATATCAAGGCATGGCTGGCAACTTGATCCTGGCGCTATTGATCGTTGTTATTTTTGAAGCATTGATCTCCCTAATCTGGATTTCGGTGGAGGCGTTGGAGCGAAATAGGATAATGTTAATAGCCAACCTCATCCTTTCAGCTTCATTATTTTTGGCGTGGCCTCTGGCAAGCTTTATTGGACCATTTGCGATGGCTGCCGCTAACCTTATAGGGATTTTAGTAAGTATAGGGTTATTGATGATCTATTTGAGACGACTAGGCTATCGTTTATTATTGGATTGGGGAGCGTTTTCTCGATACTCCTTTGCTCTGTTGATTTCACTAGCATTGGGACACGGCTTACTCAACATAGGCGTTGTCTGGTGGGCTTCAGCCGCTACTGCCGTTCTTTTCTATACAGCTCTCCTTCTCATCTCTAAAATTCTGTCTGACGCCGAAATAAAATCACTCCGGGGTTTGGCGCGACGATGACCTAAGGCATGGCCTTGCCCCTGGAACCCGTATCCGATAACCGCAATCATGGGCTTGCCCGGTTTGATCAGACGCAGGGCTACACCACGCTCGTGAGCCCAAGTCAGCAGGGCGTTGCCGGTGAATTCCTTTCCGTTGTCGGTGCGAATGATCCTCGGCAGCCCGCGATGCCAAGCCAGTTGATCCAGAAGGCGCGTCAGGGGCCGGCCGCCGGCCACGCGGTCGAACACAAAGTCCATAGAACACACTTCGTTGGCTGTGAGCGGATGCCCAGCGGTTGCCGATCACTGAGCGTGATTTTCTTGCGCCTGCGCCGCTGCTTGAGGTAAATCATCTCGGCGCCGTAGCGATGGTGCCGCTGCCCAAGGGCCAGGATTAATGCCCACAGTTCGATATTGCGATCCGGTGCCGGCGTCTACCGCAGCGCCGAGGCGCTCATTCAAGTGACGTTCAGCGCGCGGCGCTCGGTCAGGCCGCGAGCCTCCATCGCCCGCACCCACTCGCGTCGAGACAGTGTAGCCACCATTTTTTCGCAACGCTTGCCGCGTCACCTTGTTTTCCAGCAGCGACTTGGCCAGCAGCTTCTAGTGCTACTCAAATTCGGGGGAGGTCGCCCACACGACTTCACGAAGACCAAAGATATTTAGAACTTATCCGTAAATAATATATAATGCCTTCCCGAGCCGCCACTAACGCGGCGAGGGAGGTGGTGATGGCGACAGAGAAGCTGACAAAGAAGCGTGTGGCGTCATGGGTGGTAACCGATGATTTC
>JBPPNE010000138.1:0-11613 GCA_051306415.1 Porticoccaceae bacterium
CGTTCTTCGGCATAGTTAAGCCCCGAACTCGGCGGTGACGTCATGCCCGACTACCTGATCGCTCCGTCAATCCTTGCCGCCGACTTTGCTCGCCTCGGCGCGGAGGTCGATGCAGTTCTCGCGGCGGGCGCCGATGTGGTGCACTTCGATGTGATGGACAACCATTACGTACCCAACCTGACGATTGGCCCCATGGTGTGCAGCGCGCTGCGCAAGTACGGCATCAGCGCGCCCATCGACGTCCACCTGATGGTGGAGCCGGTGGACGACCTGATCCACCAGTTCGCGGCGGCGGGGGCGTCCTGGATCAGCTTCCATCCCGAGGCCTCCCGCCATGTTGATCGCTCGCTGCAATTGATCCGCGAACTCGGCTGCAAAGCGGGCCTGGTGCTCAATCCGGCCACCGGCTTTGAGTGGGTGCGCTATGTGCTCGACAAGATTGATGTGCTGTTGCTGATGTCGGTCAACCCCGGCTTCGGCGGGCAAACGTTCATCCCCGCCACCCTCACCAAGCTGCGCGCGGCGCGTGCGCTGATTGACGATAGCGGTTTCAATATCCGTCTCGAAGTCGACGGTGGCGTTGGCACCGCTAATATCGCCGCGATTGCGGCAGCCGGCGCCGATACCTTTGTCGCCGGCTCGGCCATCTTTGGTGCAGAGGATTATCACACCGCGATTGCCGCCCTGCGCGACCAGCTAGCCAGCACGCCGTCCTGACCAGCAGCGGTTTCCGCAGCCGGTCGAAAATGCACTAAAATGCAGGCGCTTGCCGACACCGCTCGCAAGCACTGAAGATACGGGGTTCGTGGTGATTTCAGGCAAACAGGGCAACATCCATTCCTTTCCTAGCCGCTGGCGATGGCAACGCGGCTAGTCTCCCCATGCCTTCACGGCATCGCGTTTCGACTCAGCTAGATACTCTGTGTTGAATTAAGGAATGGCCATGACACCCGAACACTTTGCCCGCCTGGCGGCACAGGGTTACAACCGGATTCCGGTGGTGAGAGAAATCCTCGCCGACCTGGAAACACCGCTCTCGTGCTACCTCAAACTCGCTCGCGGACCCTACTCGTACCTCTTCGAGTCCGTCCAGGGCGGCGAAAAATGGGGCCGCTACTCGCTGATCGGGCTGCCCGCAACCACAGTATTGAAGGTTCGCGGCCAGAAACTGGCGATTGAACGCGCGGGCCGGGTGATTGAAAGCCGCGACACCAATGCGCCCCTCGACGACGTCGCACGCTTCCACGCCAGCTTTCGAATGCCGCAATTACCGGAACTGCCCCGCTTCACCGGCGGCCTGGTCGGCTATTTCGGCTACGACACGGTGCGCTACATCGAGCCTCGCCTCGCCGCCAGTTGTCCGCCGGACGAGTTGGGAGTGCCGGATATTCTGCTCATGGCCTCCGACGAGGTGCTTATTTTCGACAACCTCCTCGGCAAGCTGATCTTCGTGGTGCATGGCGACGCCGCCGACCCGGATGCCTGGCACAAGGCTCAGGCGCGCCTGGATGAACTTGAAACCGGATTGCGTAATCCACTACCCCAGCTCGGCAGCATTGCGGTCGATGGCCGCGGCAGTGGCATCGCGGAATCCGACTTTCACTCCAGCTTTGGTCAGTCCCGTTACGAGGCAGTGGTGGAGCGGATCAAGGCGTACATCGCTGCCGGCGATGTGATGCAGGTAGTACCGTCACAGCGGCTATCGCTGCCATTTACCGCCGAGCCGATCAACCTGTACCGCGCGTTGCGCTGCCTGAACCCGTCCCCCTACCTGTATTTTCTCGATCTCGACGACTTTGACATCGTCGGCTCGTCGCCGGAAATTCTCGCCCGTCTCGAAGACGGCGAAGTCACCGTGCGGCCGATCGCGGGCACCCGCAAACGCGGCCAGACCGAAGAGGAAGATCGAGCGCTGGAGGCCGATCTGCTCAGTGACCCCAAAGAGATCGCCGAACACCTGATGCTGATCGATCTCGGCCGCAACGACGTCGGCCGCATCGCCGTCACCGGCTCGGTCAAGCTCACCGAGAAGATGGTCGTCGAGCGGTTTTCCCACGTCATGCACATCACCTCCAATGTCACCGGTCAGGTCGCGCCCGGCACCAGCGCCATCGATGTGCTGCGCGCCACACTGCCCGCCGGCACCCTGTCCGGCGCACCCAAGATCCGCGCCATGGAGATCATCGACGAGGTGGAGCCCGTCAAACGCGGCATCTACGGCGGCGCGGTGGGCTACCTGGCCTGGAACGGCAACATGGATACCGCGATTGCGATTCGCACCGCAGTGATCAAGGATGGCAAGCTCCACGTCCAGGCTGGCGGCGGTGTGGTCGCGGATTCGATCCCTACGCTGGAGTGGGAAGAGACCATGAACAAGGCGCGAGCGATCTTTCGCGCCGCAGCGATGGTGATGCCGGAGCTTGCACCGTGATCCTGATGATCGATAACTACGACTCCTTCACCTACAACGTGGTGCAGTACCTTGCCGAGTTGAAGGCTGACGTGCGGGTGGTGCGCAACGACGAACTGAGCATCGAGGATATCGAGACCCTGGCACCGGAGAAAATGGTCATCTCCCCCGGCCCCTGCACCCCCAACGAAGCCGGCGTCTCGGTCGCGGCCATCCGAGCGTTCGCGGGCAGGATACCCCTGCTCGGCATCTGTCTGGGCCACCAGAGTATCGGCCAGGCCTTTGGCGGCCATATCGTCCGCGCCCGCCAGATCATGCATGGCAAGACCTCGATGATTCACCACAGCAACCGCGGCGTATTCCGCGGCCTCGGCAACCCTTTCACGGCAACCCGCTATCATTCGCTGGTCATCGAACCGGCGAGCCTGCCGGATTGCCTGGAGATTACCGCCTGGACGCAGACCGAGACCGGCGAGATCGACGACATCATGGGGGTGCGGCATCGGCAATTCGCCGTCGAGGGCGTGCAATTTCATCCGGAATCGATCCTCACCGAGCATGGCCACGAACTGCTCGCCAATTTCCTCCGTGGCTAAACCGATGGATATACAGGAAGCCATCGGCCACGTCGTTGAAAGACGCCATTTGAGCCGTGAGGAAATGATTCCGGTCATGCGCCAGATCATGACCGGCAATGCCACTGCGGCACAGATCGCCGGCTTTCTGATTGGCCTGCGGATGAAGGGCGAAACCCTCGACGAGATCATCGGCGCTGTAGAGGTAATGCGCGAACTGGCCAGCGGCGTAGCGGTCGAGGGCGACCACCTGGTCGATATCGTTGGCACCGGCGGCGATGGCGCCAGCCTGTTCAATGTCTCCACCGCGGCGGCTCTGGTCGTCGCGGTCGCGGGCGGCCGTGTCGTCAAGCACGGCAACCGCTCGGTGAGCAGCAAAAGCGGCAGTGCCGATCTGCTCGAAGCCGCGGGGGTCAGGCTCGACCTTTCACCCACCGAAGTGGCGCGCTGCGTGCGCGAAATCGGCATCGGCTTTTTGTTCGCACCCAATCATCACGGTGCGATGAAGCATGCCGCCGCGCCGCGCCGCGAACTCGGCGTGCGCACGCTGTTCAATCTTTTGGGGCCCATGACCAATCCGGCCGGCGTCAAGCGGCAGCTGATTGGCGTCTACGACCGGGCGCTCTGCCGGCCGGTGGCAGAGGTGCTGGCAAGACTCCACAGCGAGCGCGTGCTGGTGGTGAACAGTGCGGACGGCCTCGATGAGATCAGTCTCGCCGCCGACACCTATGTGGCGGAACTGAATCACGGCGTGGTTACCGAATACTGCCTGAAGCCTGAAGATTTCGGCATTGACCGCGTTAGCCTGGCGGGACTGACCGTCGTCGATGCCGCCGATTCCCTGGCGCTGATCCGCGATGCCCTCGGTAAGCGACGCACCGCGCGCGGCCGCAAGGCGGCGGATATGATTGCCCTCAATGCGGGCGCCGCGCTCTATGTCGCCGGCGTTGCGCAAAGCGTTGCCGAAGGCATCAGTCTCGCGCAGGATGGCATCGCCAGCGGTCTTGCCGGTGAAAAACTTGAAGAACTCGCCGTGTTTACCGATTGTCTGCACGACCTCAGACCAAGAGAAAATCCCCATGGCTGAAGTGCCCACCATCCTCCGGAAAATCCTCGCCCGCAAGGCTGAGGAAGTGGCTGAACGCCGTGCAGTGACCTCGCTGACGGCGCTGCAAGAACAGATTGCCGCCCAGAGTCCGCCACGCGGGTTTGTCCAGGCTATCCGGTCATGTATTGCCAGCGGCAAACCCGCCGTGATCGCTGAGATCAAGAAAGCGTCGCCCAGCAAGGGCGTGATTCGCGCCGATTTCGATCCGGTGGAGATCGCCCGCAGTTACGAGCGCGGTGGCGCTGCTTGCCTCTCGGTGCTCACCGATGTCGATTTCTTTCAGGGTGCCGACGATTTTTTGCGGCAGGCCCGCGGCGCCACCCGACTGCCCGCGCTACGCAAGGATTTCACCATCGATCCCTATCAGCTGTATGAAGCTCGCGCGATCGGCGCCGACTGCATTCTGCTGATTGTGGCGGCCCTGTCGCCCGGCCGACTGAGCGACCTCCACGATCTCGCCATTGCGATCGGGCTCGACGTTCTGGTCGAAGTACATAATGCCGCAGAACTGGATCTGGCGTTACAGCTGTCCACACCCCTGATCGGCATCAACAACCGCAATCTCCACAACTTCTACACGTCTCTGGAAACCACGTTTAGCCTCGTTGACCGCATTCCAGCCGGCCGCGTGGTGATCACCGAAAGTGGCGTCAACACCATTGATGATGTGAAGGCGCTGCGTGGTCACGGCGTCAAGGGGTTTCTGGTGGGCGAGGCGTTCATGCGCGCCGATGATCCGGGTCGCCGCCTGCTGGAGATGTTCAATTGAGACAATGGCGATGTGGAGCTGTGGCGATTGTCGTTGCGGGCTCAGTGATGCAAGTCAGCGGGTTCCGTGGACCACCATGGTCTTGCCCTTGACCGAGACCATATGCTGACCTTCTAGTATCCTTAACACGCGGCCGACCATCTCCCGCGAACAACCGGCGATACGACCGATTTCCTGGCGAGTCACCTTGATCTGCATGCCATCCGGATGGGTCATCGCATCGGGCTCACGGCATAGATCGAGCAGGGTGCGAGCAACGCGGCCGGTGACGTCGAGAAAGGCCAGGTCACCCATCTTGCGCGTCGTATCACGCAGTCGCTGGGCGAGCTGCTTACCAACCGCGTAGAGAAACTCCGGGTGGGTCTTGCTCAGCTCGTGAAACCCCACATAGCCGATTTCGGCGACGTCGCACTCGGTTTTGGCGCGAATCCAGGCGCTGCGATCCTGCTGTTGGAACAGGCCCATCTCGCCGAAGAAATCGCCGGCATTGAGGTAGGCAACGATCATTTCCCTACCGTCATCGTCCTCGATCAGCACAGTGACAGAGCCCCTGATGATGTAATACAGGGTATCGCAACTGTCACCGGCATGGATCAGCGTACTCTTGGCCGGATAGCGACGACGGTGGCACTGCGCCAGAAGTTCTTCGAAGTGGGGAATATGGGGTGAAATTGGCTGAAGACTCAATGGGATCCTCCGGTTTACTATCCGCTAGCGACGGAAACAGAAACCCTTAGGCCGACCTTGGCCGCCGCCATAGTGTGCGCTTGGGCCGCTAAAACGCAACCGGTGGCGCAGCGGATACGGTGTGAACGGTCTGAATAAGATCATCAGCGTGAATAATCGGGAGAGGAGTTGGCATGAAAGCGACAGTAAAGTGGGTAGGCGACGCCATGTTCGTGGGGGAGTCTGGCAGTGGACATGCAGTGGTGATGGATGGTCCCGAGGATCACGGCGGTCGCAACATGGGGATGCGGCCGATGGAGATGATGCTGCTCGGCATGGGGGGGTGCGCAAGCTTCGATGTGGTCAGTATCCTGCGCAAGAGCCGCCAGGTGGTGCAGTCATGCCAGGCCGAACTCGATGCAGACCGTGCCGATGCGGTTCCCGCCGTGTTTACCAAGATCCACATCCGCTTTGTGGTCGCGGGTGAAGGGCTCAAGGAGTCTCAAGTCAAGCGCGCTGTGGAATTATCTGCCGAGAAATATTGTTCGGCGTCGATCATGCTCGCAAAGGCTGGCGTGGCAGTCAGCCACAGCTACGAAATCCGTACTGTTAATAAATAAATAGTGGGATGTGGGGCAAACATCAAAACTTCAGGCAAAAAAACGGGGAGCTTACGCTCCCCGAAAGTGTGTTACAGGGGGGTTAGGAAGGAGGTAACTGATGAAGGATCCTAGGTCCAAAGCTCACCAGCACACGGACACTATATCGCTTGCGCCGATACAAATAAAAATGGATAATTTTTATTCATGTAATAACTTGAGTTTATTAGATGGCCATTGAGTATCTGTCCCGTATCGATCTCAATCTGCTGGTCGCTCTCCAGGTGCTGCTGGAAGAGCGCAGTGTCACCCGCGCGGCTAACCGGCTTTTCGTCACGCAGCCTGCGATGAGCAAAACCCTGCTGCGACTGCGGGGTCTATTCGATGATGCCTTGTTCACTCGCAGTGGCCGTGGCCTGGTACCAACGCCAAGAGCACTGGAAATTGCCCATCACCTACCCGGCCTGCTCAACGAAGTGACCGACTTGCTCGCCCACCAATCCTTTGATCCGGCTACCTACACTGGCGCCATCAAATTACTCGCCCCGGAGTTTCTCGCCGTGCAGGTGATTCCTCTGCTCACCCGGTTGATCGAGACACAAGCGCCGGGAATCTGCCTGGCTTTATCCAACACCCAAGATGGCTACATCCACCAGCTGGAGTCGGGAGAAATCGACTTTGTGCTGGAAGTTGAAAAGAAACTGCCGCGGGATTTTATCGTCACCCCTTTAGGCGATTTTACACCGGCGGTGTGGATGCGCCGGGGGCACCCGCTTGCCGAGATCGAACTAACGCTGGAAAACATGCTCGCGTACCCCTTCGTGCAATACTACCTCGTCATCGCCGGCGACGTGTCGCCGCACACTGAGAGCCGCTTTGACAAAACCCTGGCGCGCATGGGTTACCAGCGCAAGAAAGCCCTGGTGACCAATCAGCTGATGACGGCCCTGGATACCCTCCAATCCACCAACTGCCTGATGCTCGCGACCATGGACGATCTCAAGCGCGAGGGAGAGTTTTACGACATCGTTCGCAAACCCTACCCGGAAATCTTCAACCCGGACCCACTCATCCCGGCAGTGCTGGTACAGCACCGACGCACTGGCAACACACCACTACATTCTTGGTTCAAGCAGGAATTACTGAGCATCGTCTCCTCTATACGGCAAGAGCGCGACCGCTCGCGGGCGCGGCCACGCCGAAAATGATGCACGGCCCGAAAACCGTCCGTTAAAAACGTCTGCAATAATCGACATTCGTCGTCAGAGGAAATAGCTGGTACTCGTCATCCCCTTGGAGACCAGCGTCATCACGGCCTTGACCGGCATTGGCAGAGGTGTGCCACCCGCAGCGAGCGCAACTTTCGCGTGTTGGGCTTCATCCCGGAGCATCTGCTCCACCACCCATCGACTCTCGACATCCGCCACCGGCAATTTGTCGAGATGGCCGCGCAGATGTTCGCAGACCTGCTCCTCCGTCGCCGCCACAAAGCCCAGGCTCAATCGATCGCTGATCAGTCCAGCTCCCGCGCCCAGGCCAAACGAGAGCGCATACCAGAGCGGATTCAAGATACTGGTGTGGCCGCCCAACTCGTGGATGCGATCCTCGCACCAGGACAGATGATCGGCTTCCTCGGCCGCGGCCGCCTCCATGTCTTTTCGGGTATTCGGCAGTTTGGCGGTGAGCGCCTGTCCTTGGTACAGCGCCTGGGCACAAACCTCACCGCTGTGATTGACCCTCATAAGCCCAGCAGCAGCGTGCCGCTCGGCGTCGCCAAGCTGGATGGCACGCTCCGCCTGGGATGGCGACGGTTTCACCGGCCGGGGCGCGTCACCAACCAAGGTGCGCAGTGCCTTGTTCGCCTCAATGAGGACTCGGTCGATCGCGGAAAGCTGTCGTTCGATGGCCATCATGCCCCCTCCTTAGCTGAAACTTAGTCAATTTTAACTGGAATGCTGGCACCAGTACGGATTCCAGCGACACTCACAACACCGTCGCATGCCGACGTCGGCGTCGGTTGCTTCTGGGTCGATGGACGCGGATTCCTGACCGACGAGCGGCTCGCACTCAGCGCGCGGCGTTCACTTGCCGCAGCAGCTGTTCCAAGCGCCCGCGTACAATCGTACCCGGCGCACTGTAGGCAATTCCTCGCTGGGCCAGCCGCGCCGTCTGGTCGTACTGGGCTTGCGCAAAGTAACTGCTCGCCAACACCAGGTAGGCTTCGGCATCGCGGGGATCGAGGCGCTGAGCCCGCTCCGCGACAGCAATAGCGCCGTCAAAATTGTTACTTCGATAATGGCCCCACGCCTGCTGGAGCAACCCGGCAACAGCCGCTTGCGCCGGTGCCGGACGCTCCACCGGACGCTTGATGGCAGGTGGTTCAGGTACGGTTGGCCGCGAAGGTGGTGGTTTGGCTGCCGGCGGCTCCGGCTCTCGCGGATAGGGGGCAAGTGGCGCGCAGGCGGACAGCAACAGGGCTCCACTGATCAACAGTAGTCCTAACCCGGTTTTCATTGGCGCATGGCTCTCCATCAGTTAAAGATCTCTTTCAACCAATCGAACAGGGGTTGCACGGGAATGATGTCGCAGCCACCGAGACCGACGGGCTCGCTGCCGGCCACAAAGGGAACCCGACGGGCACCCACGCAATGTGCCGCGCTGAGCTGACCGGTCGCCGGATTGATCCAAGTATCGACGATGCTATCGGGTTGCGTGAACGGCAGCGATTGGTTGTCCAGCCCGGCCATGATCCGACCCCAAATTTGTACCGCGCCGGAGCCCCCGGTCAAGGGCGTTTTCTCATTGTTGTCCTTCCCGACCCAGACGACCGTCAGATAGTTGCCGCTGAAGCCGGAAAACCAGCTATCGCGCTGATCGTTTGAAGTGCCCGTTTTACCCGCAACGCTGAGGCTTTCGGGCAAATATTGGGAAACCCCCCTTCCGGTGCCCTCCCGCACGACCACCTGCAGCGCGTAGCGGAGCAGGTGCATACTTTCAGGAGCGAAGCGCTGCTCACCCGCCAGGGGGTAACGTTTGACCGGCTGATTGTCGGCGGTATACACGGCGCTAATACTGCGCAGCGGCGTGTAAAAGCCCTCCGCGGCAATCGTGTGGTAGATCTCCGCCACATCAAATGACGTCATGCCGACGCTGCCCAGCAGCAGCGCCGGCACTTCCGGCAGCTCTTGCTGGTAACCGAGACGGCGAATCGTGTCGATCACCGTGGGAAGGCCCAGTGCCATACCGAGACGGACGGTTGCCTGGTTGTAGGAAAAGCCGAGCGCCTTGTACAGCGGCACCTCGCCGTGACTGAGATGGTCAAAGTTTTCCGGTTCCCAGGTATCGCCATTTCCACCCGGCATCGAAATCGGATCGTCACTGATCAGGGTTGCCAGCGTATAGCGGCCGGGTTGCTGGAGGGCAGTCAGATACACCGCCGGCTTCAGCGTCGAGCCCACTGGCCGACGCGCATCCAGCGCCCGGTTGAATCCCGCGAAACCGGGACGCCGTCCACCCGCGATCGCCAACACTTCACCGGTGCCAACACGCACCACCGTGGATGCCGCCTCCAATGCCCCGGCCTTGATGCCGTGGCTCGCCTCCAGCGCGCGCAGGCCTTTGGCGATGCCGTCCTCCAGCTGTCTCTGGGCCTGGGGATCGAAATGGGTGAATATCCGCAGCCCACCCGCGTTGAGATCGCTCTCCCGATAATCCTGCCGCAGCTGACGTTTTACCAGCTCCAGATACGCCGGGAACGGGTTTGCGACCGATGTGGTGCCGGGGGAAATGTCGAGGGGCCGCTGCTTTGCCGAGGCCGCCAATCGACCCTCGACCAACCCCTGAGCCACCATCACATCAATGACCAGGTTGCGCCGAGTCAATGCCCGCTGCGGATTGCGTACCGGATCGTACCAAGAGGCCCCCTTCGCCATTGCCACCAGCAGCGCCACCTGATGAATGTCGAGTTCATTGATGGGCTGGCGGAAATAATGCAGGCTGGCCATGCCAAAACCGTGGATGGCGCGTTTGCCCGCCTGACCAAAGTAAATTTCGTTGACGTAGGCTTCGAGAATTTCGACTTTGCTGTAATGCAACTCAAGCAGCATGGCCATGGTCGCTTCGAGCATTTTGCGCATCAGGGAGCGATCCTGGTTCAGATAGAAATTCTTCACCAGTTGCTGGGTGATGGTGCTGCCGCCTTGGGCAATCTTCCCGGCTTGAACATTGCTGACCAGGGCGCGCAGGATGCTCTTCGGGGAAACACCCGAGTGGCTGTAAAAATCCCGGTCTTCCACCGCCACCAGTGCATCGGCGAGATAGGGCGGCAACTCTTCCAACCGCACCGGCACCCGATCCTCCGCTTTCTCTGGATAAATGCCACCGATCATCAGCGGTTCCAACCGCGCCAGCGGCAGCGGCCGGCCGGCGGAATCGCGCAGGCTGGCAATGCCACGGCCAGCAAAACTCGCCGTCAGCTGCTGCGCGGATTTGTCTTCATCCCAGAACCGGAAAGCACGGCTATACAACTCAACCTGGTTGCCCGCCAGCCGGTACTGGCCCGGACTTTGAACCACCTCGCCGCGGCGATAGCCCAGCCGATCCAGCTCCCACACCAAGCCGTCGCGCCCCAGCGGCAAGCCCTCGTACAGCTCCAGCGCACGGCTGAACACGTGCGCCGGCAAGGCCCACTTGGCCCCCGCGAATTTGTTTCTCACCAGCCGGTCCAGCACCAGGCCCGCGATCACGCTGACCACCAGGAGCGCGGCCACGGCGATCCCAGCGATGGTCCAGATGGCGGCTTTAGATGTCTTCTTGTTCCAACGGCGACTTGTTCGTCGCCCCGCCTTGCGCTGTGCCAATCGAGAACTCCGCAGTGATTGCAGGTGACGCCGCGCCACAGCAATGCTGCTGCGTCAACGCCAAGGCGTCGGCTTGTCCGCGCTGGCGAAGGCCAAAAAATCGTCCAGTCTTTTACTACCGACGCAAACCCGGCGATAATACTCGCGTTTAAGGCCTAGGGATAACAACTGAGCATGCGCAAATACCATGTTTACGGCATCGGTGCCGCCCTCGTGGATACCGAGATTGAGGTCACTGACAACGATCTGTCTACTCTGGGCATCGACAAGGGGTTGATGACCCTGGTGGATGAAGCCCGCCAGCAGAAACTGATTGAAAATCTCCATCATCACTTGACGTTGTCGCGCCGCGCCAGCGGCGGATCCGCCGCCAACACCATCATCGCGGTGAGCGCCTTTGGTGGCAAAACCTATTATTCCTGCAAGGTCGCCGACGACGATAACGGCCGCTTTTATCTCGACGATCTAGCCGCCGTGGGAGTCACGCATCCCGGCGATCACCAGCTTCCGGTTGGCACCACCGGAAAATGCCTGGTGCTGATCACCCCGGACGCCGAACGCTCCATGAACACCTTTCTCGGCATCAGCGAGACGCTGTCGATCGATAATCTGGATCCTCAGGCCATT
>JBPPNE010000139.1:0-32853 GCA_051306415.1 Porticoccaceae bacterium
ACGTCAAAGTCATCGCCAACGAGGTGCTGTCCACGATCAAACCGCTGGACTCGCTACTGCTGCCCGTCGACAACATGGGCGGTAATACGCCGCGCAAGAATCTCCGCGCGATTCACCAGTTCCTCGATAGCGATGGCGCATTGATCATTTTTCCGTCTGGCGAAGTCTCGCGCTTTGGTGCCAAGGGCGTGCGCGACGGCGAGTGGCAAACTGGTTTTCTGCGCATTGCCGCGGCGGCAAAAGCACCGATCCTGCCAATCTATGTGGATGGCCGCAACTCGGCGTTTTTCTATGCGCTGTCCTTCCTCGCCCGCCCGCTGTCAACATTGTGGCTGGTGCGGGAAATGTTCAAACAGGCCAAGCGCTGCATCGACGTGCGTATCGGCCAGCCCATCGGCTATCGCGGCTATCACCGAGTCAATGTCCCGTTGGCGGAGAAAGCCCGGCTGGTGCGCCGCCATCTGTACCGGATCGGCAGCGGCCGCCCGCCCATCCTGGCGACCGAAAAGGCGATCGCCCATCCCGAAGACCGTTTGCAGCTACGCAATGAAATTCGTGCCTGCGAACGTCTCGGCGAGACCGGAGACAGCAAGCAGATCTATCTGTATCGCCACCAGCCCGACTCCAGCATCATGCGCGAAATCGGCCGTCTGCGTGAACTGACGTTCCGCGCGGTCGGCGAGGGCACCGGCGAGCGCCGCGACATCGACAGCTACGACCACCACTATCTGCACCTGCTGCTGTGGGACAACGAAGCCCTGGAAATCGCCGGCGCCTACCGCCTGTGCGACGTCGCTGCCACCGCTCAAACGCTGGACAAGGGATTTCTTTACACCAGCACCTTGTTCAACTACACGCCGGCGATGAACCCCTATCTGGAACGGGGGCTGGAACTGGGTCGCAGCTTTGTGCAACCCAGTTACTGGGGCAAACGCAGCCTGGACTATCTGTGGTATGGCATCGGTGCGTTTCTGCGCAAAAACCCCCAATATCGCTACCTGTTCGGCCCCGTCACCCTCAGCAACAACTATCCACCCCGCGCCATGGCCATGCTGGTTCACTTTTACCAGCGCCACTTCAAGTCACTGCAAGTGCTTGCCGAACCCCGGCTACCGTTTACCATCAACGCCGACGATCAGGCGGAATTGGCGCGGCGTTATCCTGGCCACAATCACCGCGAGGAGTTCAAGCAATTGAAAAGTGAATTGGCGCACATGGGCCTGAGTGTGCCGACACTCTACAAGCAATACACCGAGATTTGCGACGTCGGTGGCGTGCAATTCGCCGGTTTCAACATCGATCCGACGTTCTCCGATTGCGTGGACGGCCTGGTCATCGTCGACCTCGCCCGCCTCAAACAGACGGCCCGCAAGCGGTATATCGAGCGGCATCCCACCACCACTGCATCGGCGCCGGCCATCGACAACGATAGGCCCTGCAACGAACAATCCGCAACCCCCGCAGGCGAAAACCGGCACCGAGCCGACATCAGAGTTTCGCCTTGACCTCTTTCCACAGCGCACGATAGGCATCGGCAGCGCGACTGCTATGGGCGAAGGTGTCAACCGGCGCGCGATGCAGTCCCATGCGTTCGATCTCGCTGGCGTAGGGAATCGTGTGAGTGAGCAGGTTTTGTAGCGTCGATGGCGGCCGCTCGATAATCAGTCGGTGCAGGCTCTTGCGCAGATCCACCATCGAAAAGAACGGCAGCACCGTCAACCCGGTCAATTTCCGGTCGGCACAGAACTGCTGTAATTGGGCCAGGGTTCGCAGTGACAGCGTGGTGGGAATAGTGGGCACCAGCAGAACGTCGGCGGCCGCCAGCACGTTCTCGGACACCAGGGAGATGCCCGGCGGACAGTCGAGGAACAGGTAATCGTAGTCGTCCCGCAACGGTTTCAGTAGCTTCGCCAACCGCTTGTTGGATTTACTGAAGTCCTCAAGAATCAAATCCATGTTGCGGTAGGAAAAATCTGCCGGGATCAGATCGAGATGGGCGTAATCCGTCGCTTTGATGGCGTCATCAAGCGCACCCTTGCGCCGTAACAATTGTCGGCCACCGCCCTTGACCCGAGGCTTTACCCGAAAATAAAAACTCGCTGCCGCCTGTGGATCGAGATCCCACATCAGGGTGGCGCGTCCATCGAGCGCACTGAGATAGGCCAGATTGACGGCAGACGCGGTTTTCCCGACGCCGCCCTTGATGTTGTAACAGGCAATGATTTTCATGGTTCGCTCAGCCTGATTTCAGTTGAAACAACGCGCGGAAGCGTTTGCGAGCTTTATCCTGAGCAATCGCCCGCAAGCATCGCGGAAAATCCGCGCGCAATGCGCGCTGGCGTCGTCGATACCCTTCCAGGAGACGTTCCAGCGCCCGCCGCTCCGCTTCCGGCAGTGATTCCGGTTTCGCGCCATCGTGGTGGAATTGCCCAATCAGCATCATCTGCATCTCAATGTCCTGGTATTTGCCGAGGTTGCTCTGCAGCCGTTTCAATTTACGCAACAGGGCTTCAACTTCATCGGCAGCATAGAGCTCGGCGAACAATGTCATCAGATAGTTGAGTTTCTTGCAGGTTTTGCGCAGATCATGGAAGGCGCTGCCAGTGGTCGCCGCATCCAGCGCTTCACCTTGGCGCAATACTTTCTTGTACAGACGTGCGCTGCGCTGACGAATCACCGCGCTGATCGGCTTCGCAGCCAAGCCCGCGCTCACCACAGCAAGCTCAGAGGCGGCCGCACTGCCGCCCGGCGTGCGCAGCAGAAACCGCCGCCACTTCGCCTTGAGGCGATGATAGCGAGTGGAGGCCAGTGCGGCGCAAAGGGTTTCACGTTCCTGCCCGTGGCGCTCGCGCAGATAGTCCTCGAACGAACCAGCTCCCCCGCTCTGCCCTGCTGGCAACGATGCCCGATAGCCAGCGAAGGCAAACAGTGCCACATCCAGATCGCGACTGGCACCGGTGAGAGCTCCGAGCCAGGCGAAAGCGGCAACCATACTTGCGTTGCAATCAGCGCCAAGCTCCCCGCGCAACTGCTTGATGACCGCCTCGGTAGTGCGCACCGCGATGCGAAAATCGTGGAGAAACTCGCTGTCCGTACCGGCCACAACCCCCGCCTCGTTGGCCTCCATTTCCGCCAGCAGCCAGAGCAGTATCTGGCGTATTGCGATGTCGGCGGGTATCGACTCATCCACCACCGGTTTGCTCCGCTTCTGCGGTTTCGATGGCGGCTTGGCAAGGAACCCGAGGAGCGGCTCCAGCACATGGGAGACGGCGGGCTGCAACGAAAAATCCGCTTTCAATCGACGTTCAAGCTGGCGGGTAGTTTTTTCATAGCCCCGCAGCGGCTCAAGCATCAACTGCTTGCCCGTCACCGGGGCCGATGACGCTTTCGATCCGAGCAGCCGATAGTCTTCCGCGCACAGCCGTGCAATCGTTTTGTCGTCTCCATCGCGCGCATCGAAATGCAGCCGGCGGACTTCGAGTATACCGATCCGCTGTAGGCCTTGATCCTCCAGTCGCTGCTGCAATTGGGTGCTCAGGCGACTGCCTGGCAAGGCTGCCGCCAGTAGCGGTGGCGGATCGAGCAGAGGCATCGAGTCCAACAATCTGCCAGTGTGAAGCGCGCGTAAACAGAGCTGCGCGTGGGCTCCTGTCGACTCCCACGCCAGTATCTGACCGACGCTAAGCAGTCGCCCATCGGCGCTGTCATAGAGCTCCCATCGGCTGCTCTGCTGACCGGTCGGGATCAGGGGCAACCATTGCTGGAGCTGCCTGCTCAGGCGACGCAGACTGACCCGACGATGCAGACCAAAGAGCGTAGATATCATCGGTGGGTGGTCGCGCGGCGATCCAGCCAGCGCCCCGAACGTGACCTGGCAACCAGGCCGACGCGTTTGCTGCGGCCGCGCTCACACTCTGCGGCACGCGCAATAATCGGTGCCCTGATCTGTGGCGAGGTATGGTGCGACAGCGCGAACCGGACGCGGTACCGAATCGGTGCGCGGAATATCGCCACCGATTCCACAGTGGCTTAGTCGCCCAGCGCCGCAGATGGTTTCAGCAGCCCATGCTCAACCAGCACCGCCGCCGTCGCCTGGATGGCCTCAAAGCCATAGCCGGATTTCTTCGCGATATCGAGCAGGCTGTGGTCGCCGTCGGAGAGATTGAGCACCCAGAGGATGGCCATCTCGCTGACGCCATCCTGCGAGGCGCCACCGACGGCCGTGTACAGTCCCCGCTTGCCGAGACGCGGCTCGCACTTGGGGTTCTGGTTCAGATAACACTGGTTGCCGTCGAGAATGTCCAGGGCCCGAGCGCACCTGTCGATGGAATCGCGCAGCGAATCCATACTGAGAAAATCCAGATTGTCGGCCGAGGTGTGGTACTCGGGGTAGTGGCCGTGATGGGTGCGCATGACGCAGCCAACGGGAAGATTGAATCCCGGCGAGCAGAATTGCCGTTCATCGTAGCCATAGGGCGAGAACTCGATGACTGCTGATTCACCGGGGCTAGAGTCCAGGATGTACCCGAACACCTCGTCGATCTCGGCATCACCGCGCCGACTTTTCTTGTAGGTAACGCCGCCGCGGTCGCCGACTCCCGCGACGACAAAGCCGTGCGCAATGGCCGCGGCTTTAGCCTCGTTCAGCGCCAGCCAGGTGATCGAGCCAATGGTGCCGGGAATAAACAAAAACCGGTGGGTGTAACGGCGCGGCCGCTCGCGCAACTTCTCGACGAGAGCGGTTACCAGCGCTATGCCGGACAGATTGTCATTGGCCAGCGACGGGTGACAAACGTGGCAGGTGATTAGTATTTCCGCCGTCGATTCGCCAGCCAGGACGTATTCGCCGTAACTGAGAGATCCGGCTGCCAGTGTGGAATCGATGCAGACTTCGTACTCTTCATCCGCCAGTGCCAGCAGTTGATGGTGAGACAGGCAAAAGCCCCAGGTCTCCTTGTAATAACTGGTGCGGTAGGGCACCCAGTCGGGTCGATCCGGCAGACTGAACAAATGTGGCTTGAGCTCATCCAGCGCCATCTTTCCCTTGAACGGGACGCTGTAATTCACCACATGCAGATTGCAATGGGCGAAATCGACCACCTTGTGACCACTAGCATCCTTGATGTAGGCATCGCGGATATTCCACTCCTTCGGCACCTCCCAGTCGAACACTGGCGTGCCGCTGGCCACTTCGCGAATTTCGAGGGGAATGTACTTCTGCAGTATCCGCAACGTCTGCCGCACACCGTCGCCGGTAATACTTCGGCAGATCGGGTACAGCTCGGCGATCAGGCCGGAAAGTTCCAGGTTACTCAAACCGCCGCTACTGCCAAGCGCCATTGAATTAGTCTCGCGAAGATGGATGCTGAAGAAAATTTATTGGCGCCTTGCCCAACACGGGAGCGCTCAGCAGGACACCCCGGTTCCTCGCAGCGCGCAATAACCCTGCGGGTTTTTGCCAAGGTATTGCTGATGGTAGTCCTCGGCGTAATAGAATTCCGGTGCTGCACACACTTCAGTGGTTATCGCCGGATAACCCGCCTTGGCGAGGGCGAGTTGATACTGCGCCATACTTTCCCCGGCTTGCCGCAACTGCTCGGCACCATGGCAATAAATCGCCGAGCGATACTGGGTGCCCATGTCGTTGCCCTGCCGCATGCCCTGGGTCGGGTCATGAATTTCCCAGAACAGCTTTAACAGCTTGGCGTAGCTCGTCTGCTTGGGATCGAACACCACCATCACCACCTCGGTATGTCCGGTCAGTCCCGAGCAGACTTCTTCGTAACTGGGGTTGGGCGTCAGTCCTCCGGCATAGCCGACGGCCGTGGAGAACACACCTTCTTGCTGCCAGAAACGTCGCTCTGCGCCCCAAAAGCAGCCGAGACCAAAGACGGCAATCACCATTCCGACGGGGAACGGCGGCGTCAGCGGATTGCCATTGATGAAATGCTTTTCCGGCACTCGCATCACGGCGGTACGTCCCGGCAGAGCTTTATCCGGCCTCGGCAGCGCGCCCTTTGAATTACCCATAACAGCCACCCGATGTTGTCAGTCCAAAGCCCCAAATATACCACTGAATGTTCGCCGACGGTTTACACCGATCGTTTCAATCCCGCCACGGCGGTATTATCCACCGCCAGCCTTTGGCATAATCCAAGCCCCTGTCGGGTGGAGCCCCGCACACCCCCGGGGCGACTTGCGTAGGCTTTGAGCAGCAACTTAGCGATGGATATACCAGCACCATGACCGACCACCAATTGCTCGCGCGCATCAGAAGTTTTCGCGCCGATCCGAAAAACCAATCGCCTCACGCCCTCTTCGTCGGCCTTGAGTTGATGGACATTGATCGTGGTCGCGGCACCGTCAGGATTCCCTACTCCGCCGATCTCGCCGGCGACCCGGAAACCGGTGTGCTGCACGGCGGTCTGATCACCGCGGCGCTGGATTCCGCCTGCGGGCTCGCCGTCATCGCCGCTTTCGACCATCGCCTGGGCATCGCGACGCTGGATTTGCGCATCGATTATCTAAAGCCGGCCACACCGGGCGAAGCCGTGGTGGCCGCGGCGCATTGCTACAAGACCACGCGCAACGTCTGTTTTGTCCGCGGCATTGCCTACCACGGCGATAATCCGGATGATCCCATTGCCAATTGCACGGCAACCTTCATGATCACCGCCGATTCCGCCCGCGATACCGACATGGCCAACAATCTCCCTGTCGCGCACACGACCGCGGGTGCGCCGTGACTGTGATGGAGCTCATTCGGCACGCCAAAGACACCGGCGATTTCACGCTGTTATCGACCGGCATACCCTACATGCGCACGCTGGGCATCGAGGTGCGCGAGACCGGTGGCGTGCTGACGATGACGTTGCGCGCGAACCGCAAGCTGACCGGTAATCCCTGGCTTCCGGCGCTCCACGGCGGCGTTATCGGCGGCTTGCTGGAGACCGCCGCGATCATTCAGTTGGCGCACGATCAGGACAGCGATAAATTGCCCAAAACCATTAATATCACCGTCGAATACCTACGCTCCGGCCGCATCGAGGATTTGCACGCCCGCGCCCTGGTCACCAAGCAGGGACGCCGGGTTGCCAATGTGCAGGTACAGTGCTGGCAGGCGGATCCGGATAAACCGGTGGCCACGCTGCATGGCCATTTCCTGCTGGGTGAGTCCAAGACCCAGCCGTAGTGCCCTGCCGCTAAATGGCAGGAAGGAGAACGCGCCATCCTGCGGCGGTTGTGGCAGCCGTGGCGGATTGCGACCCAAAATAAATAGTCCCTTTGACCTAGGAGAACCTCATGACCCTCGATCCCCAAGTCGCCGCTCTTCTCGAACGCGCGGCCAACAGCGATGCTCCGGCGCTGGGCGAAGGCACCCCGCAACAGGGACGTGAAACCTTTGCAGCCATGACCGAACTCCTCGGCGTGCCCGCGCCGAAGGTCAAATCCATCGAGGAAATCCGCATACCCGGGCCCAGCGGCGACATTCGCACGCTGATTATCACGCCGCGTCACGACACTGGCGGGCCGCTGCCCATCCTGATTTATTACCACGGCGGCGGCTGGGTCATCGGCAGCCCCGAGACGCACCAGCGGGAAGCCTGTTATTACGCCGATGCGGCGCAATGCATGGTCGTCGTGCCCGATTACCGGCTGGCGCCGGAACATCGCTTCCCCGCCGCGCCCCTCGACTGTTATGCGGTGCTGGAATGGACGGCTACCAACGCGGCACGCCTGGGCGGAGACGCCCAACGGATTGCAGTCGCCGGCGACAGCGCCGGCGGCAATCTGGCCGCCGTGGTCGCGCAGATGACCACGGCGCGAAGTGGCCCCAGGCTCGCATTGCAACTGCTGGTTTACCCCGCTACCCGCATGGGTCAGAGCACCGAATCCTATCGCCTGTTCAACGACGGCTATTTCCTCACCGGCAAGGCGATGAACTGGTTTTTTGACCACTACCTGAGCTCGCACGAAGACCGGGACAATCCACTGGCGTCGCCGCTACTGGCGACAGACCTGAGCGGGCTGGCGCCGGCCTTTGTCATGACCGCGGGCTTCGACCCCCTGCGGGACGAAGGCGCTGCCTATGCCGACAGGCTCAAGGCGGCCGGCGTCGCCGTCGAATACGTCTGCTACGCCGATCAGATTCACGGCTTCGTATCCATGGCAGGCGCCATCGACCAGGGCCGGGCGTTTCTCGACCAAGCTGCTGGCGTTCTGCGTCGAGCGTTCTCCGCGTGACTGAGCAATGCCGTCGAAAAATTCGATAACACGTTACATCTTGATAGATAGGGTTTTGCCAATACATCATTAAACCAATCACTAAAAATCAAGCTATCACTAAAAAAGAGGAATCGTCATGTCGCAACAACAGCTCGATAAATTGCTGGCCATATTCGCTCGCCAACCGACCCTCGGCACGCTCTCGCTGGAACAGGAGCGCGCCAATCTGGATGAAGGCGGCGCCCGCTTCAAGGTGCCCGCGGACGTCAACCTGGAGCCCGTCAGCGCGGGTGGTGTGAAAGCCGAATACCTGACCGCATCCAACGCGGCGACGGATCGGGTCGTGCTGTATTTACACGGCGGCGGTTATGTCATTGGCTCCATCAAGAGCCATCGCTATCTGATGCAGAATGTGTCCAGAGCGGCGGGCGCCCGCACGCTCGGCCTCGATTACCGGCTCGCGCCCGAGCACCCCTTCCCCGCCGCTATTGAGGATGCCACCAACGCCTACCAGTGGCTGCTGACGCAGGGATTCGCCGCGAGCAAAATTGCAATTGCCGGCGATTCCGCCGGTGGTGGGCTGACCCTGGCAACGCTGGTCAATCTCCGCGACAAGGGTATTGCGCTACCGGCAGCCGGCGTGCTGATCTCGCCCTGGACTGACTTGACCGGCACCGCTGAGTCGGTGACTACTCGCGCCGCGATCGATCCCATGGTCAAACCCGATGGCCTCTATGGTCTCGCTGGCCGCTATCTGAACGGCGTCGATGCCCGCAATCCACTGGCGTCGCCGGTGTTTGCCGAGATGAAGGGATTGCCGCCACTGCTGATTCACGTCGGTGGCCGCGAGATCCTCTACGACGACGCCATCACGGTCGCGAAGCGCGCCAAGGCCGCCGGTGTCGAGGTTGAACTGGTCGATGAGCCCGAGCTGTTCCATGTCTGGCATGCCTTCGCGCCCATGCTCGAAGAAGCCCAACAGGCGGTTGATCAGATCGGCGCCTGGCTCAAGACCAAATTCAAGTAGCAGTCGATTACCCGGCCGCCCAGTCTGCTGCCTTGCCCCCATTGCTATAAATTGCCTGTCAATTGCGGAGATTCCCTATGGCTAGCCCCGAAAACAAGAAACTACTGGAGTTGTTGTGGAAGAACTATCCCGGTCCCTCCAATTACGAAAAAATGAAAGACAAAGTGGACAAGATGCGCGATAACTTCGCGCGCACCACTCGCAGCTTCACCGCGCCCGCAGATACCTTGGTCGAAGCCGTCGATGTTGACGGCATTCCGGCGGAATGGGTCAGCGCGCCCGGCGTCGAGCAGGATCGCGTGTTGCTTTACCTGCACGGTGGCGGCTACGTCATCGGCTCCCTCGACAGCCATCGCGGCCTCGTCGCGCGGTTGTCGAAGGCGGCCAACTGCCGTGCGCTCGCGCTCGATTATCGCCTCGCCCCGGAGCATCGCTACCCGGCGGCGGTGGAAGACGCCACCAAAGCCTATCGTTGGCTGCTGGCCCGCGGCATAGCGCCCGGCAAGCTGGCCATTGCTGGGGATTCCGCCGGTGGCGGATTGACAATGGCGACCTTGGTCGCACTGCGCGACGCCGGCGATCCGCTGCCGGCCGCCGCCGCGCCGATATCGCCCTGGGTCGATCTGGAAGGCACCGGCGAATCGCTGAAAACCCGGCTTGATGTCGATCCCATGGTCGAGCCGGGTGGACTCTTCGGCATGGCGAAAATCTATCTGGGCGACGCCGATCCACGCCAGCCGACGGCGTCCCCGCTGTACGCGGACATGGCCGGACTGCCGCCGCTGCTGATCCAGGTCGGCGACTTGGAAACCCTGCTCGACGACTCCACCCGGCTCGCCGCGCGCGCCCAGGCGGCGGGCGTCGATGTCACCCTCGAAGTCTGGCCGGAGATGGTGCACGTCTGGCAACTGTTCGCCCCCATGCTGCCGGAAGGTCGCGAGGCGATCGTGCGAATCGGCGCATTTCTTCAGGAAAAAACCCGCGGCTGATGCACTGTCCACCGCGCCCGCATCCCGATCAAGCAAGTGTCGCGGGCGCGGTGGCGCGGGCAGTCCCATTACAATAACCAACCCCGTTCAGGAGGCTTTATGTCTGGTCGTTTTCAAAACAAGGTCGTACTCATTACCGGCGCCGGCTCCGGCATTGGCGAGGCCACCGCGCGTGGCTTTCAGCGCGAAGGCGCGAAAGTGGTCGTCGTCGATATCAATGCGGCCAACGCCGAAAAGGTCGCCGCTGAATTGCGCAACAATGGCGGCGATGCCAAATCCTTTACCGCCGATGTCGCCGATCCGGTTGCCGCCAAAGCCATGATCGACTTTGCGGTCTCGACCTATGGCGCGCTCGATGTGTTGCACAACAACGCCACTGCGCTCGAAATTGGTTCCGTCGAAAATCTAACCCTGGAGGGCTGGAACAAGACGCTGGCGGTCAATGTCACCGCGCCCTTTCTGGCCACCAAATACGCCTTGCCGATCATGCTCAAGCAGGGCGGCGGCGCCATCGTCAACACCGCATCGATTTCCGGCACCGCTGGGGACTATGGCATGTCCGCCTACAATGCGGCGAAGGCGGCGATCATCAACTTCTCGCGCTCGGCGGCCATCGAATACGCGAGCCGCAACATCCGCATCAACTGCGTGTGCCCCGGCGGCATTGACACCCCGGCGATCCGCGCCTTGACCGGCCAGGGCGGTGGACAGCCGGCCCATCTGTCCGTCGCCTCCAGCACCGGCACGCTGCCCAAGGTATCCGCGGAAGTGAGCGCGCAGCTCCGCCAACGCATGGCGGGCGCCCACCCGATCGGCCGTCTCGGGCGACCGGAAGAGATCGCCAATGTGGTGTTGTTTCTCGCCTCCGACGCGGCATCCTTCGTAACGGGCGCCGCCTACATCGTCGATGGCGGCATGACCGCGCACACTGGCTTGCCGATGATGACTTGAGCAGCTTTGACCGCACGAGAAGAACACCTGCCACTAACGACAGTAACGGACTTGGACAGCATTCTCCCGACAGCGAGCAGGATGCACACCAAAGCGTCCTGCTCGCTGTCGGCCAATGTCAGCAATTGGCACTCGAATGCAGATTGACTATCGCAGCAACGCCACTATTAGTCTTCCGGACGCCATAGATCTCTACAAGCGTTCAACGCTTGGCGAGCGCCGACCTGTGGATAGGCCCGATATCTTCGAGGGCATGCTCAACAACGCGAATCTCACGATATCGGCTTGGAAAGGAAGCAGTCTGGTGGGAATTGCCCGCACTCTTGCCGACTTCACGTATGTCGCCTATCTCGCAGACCTAGCCGTAGACGCTGAATGTCAAAAGCAAGGCATTGGCAAGCAACTGATCAAGGAGACCAGGAAGCGTCTTAAGCCTGAGTGCATGATCGTTCTTCTTGCCGCCCCGAAGGCCAATGAGTACTACCCAAAGCTCGGCTTTGAACACAATCCGCGTGCTTGGGTCCTCCGGGGCGGCTAGCCATTCGTTGCCGGCGCGACGGCCGACGAGCCGTGGCCTGAACCTAGGTATTGGCCACCTTCACTACCTTGATCGCCGTGGCAATCCGGCGACGTCAGCAGCCTGGGCGGGGTCTCCTCAAAGACTGTAGGGCTTCGCCAATCTCGGACTCCAAAAGCTGTCGCTTGATCAGCAACTGCTCGGCGAGCGCGCGCAGTAATGTGAAATTTTCCTGATCACGGAGAATGGCCATGGTCTCCTCCGCCAGATTATCGGTGAGCCGGAGCGTCCGATAGCTGTAATCGACGCCCTTTAATTCGGGAATGCTGATACGGGCTTTTTCGAGATAGAGCAGATCGTAGATCGCATCCTCGAAATCCCGCCCGCCCTCGATGTTGCGGTAGGGTATCTCTTCAAAAACGGCCTGCGCGATGGGCCCGGCGAAGCGAATTTTCACCGTTACTAGCGTTTCTGCGACCATCGCCGGCCACAACACCGGCGCGTGTGCCCCCGCCGTGTAGATTTCATCGACATGGGGGGTTTTACCGAACCGCACGACGCTGTGGCCGCGAGCTTCCGGATCGCCCAGAGTGACGCCATAGACATCGCGCCGGTAGTAGTGCGACACCAACGCGTGGCCGGCCTCATGGTAGGCCACGGCTTCGAGGGAGACCGGCCGTCTCACCGGTTAGATCGCTCGCGAAAAATCGCCATCGGCGGGCTCCTGGTTACGTCCCCTGCACTTCTTAGGCTATTCGGCCTGTCAGGCTACAGACCGAATGCGCGGACCAAGTCGACCGCTCAACCTTGCATCAGGCTGAATGCGTTCAGCAGGGACAAACCGCCATCGACAAACAGGGGGCAACCGTTGATATAAGTGGCGTCGTCGGAGGCGAGAAAACAGACCGCGCGAGCGATGTCATCGGGCTGCCCAACTCGGCCGCAAGGAAGAATCTTGGGGAGTTCCGTGGAAATTTTCTTGGTGGCTTTCTTGCCATAGATTTTCGGCAGGATGGGCGTATCGATAAGCCCCGGCAATATGGCGTTGTGGCGAATCCCTGGCACGGTGATGACGCAATCCTGCGTGAATTTCAGAATCGCCGCCTTACCGATGCCGTAGGGACAGTAGTTGTCGATCGCCAACACCGCAGCCGCCGAGGAAATGTTCACTACCGAACCATTGCTTGAGGCACGGAGCATGGCCGCGGTGTGTTTGACCAGAAACACCGGCCCCTTCACCAGCACACTCATCTGGGCATCGTAACTCGCCTCTTCAATCTGCTCGGGATTGGTGAAGCGCACGAAGGCCGCATTGTTGACCAAGGTATCGAGCTGACCGTAATCCTTGCCGATCTTTTTCGCCAGTGCCTGGATATCCTTCACCTTGCACACATCGCTGAGGCGAGCATCAAAACCCTTGCCGAGCTTGGCGGCAGCGGCAGCCAGCATCTTTTCGTCGATGTCGGTGCCAATCACGGTGGCGCCCTCGCCGATAAACCGCTTCGCGATACCAAAACCAATACCGGATGCCGCGCCGGTCACCAGAACCACCTTATTTTTGAATTTCACCCAAGACTCCTTTTTCTTTGGTTGTTTTTTATGGTGCAAGAGACATCGCTATCTCACTTCTCTAAACCGCAAAGGTCTGGCGGCAAGCGCTGGCCGTGCTTGCTATCACGCACATGTCAGGCGGCGATTTTTTCCATCTCGGTAGCGAGCAGAAAGTCGAGCCGGGTAATGCCTTTTGCGCGGTGGGTAAGCAGATCGATTTCGACGACATTGTAGACATTGACCCAGCGCGGGTGGTGGCTCAGCACTTCCGCGGACAGCGCGGCCCTGACCATGAACCCCATGGCAATACTGAAGCTTTTGAAATCGAAGCGCTTGTGCAGCTTGCCGTCGATAATTGCCCATGGCGCTTTGGCGATCGCGTTCAGTTCAGCGAGTTTTTCATCAAGTTCGTTCTGGGTAAGCAGTACTTCGGTGGCCATGTCAGACTCCTTGGATAATCGATCAGGTTTCAGAAAATTTTGCAGATCGCACGCTTGTCGCTTCGCAGGGCATTGAGCAACTGCCCGGGTGGCTCAATGCTAGCAAATACCCAGAGCGATCAACAGCGTTGGTGCCAGCCCCACTCGGATGGGAATTCTTGCTCTCCGTCGCAACCGCTGTCGAACAACTACGTATTGGTAGGCGGAAAAGTCGCGGTATCCATGGCCGTTACCACCGAGTCCATCACGCCTGCTTCAACAGCACGGTTTGCCGGTAGACTGTAGTGGTCAACTAATTTCGGACAGTAGATATAAGTTTTTCTTCAGCCCCCGCTGGCGCCAAGCCATTGTTGAACTGATATGGTCGAAGCCGAGTGTACCGATGCATCAAGTAATGGCTGATGTCGCAACTCGCCCCTTGCGCCGTCATGTAACCCACGCCCGGCACCCACTCCGACTTCAAGCGCCTGAACAGCCTTCCCATCGGCCATCGGCGCGTTGTACTCAAAGCACTTCGTGGGGTAGACCCTGCCCAAAACACTCCGTGGGACAGGCTCTCCCAACAATTGTCGCGCCGACTCATCCTCTGCTGCATCCGATAGCGCCAAAGTCTCTGACGGAATCGCTGGCTGGCCACACCTGATTCGGTGCCGATACCCCGAACTCGCGATTGAGCCAGTTCGGGATGTCTGGCCGCTCAACGGTCGCCTGTTTGTAGGCAGGTGACCCAGGCTGCTTGCTGATCAGTCCCAACTCGGCCACGAGACAGCTCACCTTGAAGCAACCGAGGGCAATGCCGTGTTGCTGCTGCATCATGTCACGGATGCTGTGGCCACCGGCGCCAATGCCGAGCTATCGCCGGTGCAACGCGCTTTTCTCTACATGCCGTATATGCACAGCGAATCGTTGTCCATTCACGAGATGGCGCTGTTTCGCCGCAACGGTATCGACGGCAGTCTGCAATCCGAGCTGCGCCACAAGAACATCATTGAGCGCTTTGGCCGCTATCCGCACCGCACCGCAACGCTATGCTGGGTCGGGTGTCGACGCCCGCCGAGATCGCGCTCCTGCGCGAGCCCGGATCGCGGTTTTAGCCCTGGGGTTGCGGCCATCCGAAAGCGGTGTAAGATCGGATCGAACACGCTCAGCCAATCAATCAATAAAGAAAGCCAACAATAAGCAGGGGTACAGCCATGTCCCAGAGCAACGCCCTTCTCAGCGGCATCAAAGTCGTCGAAATCGCCACCTTCGTGTTCGGACCCGCCAGCACAGCCATCATGGCGGACTTCGGCGCCGACGTGATCAAGATCGAAGTGCCGGGCAGCGGCGATCCGTTGCGCTACGTCCACAATTCGCCGCCGTTCATGCCGCTGGATTTCCCGTACATGTGGCAGCAGGACAACCGCAACAAACGCAGCGTCGCCCTCGATCTCAAACACGCCGACGGCCGCGCCGCGCTGCTGGTGCTGGTGCGCCAGGCGGATGTGCTGGTGACCAACTTTCCGCCGAAGGTGCTCGCCCGCCTGAAGATCACCTACGAAGACTTCAAGGACGAAAATCCGCGCCTGATCTACGGCCAGATCAGCGGCTACGGCGAGCGCGGAGCCGACGCCGACAAGCCGGGCTTCGACGGCAATGCCTACTGGGCGCGCACCGGGCTGATGGATGTGGTGCGCACCGCCGACGCCGATCCCACACTGCCCGCGGCCGCCATGGGCGATCACCCCAGCGCGATGACCATGTTCGCCGGGGTGATGGCCGCGCTGTATCAGCGCGAACGCAGCGGGTTGGGCACCAAGGTTTCCACCAACCTGATGGCCAACGGCCTGTGGGCGGCGTCATCGATGCTCGCCGGGGTGATGGCCGGAACCCAACCATTCCAGCGCCTGAACCGCAAGGCGCCGCGCAATGCGCTGCTGAATCAGTACCGCACCAGCGATGACCGCTGGCTGTCGATCATCGTGCTGCAGGAGGACAAAAACTGGCCGGAGTTCGCCGCCGCCATCGACCGCCTCGATCTGGTGAGCGACCCGCGCTTCGCCGAGAAAGCCACGCGCCACGCCAATGGCAAGGCGCTGGCGGAGATTCTCGACGCGACATTCCTGACTCGGAGCTATGCCGACTGGCACGACCGCCTGCTGGCCCGCGGTGTCACCTTCAGCCTGGTCGCCACCATGGAGGAAGTCGCGGACGACCCCCAGGCGCTCGCTAACGACATGCTGGTCGCGGTCGAGGGCCACCGCCACGGTCGTGGCCGCCTTGTGAACAGCCCGCTCTGGATTCAGGGCGCCGACAAGGTGCCGGCCCGCTTGGGTTCGAATCTGGGGGCGGATGGCCGCGCGGTGCTCCGCGAAGCCGGTTATGCCGAGGCAGCGATTGATCGGCTCGTCGAGAGCGGTGTGCTCGCGGTGTGATCGTTTTCGGCATCGCGCTGATGCCAGCAGTGGTTGGCCACGCCGGTGCGTAGCCGTTACCATGACTTCGGACTTCAGTGCTAATGCGAAGCCGTTGCTGCGTTGGGACTTTGCCGGGAACCCAGGCTCACTGCCAGGTTAGGGACGCTCTGAACAACCTGATTCCGTTCGCAGTGAGCCCTGAGCCCGTCGAAGAGTCGAACCATGGACGGCATCAGCCGGTTACCATTGGCCCTGAGCTCAGCCTGACGCAGGATCAAAGGACTTGGTCAGAGCGTCCTAGATCGCCAACGTAACCAGCTTCAGCAAAACGCTCTACCGCAAGACGTTCAGCAAACAGTGCTATTCGCGCAATGGCTTTTACTCTATGGCTTGTTACCAAAGCACTGGTTACCAGAACACTGGTTACCAAAAAAGAGGCACCGTGATTACGATTGAGCAGATCCGCATCGCTCTGCAGCAGTACAACCATAGTCCCGCCGGGTTTGAACCCACGCGACAGCAGGCGGCGGTGGCGATGATTCTGGCGGACGGCGACGATGATCTCGAAATCTGCTTCATCCGTCGCGCCGAGCACGAGGGTGATCCCTGGTCCGGCCAGGTCGCCCTCCCCGGCGGGCGTGCGGGTGCGGAAGATCGCAACGCTCACGACGTCGCCGAGCGCGAGACCTGGGAGGAAATCGGCCTCAGCTTGGCCGCCGATCACCGCATCGGCGCGCTGCCAGTGCGCGAGGTGGTGCGCCCGGAAGCGGAGAACAGCCTGACGCTGTCGCCCTTCGTCTATTACATCGGCGCTGACCGCGATGCGGTGGACACCGCGAGCCACGCCCACGAGGTCGCCGACGTGTTCTGGGTGCCCATCAGCCACCTGTGTTCGGCCGCCGCGGCGACGAAGCTGGACTGGCCCATCGCTGGCATCACCACGACCTTCCCCGGCATCCGCTTTCGCGACCACGTGATCTGGGGTTTGACCCTGGGCGTGCTCAACAGCTTTGCCGACATCATCCGCCCGCACCTGACTGCCGCAACCGAGGTCGCGCAATGAACCTGCTGCCCTGTATCGAGATCGAGCCAAAAGCCGCGCAGCCCGCCGACACCGCGATCATCTGGCTGCACGGGCTGGGCGCCGACGGCCACGATTTCGCGCCCATCGTGCCCGAGCTCAAATTGCCGGTGAGCCTTGCGGTGCGCTTCGTATTCCCCCATGCGCCGACGATTCCCGTCACTATCAACGGCGGTATGCGGATGCCGGCCTGGTACGACATTTTGGCCCTGGACATTGATAGACAAATCGACAACAGCCAGTTGCTGGCCTCCGCCGCCGCGGTCGCGGCCCTGATCGAACGCGAAGTCAGTCGCGGCGTGGATACCCGGCGCATCGTGCTCGCCGGTTTTTCCCAGGGCGGCGCGGTGGCGCTGCAAACCGCGCTCAGCTACCCCAAGCCGCTGGCGGGCCTGCTGGCGATGTCCACTTATTTTGCGACGCAGAAAACGGTCGTTCCGCATGTCGCCAACAAAACGCTCCCCATTCTGGTGCTGCACGGCGACGCCGATCCCATGGTGCCGGCCGTCATGGGCGAGCGCACCGTCGCCGCGCTGCGCCAGTTGGGCTATGCGCCCGCTTACAAGAGCTACCCAATGGCGCACGCGGTGTGCGCGCAAGAGATCGCCGATATTTCGGCATGGCTGCAACAGCGATGGAAGCCCCTATGACCCCTGTCCTCCCCGTCATCTACACCACTGCCATCAAACCCGAGTGGCTCGACTACAACCAGCACATGAATGTCGCCTACTACGTGTTGATCTTCGACCTTGCCGGCGAGGCGCTGGCCAGTGCCATCGGCCTCGGCGAAGAGATCACCCGGCAAACGGGCATTTCCTGGATGGCGCTGGAAAACCACACCACCTACGATAACGAGGTGACGCTGAGGCAGGAGGTCGAGGTGCGTTGGTGGCTGGTGGATCACGACCACAAGCGTCTGCACCTGTACTTCGAGATGCACACGATTGGTCCCGAGTCCTACCTCGCTGCGACCGAGGAGCAGATGATCCTGTGTGTGGATTTGAATGACCGTCGCTCCGCCGCGTTTCCGGCGGCGGTACAGGCGAAGATTCAATCATTGGCGGACGCCCAGACCCGCTTGCAACGGAGCCCGCCCACCAATATCGGCCGCACCATCGGCATCCGCCGCGCAACGCGGCCCGTGGCTTGAACCACCACGGCAACCCTTAACTTGCAAATCAGACCTGAAACCAGACTGGAGACCATCGATGACCGCGACCAAAGCCACCGCCTGTCTGGTGAGTACTGGCGAAGAAGTTCTGCGCGGCGAAATTTTCGACGCCAACAATCACTTCCTCGCCACCGTGCTCGGCGAGCGCGGATTTGCCGTGCAGCTGATGATGACCGCGGGCGACCGCCGTGAAGACCTCGCCTTCGTGATGCGCACCGCGCTCGAACGCGCCGACCATCTGTTCATCAGTGGCGGGCTCGGGCCGACCGACGACGACCTCACCACCGAAGTCGCCGCCGAAGTCGCCGGCGTTGGTACCTTTTTCCACGAGCCGAGCTGGCAGGCCATCGTCGCGCTGTTTCAAAAATACCATCTGGAAGTCACCGCGAATAACCGCAAGCAGGCGATGATTCCCACCGGCGCCACCGTGCTGCCCAACCCCAACGGCACCGCGCCGGGCTTCAGTTGCAGCTTCACGCGCAACGGCGTGCGCAAAACCATCGTCGCGCTGCCGGGCCCGCCGCGCGAACTGCAACCGATGCTGATCGCCCATCTCGATGACATCGCGCCGCTGCAAGGCCCACAGGTGGAAAACCTGTTCATCCGTTTCCTCGGCGCCGGCGAATCGCATTTATCGGAACTGCTCGAACCCTGGTCGAAAATCTGGGGGCCGGTGAGTTTTCGGCAGGATTTTCCCGAAATCGAAGTCAAGCTCTACCAGCCGCCAGCGGACAAGGCGCAAGCCCTGTGCGCTTTCGCGGCCAAACACATGAGCGACTATCTGGTGGACTTTTGCCGGGAATCCACCGTCGAGCTGTTCGCCCGCTTCATGCGCGAACGCGGCGCGACGCTGGCGCTCGCCGAATCCTGCACTGGTGGCCTCGCCGCCAAGGTCATCACCGATGCACCCGGCTCGTCCGCCTACTTCGTCGGTGGCTTGGTGTCCTACGCCAACGCGGTGAAAGAAGAACTGCTCGGCGTCGCGGCGAACGACCTCGCGACGCACGGGGCAGTGTCGGAAGTGGTTGCGCGGCAGATGGCCACCGGCGCGCGCTCACGCTTCAAGGCTGACATCAGCCTCAGCTTCACCGGCATCGCCGGCCCCGATGGCGGCAGCGAGGAAAAGCCCGTGGGCACGGTGTGGATGGCGAAGGCCGATGCCAGCGGCTGCCATGCACAACGCTTGAATCTGTTGCAGGGCCGCGAGCGGGTGCGCCAGGCCGCGGTCTCCCACGGCCTGCGCTGGCTGATGGAGGACTGGCTCGCCGAGCGCCGCCGGCGTCGGCTCACGGCAACTGGGGAGTGATCTGAACCATGGCGACTGACCACGACATCCTGCTTGCCAATACGGCGTTCTACCAGGCGTTTCTGGATCGCAACCTCGCCGCCATGGATCAGGCGTGGGCGGCGAAAATCCCGCTGCTCTGCATTCATCCGGGATCGCCGCCGCTGTCCGACCGCGCCCAGGTAATGGCGAGCTGGCGGGAAATCCTCGGCCACGACAGCTGTCCGACGATTGAGCACCAGGTTGATCGCATCATCCACCACAGCGACCTGTCGCTACTCACCTGCTATGAATGGAACCGGCACCAGACCGATGCCGTGCTGCTGGCCACCAACGGTTTTGCCCGTGAGAATGGCGTCTACCGGATGATTCTTCACCACGCCGGCCCGATTCCCCGGTTCGCGCTGCCGAAGGCAATGAGACCGGACGCGCAGGTTCACTGACACAGGAAGCTGTTAATACGGGAGGTCATTCACACAGGAGATCGTAGGCCCGCGCGAATCACCGTCGCGCCGATCATTGAAGACTTTAAATCACACAAAACCAGAGGATACAGACATGAAAATTGGTTTACAGGGTGTCTTTGCCGGCCAGTCCGCCACCGCGGCGCACATGACCAAGACCGCCAAAATGGTGGAGGACGCGGGCTTCCATTCGTTCTGGATGCCCGAACACGTACTGCTGTTTGAAAACTACGCTTCGCCCTATCCCTACGCCGACAACGGCAAGGTGCCCCTTGATCCACACCACGTACCCCTTGAACCCTTCACCGCGCTGGCCTTTCTCGCCGGCCATACCAGTCGCCTGCGCCTCGCCACCGGCATCACCATTCTGCCGCAGCGCAACCCGGTCTATTTCGCCAAGCAGGCGGCCGACGTGGATGTGATCTCTGGCGGACGCCTCGATATCGGCATCGGCGTCGGCTGGCTCGCGGAGGAATTCGCGGCGCTCAACGTGCCCTTCGAGCGTCGTGGCGCGCGCGCCGCCGACTACATCAATGTGTTGAAAACCCTGTGGTGCGACGCAACCTCCAGCTACGAAGGCGAATTCTACAGCTTGCCGCCCTGCGTGCAGGGCCCTAAGCCGGTGCAAAAACCCTATCCGCCGCTCTGGTTCGGCGGCGAGAGCAAAGCCGCGCTGACCCGGGTCGCGCGCTTCGGCCAGGGCTGGTACGGCGTCAAACTGTTGCCGCCGGACGTGCCCGCACATCTCAGGCAACTCGAAGAATTACTCAAAGTGGAAGGACGCACGCTGAAGGACATCCAGATCGCGGTGTCGCCCTACGGCACGCCCTGCGATCTCGACATGCTGAAGCGCTATCGCGACGCCGGCGTCGATCAGGTCATCCTGTTTGCGCTGACGGCGGACCCCGAGCCGCTCTACCGCGACATCCACAAGATGGCCGAACAGCTCGTCGGGCCCGCCGCCGCAATTTGACGGCGAGCCAGCTTGGCAACGATTTTGAACTACCCACTAAACCGAGGTGCTGGCAATGGACGTAGGAATATCAATCGTGTTCCAGAATCCGGGACGCGCAAAGAGCGATTTCGAGGTGTACCAGAACGATTTGATTCTCGCCAACCTGGCGGAACCCCTGGGCTTCGACGCCGTCTGGGGCATCGAACACCACTTCACCGACTACACCATGATGCCGGACGTGATGCAGTTTCTGGCCTACATGGCGGGGCGCACCGAGCGCGTCAAGCTCGGCTCGATGGCGGTAATCCTGCCCTGGCATCGCGATCCGATCCGCGTAGCCGAACAGATCAGCGTCGTCGATAACATATCGAAAGGCCGGGTGATCCTGGGCATGGGACGTGGCCTTGGCCGGGTCGAATTCGACGGCTTCGGCGTGGCCATGGACGAAGCGCGACCGCGCTTCATGGAAGCCGCCAAACTGATTCTCGACGGCCTCGAAAAAGGCTATTGCGAAATGGACGGCAAGGTCATCAAACAGGAGCGCCGCGACATCCGCCCCGCGCCCTACAAGTCCTTTGTCGGCCGCCGCTACGGCGCCGCGGTGTCGCCGGAATCCCTGTCGATCATGGCCGAACTCGGCCTCGGCCTGCTGATCATTCCGCAGAAACCCTGGGGCACGGTTTCCGAAGAACTCGGCCAATACCGGCGGGAATTCGTCGAACATCACCGCGAGCAGGCGCCACCGCCTTTTGTCGCCAGCTTCGTGTACTGCGATGAAAACGCCGACCGCGCCGCGGAAATGGCCAACCGTCACCTGGGCGGCTACTGGCACTCCATGGTCGAGCATTACGAAATGGACGGCAGCCACTTCAAGAACATCAAGGGCTACGAGTGGTACGCCAATGCCTCCGCCCACATCAACAACGACGGTGCGGCGGCCGCACGCCAGTTCTTCGTCGACCTGCACGTCTGGGGCACGCCCGAGCAGTGTTACCAGAAGCTGCTGAACATCCGCGATTATGTCGGCAACGACAAATTCAACGGCATGTTCTCCTACGGCGGCATGACCCATGCGGCGGCGGAAGCCAGCATGCGGCTGTTCGCAAAAGAGGTCATGCCGCAGTTGCAGAAGTTGCCGACGCCCGTCATTGCTTCCGCGAAGTCGGCCTGATCCCGCGCTGACGTCTTTTCACACGCTTATTTTTCACGCACGTGTCGCTGCCGCCGGTAATGAAAGCCGGCGGCAGCGACAACTCTCGGCACCGGTGCCTGAACGGCTGTAAACTCCACGCCTGAACGCCGCTCACGGACAACAACAAAAACGACTATGCCGCGATCTCGAGGAGCAAGGGCAGCATGAGTGCCGATCAACCCGCAAACTCGTTCAAGCATGTGTTGGCCACCGCCAGGGAATACCTGACCCACTGGTTTATCGCCGGCGTGATTGTGACGCTGACCGGCTTTGCGCCCGACCACTGGTTTGCCCATCTTTTTCACGCCGCCAACCTGGACGGCTTCTTCGAGGCGCTGCCCACCATCGATTACCGGCTCATCGTGGTGGGTCTTGGCGTGCTCGTCAGTACGGTGGCGGTGATTTTCCAAATGAGCCGGATGCAGAGACCGCAATCGGCCATCGCCCCTGCCTTCGTCGCCTCCGCCACAGCGCCGCTCTCCGTGCCCGCTGAAGACAGCGATGCCATCAAGGACAAACCCTCCATCGCGGTGCTGCCCTTCGTCAATATGTCCGACGACAAAAGCCAGGAATATTTCGCCGACGGCATGACCGAGGACATCATCACCGGGCTGTCCTGCGACAGCCGCCTGTTCGTGATCGCGCGCAATTCCACCTTTGCCTACAAGGGCCAGTCGCCGGATATCCGTGCCGTCGGCAAAGAGCTGGGCGTGCGCTATGTGTTGGAAGGCAGTATCCGGCCCATGGGTGACCGATTGCGGATCACGGTGCAATTGATCGATACCACCAGTGGCGCCCACGTCTGGGCCGACAAGATCGACCGCCCGGTGGCGGAGCTATTCAAGGTCATGGATGAGGTGGTCGATGATCTGGTGACAGCCCTTTGCGCCAACCTCGGCGTCGCCGAAAGCCACCGCGCGCAACGGGCGCGACCGGAAGACTTGCAAGCCTGGGCGCTATGCGTGCAGGCGGAGGTTCTCTACTCCACCCAGCGCGACTTCAAAGCGCTGCTGGAAGGGGAAAAGCTGGCGCGGCGGGCCGCTGAAATCGAACCGGGTTACGCCATCAGCTGGGCGCTGCTCGGTTTCATGGTGAGCCGGCGAATACCTTTGGGGGTCAGTCGCGACCTGGCCAAAGACTCGCAAGAGGCGCTTTCACTGTCCGCCAGAGCACTTGGCCTGGCCCCGAACGATCCCATCGTGCTGGGCTATTGTGGGTCTGCCGCCGCTTTTGTCGGCCATGCCACGCAGGGCATTGATTACCTGGAGCGCAGCCTAGCCATCAACCCCAATAGCGGCTTCTGTCGAATTTACTACGGTCAGGCACTGTCGGCCGGCGGAAGACCCGAGGACGGCATCGCTGAACTGGAACGATTCATACGCCGTTCGCCCAAAGATCCCTATGTGGGGGTTGCCTATTTTTTTCTGGCAATCGGCTATTTGACTAACAATAACCCGCAGCGGGCCGAGCAAGCCGCGCGCAATGCGGTCAAGCATCAGCCCGGCTTCGCCTGGGGTTATGTTGCGTTAGCCCTGTCCCAGGAGGCGCTGGGTCGTGGCGGCGAAGCCCGGCAGCAACTGCCGAAAGTACGCGAACTCGCCCCCACGGTGACCGGCCAATACCTTGAAGACATGTGGCGTCATTTGCTTCGACATTCCGGGCAGGCGGAAACCTTGGTCGCGCTGACACGCAAAGTGTGGAGCGATTGACACTAACGACTAACAGCAACACCCTGAGCAGGCGGAGACATTCCGGCAAGCCCACGCTCGGTAACATCCTTGAGTAACATCAGGAGAATTCTTATGAAACGCATCGCAGTTGCAAGCTCTAGCGACATTCGTGAAAGCGAAATCTTCGCTACCCGGATTGAAGGTGTCAATGTCCTCGTTACCCGGGTTGACGGGCGCGTCTACGCCGTCGAGAACAAGTGCGCTCACCTGGGCTGGTCAATGGCCCGTGGCAGCATCACCGGCTCGACACTGCGATGCCCCTGGCATGGCGCGCAATACGATGTCTGTTCTGGCGACAATGTGGGCTGGGTCAATGCCATTCCTGGGGTGTCCATGCCTGGCTGGACGCACGGGCTAATCGCCCTCGGCAGGAAGCCCGCACCCATCCGCACTTTCGAAACCGCGGAAGAATCCGGGCAAGTATTCGTCAGCATTGCCCATTGAAGAACGCAGCAACAGCGCACAGAAACCCATTTGCCGCTAATGTCGCCCCCCACGGCGACCCCAGGGGAGGAACCATGACCCAGTGGATCGACGCCGACGCGGTGGCAACACTGCTGCGGCCCGGCATGACGGTATTCGTGTCGGGTGGCATTAGCGAGCCCCGCGACATCGGCAAGGCACTGAAGCAACAGCCGCAGGCAAGTGCCGGCGTCAATTACATCGGCGCGGTGTTTCCCGGCTCGCGGCCCACCGATTTCGCCACGATGCACACCGACTCGCGGCTGACGACGTTCTTCGTCACCCACGGCTTGCGCGATCTGTTCGCCGAGGACCGCATCAACTTTCTACCGCTGCAATACCGCGCGATCTACGATTATCTCGAACGCGAGGCGAGCATTGATCTGGCCCTGATCCAGTTGACGCCACCGAATGCCCAGGGTCAGTGCTCCCACGGCCTGCGCATCGATTTCACTCCCGCGATTCTCGCCAAGGCAAAGATCGTGGTCGCGGAAATCAATACGGCGATGCCCGCGCTGGCGGGCTGCCCGACGGTGCCCTTCGCCGCTGTCGATTACGCGGTGCCGGTCAACCGGCCACTACCCAACGAAGCGCCCGGTGAGACCAATGCCGAGGCGCGTGCCATTGGTGCTCATATTGCCTCGCTGGTGAAGGATGGCGATTGTATTGAAACCGGAGTCGGCGCCATTCCCGATGCCGCCCTCGCCGCGTTCCGCGACAAGAACGATCTTGGCGTGCACTCCGGCATGATCGCCCATGGTGTCGCCCGGTTGGCGCAGGCCGGCGTCATCACCGGTGCCGCCAAGACCATCGACCGCGGCAAGATCGTTACCGGTTTTGTCGCTGGCGACACCGACACCTTCGCCTGGGCGAGGAGCGCCACCGACCTACTGCTGCGCCCGGTCAACTACACGCACGACAACGCTGTGCTTGCGCAAATTGATAATTTCGTCGCCATCAACTCGGCGCTAGAGGTGGATCTGTTCGGTCAGATCAACGCCGAGATGATCGGCGGCCGGCAAATCAGCGCGACTGGCGGCGGCGTCGATTTCATCCGCGGCGCGGCGCGCTCGAAGGGCGGGCGCTCGGTCATTGCGCTCTCCGCAACCGCCGCCGGCGGCAAGATATCGCGCATCGTGCCCACGCTCGCTGCCGGCACCGTGGCGACGGCGCTACGCTCGGATGCGGATATCTTTGTCACTGAATTCGGTATTGTGCGCGTGCGCCATCTATCAGTGGAGGCTCGCGCACAGGCATTGATCGACATTGCCGCGCCACAGTATCGCGACGAGCTGCGCGCCGCTTGGCGTGCGCGGCAGCGCAACGGCTAGGCAGGCCTGGATAAACTGATAGCCTCTCACCCGGCCACTCGACGGCCCGCGTATTTTTTGACTCGCCACCCATGCCAACCGACGCTGTAGAGGATAACTGTCGCGGCGAGCCCGCGTAGTCCATAGAACATCGCTTTGCGAACGAAGACCTGTATCGGCAGCACATCGGCGGGTAACTCCAGCGCGAGCGCCTGCATCCCCGCCCAGGCGCCGGTGAGTACAGTAATGACGGCGATGCCCGCGAGCACAGCCAGGCGTTGAGCTGGCGACAAACTAACGGGTAGAGCCACCGCATTAACCGGCGCCCGCCGCAGCCACCGCCACGACCACCACACCAGCAGCAGAAGTCCCACAGCGGCGCTGCCATGCTGCAACACCTTGAAGACGTACACCGGATAGTCGCCAACGGAAAACAGGTGGGCATCAAGCGCCGGTAATGCCCGGGCGGTGGACGTCCCCGAATGGGTAATGGAGTCCCAGGCAATATGAGTAGCCGCGCCGAGCAACAACGATATCACCACCGCGGGCCACGACGCTGAAGGCAGTGACTGAAATCGCAACGTGTGAGCACCCAGGCGACTGGAGGCGAATGGGGGCAACAGCCCCAGCAATGGCCCCTTCAGCAGAAGGTGAAACAGCAGATACACCAACAGCCCCACCGGAAGGCAGAACCAAAGCAGCCCGAACAGACTATGGCTTTCGAGGCGGGTAATGCCGAACGGGAGAAAGCGCCAGAGATCCGGCGTGATGCTGCCAACCACCAGCGCAGACAACACACCAAAGCGGCCGAGCGGCCGCAGCAGCGGTATCGCCGCGGCGGGATGGGCAAAGGTGAACGGCATTCAATGTCCTTCCGCAGGCATTCAGCGGTAGCTGTTCGGTGGCTAAATCAAACGATGAAGAAAGCCCAGCGCACTGGAACTGGACGGTGAAAGCCACCAGCCAAGAGCACCGCAATTGGCAACGACGGTGATCCAGAACTGGATCTGGAACGACCGCTTGTTCGATTTGTGACGGAACAATTGTTGCGCCACCAAGGCGCCCGACCAACCGCCGATCAAACCAAACAGGTGCAGCGTGCTCTCCTGTGTTCGCCACCGCTGTTTTTTCGCTGCGGTCTTGTCGTCCGCGTAAGCGAGAAAGGCGACCACACTGGCGATCAGATACAGAGTCAGCACAACGAATGGCAACTTCCCCGTCAATACTGACACAGTCACCAAGACAAGAAAGAGGACGGCGAATGTGAGCCGCGGGAGCGAAGTGCCCGTGGTGCGGTCGCCGACGAAGACCACATTGCCGGCTTGCAATCGACCCTTGGCGTCAGTCTTCAATGCGTAGGTGACGGCCTCATCGCCCGCGGGCCGTCGCTGGCGGTTGGTAAAGGATTTGATGTGAACGAAGACCTGCTCGCCACCCTCATTCGGGGTGATGAAACCGAAGCCCTGGTCATCCTTCCAGCGGGTTATTGTGCCCTTGTGGCGCATTCCGGATATTCACAAAAAAAATTAACCGACGGGATCCGAATCGGGGTTTTGCGGCGCGGCGATAGCCCACATCAGCACTTGTAGCAACCGGTGAAAGAATCCCCAAGCCGTCTCACTATCGTCAGATCGACCGGTATTCACCGGGCCAGCAATATTCCGACCCGGAAGAATTTCGGACGCTAGCGCATATAGCTGCTGGACGAGCTGCCGGTGGGGTAGTCGCTGGAAGTGCAGCCAAGGCAGCGGACGAAGGTGGCTCGCGCCGGATCTACCACCATGGCCTGGGCGGAATCCTTGACGTTGCCACCGAGGGCGGAAAATGGCAGCGCAACGATCCAAATGGCCGTGCTGATAATGGTGACGCCAAGCAGGATGGGGCGTGCAACGACCATGTCGACCGCCATTGCGCCAGCCCCAGGCTTGTTGACGTCGCCGTCGCTGGCGAATGTCGGCTGACACATCAGCAGCGCGATGGCGAACGCGAGTGTGCGAGCACGGTAGCTATTTTTAACAGGGCTGCTGCTGTTAATCCGGTTGCCGCTTGTAACATCGTCCGTTGTCATGGGTATTCCCTCGTGTGAAGTTGAACCTGCAAGCCTGTGCTGAGTATAAACATCCCGCGGGTGGATACCAACTCCCCACCCGCCTACCTGCCGCTCGCGTGCTGACCGCGCCGACTCAACAACGGGCGGGCAACGCGCCTATACTACTGGGCCGACGCATGACTGGGCCGACGCATGATCGCACGCACTGATGCGGCTCACGGGACACGCGGATTGTGCCTTGCGCGAGCCCTCAAGCCATTGCGCGCGGCCTCCTTATCACTCACGACCAGACCGCTACATGGCCATGATTCCACTGTCCGTTCTCGACCTCTCGCCGATCATCGCGGGCAGCGACGCGGCGCAATCGTTTCGCAACACCCGCGATCTCGCTCAGCACGTGGAGCGCTGGGGCTATCGGCGCTACTGGCTCGCCGAGCACCACGGCATGCCGGGCATTGCCAGCGCCGCGACGGCGGTGGTGATCAGCCACGTCGCCGCCGGCACCTCGACCATTCGCGTCGGCGCCGGTGGCATCATGCTGCCCAACCATGCGCCGCTGGTGATCGCCGAACAGTTCGGCACCTTGGCATCCCTGTTCCCTGGCCGCATTGATCTGGGGCTCGGGCGTGCCCCCGGTTCCGATATGACCACCGCCCGCGCGCTGCGCCGCACGCTCGCCGCCGATCCCGACCGCTTTCCCCAGGACGTCGTCGAACTCATGGGCTATCTGGCACCGACCCAACCCGGTCAGGCAGTACGGGCGATTCCCGGCGAGGGCCTCGCCATTCCGCTGTGGATTCTCGGCTCCAGCCTGTTCGGCGCCCAGCTCGCCGCGCTGCTCGGGCTGCCGTTCGCCTTTGCGTCGCACTTTGCGCCGGCACAGATGATGGCGGCAACAGCGCTCTACCGTCACCAATTCCGGCCTTCCGCAACGTTGGAGAAGCCCTATGTGATGCTGGGTTTCAACGTCTTCGCGGCGGACACCGATGCGCAGGCACGGCTGCTCGCAACCTCGATGCAGCAGGCGTTCGTCAACCTGCGCACGGGCCGCGCGGGGCAGTTGCCGCCGCCGGACGAGGGATACCTGGATCGAATCTCGACGCCAGAACGGATGATGCTCGACGAGGTACTCGCCTGTTCGGCCATCGGCTCGCCGCCAACGGTTGGCGAAAAACTGTCCGCGTTTATCGAACGCACCGGCGCCGATGAGTTGATGGTGACGTCGCAGATTTTCAATCACGCGGCGCGCCTGCACTCCTACGAGATTCTCGCCGCGGTGCGCGATGCCCTCGCTGTGCAAGGCCGGTGACGCGGCGGATCTTCGGTTACAGCCGCTCAGACTCAATGACCCGGCGTCCCGGTGACGCCACCAATGCCGCAGCGAGCAAGGCGCGGGCGATCCGTTCCGCCGGCACCACCCGGTAGCGAAACGGCAGCAGCGGTTCGACCAGCATTGATAGCTTGAGCGCCAACGCTTCAGCGGGTCGGTGTTCAGTGCGCGCGCCGCCGATCAGCCCCGGGCGCACCAGGGTCAGGGAATCAAAACCCAGCTGCGCCAGATCGACCTCCGTTTCACCCTTGGTACGCGAGTAAAAAAGCAGCGATTTCGGATTCGCGCCCAGCGCCGAATTCAGGACGAAAGTAGCGGCGCCCGAGTGCCGCGCCAGCATGGCAAACGCCAGCGGATAATCGTGATCGACCTTGCGGAACGCCTGCCGCGAGCCCGCCTTTACCATGGTCGTCCCCAGGGTGCAGATCACCGCATCAACCGTCCACCAAGGCGCAGTTTCGGGCAGATTATCAAAGTCGACGACGGGATTTTGCAGCTTAGGGTGGGAAGCCTGGTGATCAAGCGGACGGCGAGTTACCGCCACCACGCTATCAACTCCTGGATGAGAAAGGGCCTGCTGTAGAAGTGACTCGCCAACGAGCCCCGTGGAGCCCACCAGAAGTAGATCGGTCATCGGTGACCCCGGCACTCAAGTAATCGAAGGAAAAGCTTACGCTGACCGAACGTCGGTTCACGCCATCCAATCTATTGAAAAAACCGTCGGCACCCCTTTGTTTCGTTACGCACTGCTCACACGCGCTGCTCGCCCTCGCAGTGAAATGGCGGGCAGCGTGTGGCGAAACGCAACGTACAAACAATCTCCGCTCAGTCCACGACAACGGTGTGACGCCGGGGATTGCCAATGGCGACCTTCGGCATTTCCACGCGGAGCACGCCATTGCGGTAGCTCGCCTTGGCCTGATCGGTGACCACCTGCGTGGGCAGTTGCACGACGCGACGGAAGCTGCCGTACGCGCATTGCAATACGCGATAGCGCCCCCGCGTGGTCTCGCGCTCAAATTTTTTCTCGCCACTGACTATCAGCGCATCGCCCTGAATTTCAAGATCGATATCCTGCTTGTCCATCCCCGGTACTTCGATGCGCACCACCACCCGGCTGTCGTCCTCAAAGACGTCGCCACCGAGCATTGACCAGCCGCGGGACGGCATGTAGAAAGCGTCGTCCACCTCCGCCTGCTGCGGCAGCAGGGTATCGCTGCCGGGCTTGAAGCCGGTCAGCGCGCTGGCCGCTGATTGGCGCAGTCGCTGCCAGCCTTCCGCCATTGAGTCCCACAGCGTAGAAAAACCCTGTTTGATGTCGTCCAGTTTCATATTTACCTCCTCAGCTCCAGCACCAAGCCAAACCGGCGCTCATCGCGTTCACAGTGCATCGGTCATCCCGTTCACAGAAAGCGCACCACCCGCGCCGGTGACGATGTCAGCGGCGCGGGTGTCCAGCTCAGGCCGCGCTGATCGCAATCTTGCGTGGCTGCGCATGCGCGGCCTTGGGAATCCGCAGCTTGAGCACGCCCTGGTTGAACTCGGCGCTAATCTTGTCGCCATCAAGCTCCTTCGACAATGTGAATACGCGGCGGTAGCTCGGCACGCTGACTTCCGCACGGTTGGCGGTGATGCCTTCCTGCGTGGTCACCGCAACCTCGCCTTCGATGGTCAGGCTGTCGGCATCCAGATTGAGCGACAGTTTATCTTTGGGAACACCGGGCAGATCGGCGTAGAGCGTAATGCCGGATGCATCCTCGATGACATCCACCGGCGGCAGCACGGTATTCTGCGGGCGATCTGTCGGCGCTTCCTTTTTCACCACATTTTTGACATCGGTTTTGTCGGTCATGATGTTGTCTCCTTATTTACAGCAACGGGTTGCTGGCTCTTGTTACTGAATACTCTTGTTGCCAAGAAAGGGTATTACTGAATGCTGATGCGCCGCGGCTGCACCGCTGCCAGACGCTTCACGCTGATGTGCACCACCCCATCGCGACATTCGGCGCTGATGCCGTTGGGATCGGCGTCGTCGGGGAGGCTCACGACGCGGCGGAAGCGGCCAGCGAAGCGCTCATTGATGTGCACGGTAGCGCCATTGCCCCGCTCCGGCACGTCGCTGGCGCGCTCACCAGCGATAGTCAGCACACCCTTTTCGAGGTGGACTTCGAGACTCGCCGGATCCACACCGGGAACAAAGGCGTACAACTCAATGGATTGCGGCGTACTGCCAACGTTCAATGCCGGAAATCCGCTGCGCCCGAGACCGCGGATGCTGGATCCGGTTTCATACAGCTGTTGCGTGTCGCGCTGCCAGCGCTCCAGTTCGGCGAACAGATCGCGGGGAAAGATATCGCGAGAAAACAGTGATCGGTACATGGTTCAATCCTCCTGACTTGCTGATGGTCGCCGGCTCTTGAACTATGCCCGGCGTTAACCATTTAATTGGTGCGGCGAAAATAATTTCAAGAGCTTGTACTCAAGCCGATTAGCCCACATATTGGCGGCAACACCGATCGTCCAGCGGGAGGAGTCAACAGTTGGAATTCAAGGATTACTACGAAGTCCTCGGGGTTCCCCGCGAGGCCGATGCCGACGCCATCAAAAAAGCGTTCCGGCGCAAGGCGCGCAAGTATCATCCCGATGTCTCCAAGGAGAAAGACGCCGACGCGCGCATGAAGGAGATCAACGAGGCCAATGCCGTGCTCTCCGATCCGGAAAAGCGCGCCGCCTACGACCGCCTCGGCCAGGGTTTCCACGACGGCCAGGATTTTCAGCCGCCCCCGAACTGGGACACGGGCTTCGAATTCAGCGGCAGTGGTTTCGGCAATCCCGAGGCGGCTGGCTTCAGCGATTTCTTTGCCGAGATATTCGGTCGCGCCGGGCCTGGTGCGCGGACTCGCGGTCACGGTGGTCATTTCAGCGCGCGCGGCGAGGATCGCCACGCCAAGGTCATGCTCAATCTCGAGGATGCTTATCAGGGTTCCACGCGCACGCTGACACTGAACGTGCCTCGCGTCGACGATCAGGGCCGCGTCGCGCTGGTCGATCACAGTTTGAATGTGCGCATTCCCAAGGGCGTGCGCGAGGGCCAGGTCATTCGCCTCGCCGGCCAGGGTGGTGCCGGCATTGGTGACGGCGCCGCTGGCGACCTGTTCCTGGAGGTTCATTTCAAGCCTCACCCCCGCTACCGAGTCGAGGATCGCGACGTCTATGTAACGCTGCCCGTCACCCCCTGGGAAGCCGCGCTCGGTGGCCGTGTCAAGGCCAATGTACCGGATGGCACGGTCGAGGTACGGGTGCCGGAAGGCTCGCAGAACGGCCGCAAGCTACGCCTGAAGGGTCGCGGCATTCCCGGTACGCAACCCGGCGATCTCTATCTGCTACTGGAAGTCGTGCTGCCCCCCGCCACCAGCGCCAAGGCTCGCGAACTCTACGAAACCATGGCGAGGGAACTTGCCTTCAACCCTCGCCAGAGCACGGGAGGTTAAGCCGTGACGGTCGAACACATTGCCGAACTACTGGAAGAAGCCCTTCTGGGGCTGGACGACGTCGCCTTCAGTTGCACCGTCAGCCGCGAATGGCTTGTCGAGCGCGTTCACACCGGCGTGCTGCTGATCGAGCCCGACCCCGATCCCGGCCATTGGCGGTTCAGCGGTCGGGATCTGCTGCGCGCGCAGCGCCTGCTTGCACTGGAACGGGATTTTGACGCCAACCCGGAACTCG
>JBPPNE010000140.1:0-2180 GCA_051306415.1 Porticoccaceae bacterium
TTCGCAAGCTGCTGGTGCGCTATGAGAAACTTGAGCGCAGCTTCCTCGCGCTCAACCATCTTGCGGCTGGGATAATCGCGTTCCGAAAGGTGCGTTTCAAGATAAACATTATTTACGGATAAGTTCTTAGCCGTGGCTCTGCGATAATGATCGTCCTACAAATTCAGCGCAGACCGCCATGGCATTCCACCCAATGGATCGAGAGACCGACTACCTGCTACCGCCATCGGTGCAGGAATGGTTGCCGGAGGCACACTTGGCGCGCTACGTTGTCGATGTGGTCGAAGGACTGGAGCTGTCAGCACTGGAACGGGCGTCTGCCGGCCGTGGCAGCGCCGCCTATCACCCGGCGACGCTGCGGGCGCTGTTGATCTACGGCTACGCCACCGGCACCTTCTCCAGCCGCAAGAGCGAGCGGGCAACCCACGACTCATTGGCATTCCGCTATACCGCGTGTAACCGGCATCCCGATCACGACACCCGGGCGAGCTTCAGGCGTCGTTTTGGCAAGGAATTCGAAGCCGCCTTTCGTACCGGTGCTCCAGGTTGCGCGGGAGAATCAACTCTCCCGTTTTGGCAGCGTCAGTCTGGATGGCGCCCAGATCCACGCCAACGCCAGCCGGCACCGCGCGCTCTCGTATGCGCGCGCCGAGAAGATCGAAGCGCATCTGAACGCCGAAGTGCAGGAATTGTTGGCGCTGGCGAAAGAGCGGCCGACCCGTCGTCGATCCTCGAAGGCGTGAATCTTCCCGACGATATCACGTGGCGGGCTGAATCGGCCGGCCACCTTGCTCGCCGACACGGGGTATTTTAGCAAGAAGACTGTGGCGACCGGCGTCGCCGCGCAGATTGAGCCACTGATCGCTGTCGGGCGCGATGAACACCATCCGGTCTGGCGGGAGCGCTTCACCGAACCCGGGCCGCTGGCCGCCGGCGCTTCACCCGTCGAGGCCATGAAGCACAAGCTCAAGACCCGGGCTGGGCGTGCCGTCTATGCGCTACGCAAGCAGACGGTCGAGCCGGTGTTTGGATGGGTTTCTAATTGGCGCACCCGAGAGGATTCGAACCTCTGACCTCTGCCTCCGGAGGGCAGCGCTCTATCCAGCTGAGCTACGGGTGCTTGATTGCTTCCGCTAACGCGAGAGTCGAAAAAACGGGCGGCCAGCTTACACGTAACCACCTCTTTAATCCACGCGGATTTTGTCGGGCACGGCGTGCTGTGTTGATCCGCTGGCGCCGGGCCAGCTGAGCAGGAATGCGGTACTTAGGCCCACCCTGCCAGCGTCAGGGCGCTGTCTCCGAGGCTTCATCTGCGCCTGCAAGTCGTTGCCGAACTTTGTCGATCCCGGGTTTGGCGAGAAGCTCCTGTCTGCTGAGACCGCAGAGTTCGTGGGGAAATACCAGCCAGGCGCTGGTCTCGTGGAGAACGTAATCCGGGCGCAACTCGGTCAGGTAGTTCGCCGGCTTGGCCCAGGGCACTGCAATGCGGATGTCGGGAAGGCTGTCGCCACCGCCGGACTTCAAGTCGGCGACCAGCCGCTGCAAGCTAAGCCCGGTATCAAAGACGTCATCGACGATCAACAGACGTCGAATCCGCTCGCCGTCATCGATCAAACGATCAAGCACATAATCGAGGCCATGGATCTCGACACGGCGGTTGCGATGGCCGACGCCACGATAGAGGCTGGTGCGGACGGCGATATGATCGGCGTTGACGCCAAGACAGGCGAGAATCTCGTGCACGGCGATTGCAACGGGCGTCCCGCCACGCCAGACGCCGACGATCAAATCCGGTTCGAAACCACTGTCGAACACCCGCAGACCCAACTCAAGGGCGTCGTCGAGAAGCTCCTGAGCACTGATATAAAATTTGTCTGGCAAAGGTTGTCCAAAGTCATGGTGCGCGGGATAACGTGCGGATAGTTTTTCACGGATCGCTCAAGGGTGTCTATAATACGCGGGCTTTTTAGGCATCCGCCCTTGGCAATGGAGATTGGAATGAAACAAGTCAAACTGTTGGGTTTGTCGGCAATGTTGCCGACTCTGGTGCTGGGCTCCGTGTTGGCCTTGAGCGGCTGTGGTGGCGACAAGACCGAAGTCAAGCTCACCGCCGAGCAGCAAAAAGAAACCGTTGCTCGCATCGAACCCGTCGGCACTGTCGCTCTCGCCAGCGAAGTGTC
>JBPPNE010000141.1:0-2877 GCA_051306415.1 Porticoccaceae bacterium
GGCCGAGCGGTCGCCCACGTCGCCGCCGAGATGGGCGTGTCACGGCAGACGGCGTACCGCTGGTGGCGGCGGTTCCAGGCAGAAGGTCAGCCTGGCCTGCACGACCGCTCGAGTCGCCCGCAGCGAAGCCCCAACCATACGTCAGCGCCAGTGACGCGCAGGATCGAGCGGCTGCGCCGCCAGCTGAAACTCGGGCCTGCCCGTATCGCCTATCGCCTGGGGATGGCCGCTTCGACGGTATACCGGGTGCTCTGCCGGCTCGGGCTGCAACGGCTGAGCTGGCTTGACCGGCCCAGCGGGCGAGTCATCCGCCGCTACGAGCACGCGCGCCCTGGCGACCTCGTGCACATGGACATCAAGAAGCTGGGGCGTATCCGCCAAGGAGGCGGTTGGCGCATCCACGGCCGGGGCAAGGCGCCTCGCCCTGGCAGGGTGGGATACGCCTACATCCACTCTGCCGTCGACGACCACACCCGCCTCGCCTATAGCGAGGTGCTTGGCGATGAGCGGGCTGCGACGGTCGTGGCCTTCTGGCGCCGCGCCCAGACCTGGTTCGCGAGCCGTGGGATCTCGGTCCAGGCGGTCCTCACGGACAACGGCTCAGCCTACTGTAGTAGCCACTTCGCTCGCGCCTGCGCTGACCTCGAGACGCGGCATCGCCGCACCCGGCCCTACACCCCGCAGACCAATGGCAAGGTGGAACGTTTCAACCGCACTCTGCTGGAGGAGTGGGCCTACGTCCGCCTCTACCGCTCAGACGCCGCCCGCACCGCCGCCCTCGAACGCTGGCTCCACCGCTACAATCACCATCGCCGCCACACCGCCCTCGGAGGCCTCCCTCCCATCAGCCGTGTCACTAACCTCCCGGCTCAGTACAGCTAGGCGCGTCGCTGGGAGTCGCGGGCGGTGGGAGCTGCAGAAGGGCGAGCGTAGGCGGGGTCGCGGTCAACGAACGCCGATTGCCCCCACAGCCTGCAACGCGCTGAGTTCGTCCCAGGAAAAGCCGAACTCCAGGAGGACCTCCTCGGTGTGCTGCCCGAACTCGGGCGCAGGCCTGCGAATCGATCCGGGCGTCTTGCCGAGTTGGACGCCCGGGCCGACCATCTTCATGGGTCCATAGCGCGGGTGGTCAAAATCAACGATGTAGTCGTTCGCAGCAACCTGCGGATCCTCGATGACCTGCCCGTAGTCCTGCACCGGAGCTGCCGGGAGACCGCACTCGCAGAGGTACGTCACCCAGTCCATCTGGTCGCGCGTTGCGAAGACCTCGTCAAGCTTTGCGATCAGCGCGGTCCGGTTCGCGAGACGGTTCTCGTGCGAGTTGAAGCGCGGGTCCGTTTCGATATCGGGGCGCCCGATGGACTTGCAGAATGTCGGCCACCAGCGGTCACTCTGGAGCATCGAGACGGCGAGATAGCGACCGTCACGGGCTTCGTAGATGTTCCAAAGGGGATCGGCTTCCTTGCGGAACCGCCTGGTTGGCACCTTGCCGGTGATGAGTACGTTCGTGATATTGAAGGACTGGAGCATCACCTGCCCGCCGAGTAGCGACGCGTCGACATGCTGGCCTTCGCCCGTGCGCGCACGATGCCAGAGGGCGAGGAGGATCCCGTAGGAGAGAGTCATCGCGCCGATGTGGTCTGCAAGTCCGCCGGGTGCGGAGTGCGGAGCCTGATCGGGCTCGCCCATCATCATCATTGTCCCACCGCGGGCCTGCCCGAGGATGTCCATGGCGGGCCATTGGCGGTGGGGCCCCTTCTGCCCGTAGCCACTTGCGGATGCGTAGATGATCTGCGGGCTGCGCTCGCGAACGCCGTCGTATCCGAGCCCCAGGCGCTCCATCACGCCCTGCCGCATGTTCTGGACGAAGACGTCAGCCTGTTCGGCGAGTCGCAGGAGCACCTCGCGACCTTCGGGCGACTTGAGGTCGACGACGATGCCGCGTTTATTACGGTTGTGGCTTTCAAAGTAGCCGGATGGTTGCCCCGGCCCCGCGCCGGTTGAGAACCCCCGACCGCCATCAGGGGAGTCTGGCCCCTCGACCTTCACGACGTCAGCGCCGAAGTCCGCCAGCATCGCAGTGGCGTAGGTGCCCTGCTGCCATGCGGTGATATCGATGACCTTGAGGCCGGAGAGGGGGAGTCCAGTGGATGCGACGTCAGGGAACATGTGTTCGGCACCCCTTCGGCAGCGATCATCCGCACGGCCTGTGAGGGTGTCAACGGCACGAACCTAAAGATGTGGACACCGGGCACCGTGCGCGCGCCGGTATACTCGACGAACCGCGACGGCGGGCGAGGAGAATCGGTGAGGATCGGCGCACACGTTAAGAGTTCGGGGTCACCACGGCTGGTTTTCGACCGCGCACTGGGCATGGGCGCGGAGGCGATTCAGATGTTCATCAGCGCTCCACAGCAGTGGAAGCCACCGGCATGGACGGATGAGGATGTGGAGGCCTTTCGGAGCGCGCATGCGGAGCACCCCGACATACCCGTCTTCATGCACGGTGTGTACCTTGTGAACCTCGCAACGGATGACCCTGTGCTGCTCAATCGAAGCGCCGGTTCCCTAAAACAATACCTGAAGTGGGGTGCCTCACTCGGAGTCACGGGAACGATCTTCCACGTCGGAAGCCACAAGGGCGCGGGGTTTGAGGCGCGGGTCGAGCAGATATGCCGCACTATGCTCGAAGTGATGGAGTACGCGGACAACGACTCGCTGCTGAACATGGAGAACAATGCCGGAGAGGGCGGTGGCGTCGGGTGCCGCTTCGACGAACTCGGCGCGATCATCCGGGGATGCGGCGGGCATCCGCGGGTCCGAGTGTGTATCGATACATGTCACGCCTTCGCTATGGGGTACGACCTGGCTACTGCC
>JBPPNE010000142.1:0-24969 GCA_051306415.1 Porticoccaceae bacterium
GGGGTTTGTCATGAGAGTCTCCAAAACAAAATACGTTCAGGGAGACCCGGTGTGCGCAAAGGTTCAAGGCAGGTACGATCCTATTCCTACGCCGGCACTACCCGGATCAGGTTCAAAGGGTTCGCCGATGCAGGCGTCTCAGGCCGAAGCCACCCCTTAGGAAATTCGTCGCGTTGAGCGACTGCGTCATTGTAGTCGCGGTCGGTGATAAAGCAACCGTTCAGCCATCGTCGAAACCCGCGTGTGCTCTCGGACTGAGGTAAGTCCGGGTGGAAATGACCATCCCTCGTCGTTATAATCGCGCCTTCGTTTATTCCGCACAGAAGGTCAGCCATGTCCTATAGCAAGGTTCCCGCCGGCAAGGATCTGCCGAACGATTTCAACGTGATTATCGAGATTCCCGCCAACCACGCCCCCATCAAGTACGAGATCGACAAGGATGCCGACGCGCTCTTCGTCGATAGATTTGTCGCAACGACGATGTTTTACCCGGCCAACTATGGCTATATCCCCGGTACGCTGTCCGAGGACGGCGATCCTCTCGACGTGCTGGTAGTGACACCCTACCCCGTAGTACCCGGCGCGGTGATCCGCAGCCGCGTGGTCGGCGTTCTCAACATGACCGACGACGGTGGCCCCGATGCCAAACTGATTGCCGTTCCCCACCCGAAGCTGAGCACGCTCTACGACCACGTCAACGAAGTCGAGGATTTGCCGGAGCTACTGCGCCAGCAGATCCAGCACTATTTCGAGAACTACAAGACCCTCGAAAAGGGTAAGTGGGTAAAAGTCGAGGGCTGGGCTGACGCCAGCGCCGCCCGCACCGAAATTATGTCTTCGCGCGAGCGCTATCTGCAACAAGCGGGTTGATCTCAAATTCCGACGCACAAATCCCCCGTCTTAAAAAGCCGGGGGATTTCATTGCAGCTCCAACGGAATCAGCGAGTCGCCATTCATCCTGGGCTCAGCCTGTCCTGAGCATTACGACGGAGGGAAGGACAGGATCGAAAGTTCCCCAGCCTACTCCTACAAAAGTACCAAATTATCGCGGTGGATCAGTTCTTCGCCGTCGCAATAACCCAGAATCTCCGCAATCATTCCGCTGCTCTGACCAATGATCTGGCGCGCTTCCTCCGCGCTGTAATTGACCAGGCCACGGGCCACCTCCCTGCCGTCACCATTGAGGCAACGCACCATCTCGCCGCGCGTGAAAGCACCGGTTACCGCGGTGACCCCGACGGGGAGCAGGCTCTTGCCCTGCTCGCACAGTACGCGTACGGCACCGGGATCCAGCACCAGACCGCCGCGCACCTGCAGATGACCGGCAAGCCACTGCTTGCGGGCTACCAGTGGCTCCTGATCGGAAACCAGAAAAGTACCGAGGACATCGCCGTCCGCGAGCCGCTTGAGCACATCCCGCTCACGCCCACCGACAATTACGGTGTCGGCCCCGGAACGCGCAGCCAGGCGCGCGGCCTGGAGCTTGGTGATCATGCCACCGCGGCCGAGGCCGCTGGTGCTGCCACCCGCCAGCGCGTCCAGCGCGGGGTCACCGGCTTTCGCTTGCGTGATCAACGCGGCAGTGGGGTGGGAGCGCGGGTCGGCGTCGAACAAGCCCGCCTGGTCGGTGAGGATGACCAGCAGATCCGCATCGATCAGATTGGCCACCAGAGCGGCCAATGTGTCGTTGTCGCCAAAGCGAATCTCGTCGGTGACCACGGTGTCATTCTCATTGACGACCGGCACCACTTTGAGGGCGATCAGCGTCTGCAAAGTACTGCGGGCATTGAGGTAGCGCTGGCGATTGGAAAGATCGTCGTGAACCAGCAGCACCTGGGCGGTATGGCGATTGAAGCGCTGAAACTGGGATTCGTAGGCCTCCACCAACCCCATCTGACCGACCGCGGCCGCCGCCTGCAATTCATGCACGGCGGCGGGCCGAGTCGTCCAACCGAGGCGGGTCACGCCTTCAGCCACCGCACCGGAGGACACCAGGACGACTTCAATCCCACGCTCCTGGAGTGCGACGATCTGCCCAACCCAGCCAGCGATGGCCTGCCGATCAAGCCCTCGGCCGTTATTCGTCAGCAAGGCGCTACCGATCTTCACGACCCAGCGGCGGGCCTGCGTCAGGCCTTCTCTGGCGCCACCGTCTTTGCTCATCGTCGATCCGCCCGAACGTTGGCTATCTCGATTCCAGGGAAACACTGTTTTATTTCGTCATCGAGAGGAGCCCAGTGAGGTGGCGATCCATCGGCGTTTGATTCTGCATCCACGCTGGATTGCTGCGCTGCGCTCGCAATGACAAACAATGAATAATTCAGCATTCCCCTAGGGCCTGTTAACACTATCCGCGTAGTTGCGACGGAGGCGCTTTTGTTGCGAGCCTATTTGTCGCGAGCCCAGGCGCGCCGAGTGCAGTGCGCCGGGTGTGCAAAAGCGAGGCGCAACGCCGGATCGCAACAAAAGCGCCCCGTCCCTCCGGGTTGCGCCCCAAAAATCGCCATTCAGCGTTGCTCGTCGTTCATTTTGATTCACAAAACGTCTCTCCTCGCGCCTTGCCTGGCGATTTTTGGGGCAGCAACGCAGCCGTGCGGATAGTGTTAACAGGCCCTAGGGTACATACAGCGTCTCTACCACCTCGCCATCCTCGCCCCCTCCCTCATCGTCACAACCAACGTCTTCACCCCGGCGACGGTTACGCTGCAATTCGATCTGCTCCCGAGCCTCTTGTTGCATGCGCATCTGTATCTGTCGCTCCCGTTCCGCCGCCTCTGGATTGGTCTTTTCTTCTTCTCGACGCGCCTCCAGATGGCTGAGAATGTCGCGGCACAGGGCTTCGGTGCCAAGCCCGCTGAGCGCCGAAACGCGATACACGAGACCAGCCTCGCCCAGTGCTGCAACCAGCTGCTGACAGCGATCTTCGCCCTCGTCAACGGGCAGCAGATCAACCTTGTTAAGTACCAGCCAGCGATCCCGCGCCGCCAGTGTCGGACTAAAGATGGCCAGCTCGCGCTCAATCACGCGAATATTTTCCACTGGATCTGAGCCGTCGAAGGGTGACATATCCACTAGGTGAAGCAGTAGCCGGGTGCGCGTCAAATGCTTCAGAAAGCGAACGCCGAGCCCGGCTCCCATCGCCGCGCCCTCAATCAATCCCGGCACGTCGGCAACCACAAAGCTGCGGAATTTTTCCACTTTCACCACACCCAGGTTGGGCACCAGGGTGGTGAAGGGATAATCGGCAACCTTGGGCTTGGCCGCTGACACCGCACGAATAAAGGTCGACTTCCCGGCATTCGGCAAGCCGAGCAGGCCGACGTCGGCGAGGACTTTCAGTTCGAGGCGAAGATGACGCATCTCGCCATCCCTGCCCGGCGTGGTGCGCGTGGGTGCCTGGTTGGTGCTGGATTTGAAGCGGGTGTTACCCAGGCCGTGGCCGCCACCCTTGGCGATCAGCAGCTGTTGTTGCGGCGTGGTGAGGTCGCCGAGAACATCCCCGCTATCGTCATCAATTACCGTGGTGCCGACGGGAACCGACAGCAGCAGATCATCGCCTTTGCGCCCGGTGCAATTGCGGCCCTGGCCTTTTTCGCCACTTTCAGCGATGTGGCTACGTTGATAGCGATAATCCACCAATGTATTCAGCGCTTCATCCGCCACCAGGATGACACCGCCACCGTCGCCACCGTCGCCACCGTCGGGGCCACCGCGCTCGATGTATTTTTCACGGCGAAAACTCAAGCAACCATTGCCGCCCCGCCCCGCCTGCACAATGATGGGCGCTTCATCAATAAATTTCACCGCACCACCTCGCTTTTCGCCATATCCCCATGATACCCCGCGACCACAAAAAAAGCCCCGCAAGCGGGGCCTTTTCGAAGGCTCTGTCCGATTACACGGAGACGACCTCGACAAAACTGCGATTGCGCGCACCTTTGACGGAGAATTTCACTACACCGTCGGCGGTGGCGAAGATGGTGTGATCGCGACCGAGGCCGGTATTCCCGCCAGAATGGAACCGAGTTCCCCGCTGGCGAATAATGATGCTGCCTGCCCTCACCCGCTCACCGCCAAAGCACTTGACGCCAAGACGCTTGCTTTCCGAGTCGCGGCCATTGCGAGTACTACCACCAGCCTTTTTTGTTGCCATGAGGGGCTCTCCTGTCTGCGTAACAAACTATCGATGTAACTCGCTTAAGGCTTTACTGTGGACTGCCCGAATCGGGCCGCCGCGCTCAACCCGCGCTGATCGCCGTGATCTTGACCGCGGTGAACCATTGGCGATGGCCCATTTGACGGCGATAGTGCTTGCGACGGCGAAACTTGATGATGCGAACCTTGTCGGCACGACCATGACTCAAAATTTCGGCGGTCACCCGGCCGCCCACAACATAGGGAGCGCCCAGCTTGATGCCATCAGCGTCAGCTATCATCAGCACCCGGTCAAAATCCAGGGTTCCCCCGGTTGCCACATCCAGCTTCTCCAGCTTGAGGATTTCGCCGGCAATAACCCGATGCTGCTTGCCGCCACTCTCGATAACCGCGTACATAATTTTCTCTCCTGCTGACACAACGCCGTGCCAAGATTGCCGTACCGATCCCCAGAACATCCGGCCCCAGAACATCTGCCTGGTGGCAGGAATCAATGCGCGGGGCGGGCTGAGCGAGGGCGGCAATTCTAGGGGAAAGCCGCTGCCTCCGCAAGGGTAGAAATCCCGCCGGGCCAACGCCAATTATGGGCTTCAGGGCGCACCGTCACCTTGACACCCTCCGCCAGCGTCCCTAGGATGCCTGCGCGATTTGACCCGAAATCAGGTTATTCCATGCTCCCCTTTTACGCGGTCGTCAAAGACGATTTCGACGCCGTGAATAAACTCATCATTGAGCAGCTCCACTCCGAAGTCGGGTTAGTGGAGGATGTCGGCCACTACCTCATCCAGGCGGGCGGGAAACGTCTGCGCCCGTTGTTGGCCCTGATGAGCGCCCTCGCCTGCGGCTACCGTGGCGACCAACATATCAAGCTCGCCGCGGTTATCGAGTTCATCCACACCGCCACGCTGCTCCATGACGACGTGGTCGATACCTCCGCGCTCCGGCGTGGCCGCAACACCGCCAATGCGCAGTGGGGCAATGCGCCCAGCGTGCTCGTCGGCGACTTTCTTTACTCGCGCGCCTTCCAGATGATGGTGGCAATGGGCGATGTGGCGGTGATGAAAATTCTCGCCGATACCACCAACGTGATTTCCGAGGGCGAAGTCCAGCAATTGGTGAATGCCCGCAACCCGGACATTACGGAGGCGGATTATCACCAGGTCATTGGCAAGAAAACCGCGCAGCTGTTCGCCGGCGCCGCCCGCACTGGAGCGGTGCTCGCCAACACGGATGACGCCTTGAGGACGGCCCTCGGACACTACGGCCATCACCTGGGCATGGCCTTCCAGTTGGTTGACGACGTCCTCGACTACCAGGGCGATGCCACCGAACTCGGTAAAAACATCGGTGACGATCTCGCCGAGGGCAAAGCCACCTTGCCGCTGATTCGCACTATCGAGGTCGGTTCAGCGGATCAGGCTACCCTGATCCGCACGGCCATTCGGGCGGGCAGCAGGGAGTATCTCGACGACATTCTGGCCGCGATCAGAACGACCGACGCCCTCGAATACACGATGACGCAAGCACGCAGCCATGCGGTTAGCGCCAAAACCCACCTCACCGGACTGGCAGATTCCCGCTATCGCCAGGCTCTGCTGGAACTGGTCGAATTTGCCGTTGAGCGCACTTATTAGCTAGGATTCGCGCACTGGTGGCCAGGCCGACACTGGCAAGCCGTTCTCTGGTGATTGAATCGCCCGCTGGCACCCGATTATCGACCCATCCAGGATAACACCTCCATGACCGTACAGTTGCCAGTAGATCAATCACCGGCTTGGGAGCGCTTGCTGGAGCACCAACAACGCCTTGCCGACACCCATTTGCGCGATCTGTTTGCCAACGATCCCCAACGCAGCGAGCGCCTTAGCGCCCAGGCGGCGGGGATCTGCCTCGATTTTTCGAAGAACAGGATGACCGACGAAACCCTGACGCTACTGGTTGAACTGGCGCGTTCGGCAGACCTGGAAGCGGCGATCGAAGGTTTGTTCAGCGGTGCCATCGTCAACCGTTCCGAGCATCGTCCCGCGCTCCACACCGCGCTACGCAATGAAACCGGAAAGGATGCCGGTGTCGAGGCCGAGGTCGCAGCGGCGCTGGCTGCGATGACCGATTTCGTCGACGCCCTGCGCCGCGGCGCAGAAAGGGGAAGTACGGGTGCCGCATTTACCGACGTCGTCAATCTGGGCATCGGTGGCTCGGACCTCGGCCCACGGCTGGTGGTGGATGCCTTCCCGCACCTCCAGACCGGCCGGCTCAGGGTTCACTTTGTCGCCAGCATCGACAGCGGAGCGCTCGCCCAGGTGCTGTCCCAGTGCCGACCACACACCACCTTGTTCCTGATCTCCTCAAAGAGTTTCTCGACACTGGAGACGCTGGCCAACGCCGCCGCCGCCAAAAACTGGCTGGGCCTCGGCGGCATCGAAGCGAGTTCAGTCGCTTCACACTTTGTCGCCATGACCAACAATGGCGCCGCCGCCCGTGCCTGGGGCATTGATGCCAAGCGCATTTTGCCGCTGGGCGAATGGGTGGGCGGACGTTTTTCGCTGTGGTCGACGATTGGCTTGCCTATCGCCATCGCCATTGGCAGCGACAATTTCAACCGCCTCCGCGTTGGCGCAAAGCACATGGACAGCCACTTTCGCAACGCGCCGCTGGCGACCAACCTCCCGGTACTCCTGGGTCTGCTGAATATCTGGTATATCAACTTTTGGGGCAGCCAGATGCGCGCGGTACTGCCCTATGTCCACAATTTGCGCCTGCTCCCCGATTACCTGCAACAGCTGGTGATGGAGAGCCTGGGCAAAGGCGTCACCCAGACCGGCGATCCCGTTGCCTATGCCACCGGACCGGTGATTTGGGGTAGCGAGGGAACCAATGGCCAGCACTCGTTCCACCAACTCCTGTTGCAAGGCAGCGCGCTGATCCCGGTTGACTTCATCATCACCGCGAAACCCCATTGCGACCCCATCGCCCATGGCCATCTGGTAGCCAACTGCCTGGCTCAGAGCCGAGCGCTGATGTTGGGCAAAACCCAGGCGCAAGCCCGTGCCGAAATTCTGGCCACAAATGCGAACTCGACCGAAGCTGACTTTCTCGCTGCCCAGAAAGCAATCCCCGGCAATCGTCCCAGCAACACCTTGGTGTTGGACGAATTGACGCCGGAATCCGTTGGCGCCCTGCTCGCTCTCTACGAGCACAGCGTCTACACCCAGAGCGTGATCTGGGGGATCAACGCGTTTGATCAATGGGGTGTGGAAATTGGCAAGCAACTGAGTGTCACGCTGTTCGCCGCGCTCTCCGGACAAACGTCCGCCCTTGAGCTCGACAGCTCGTCGCAGTATCTATTGCGCGCGGTGAGGAAAGCTCAACCCTCGAGCGCCCCCTGAGCGGGACCCCCGGCCGACCTGCGGACTTGTTTGTTTTTACCCGGCTGGGCTATATTGCGCGGCTTTTGGGTTTCTTGGACGCTCGCGGGCCTGCGGGCTGTAGTTCTGGCACCATATAGTTCTGAAGCACCGGGTTGGTGCGATACCTGATCAGTGGCGAGGGGGAAATCTGTGATTATCGGCATACCACGAGAGCTAAAGCCCGGCGAAACCCGGGTCGCGATGACGCCGGCCAACATCAAGGTCTGGACCCAGAAAGGCGTCGCTTTTCATATCGAAGCGGGTGCCGGAGCCGCCGCGGGCTTCTCCGATGAGGCCTATCGGGACGTCGGCGCGAAGATCATCAGCGATCGCGCCACCATTTTCCAGGACGCCGACATTCTGTTTCAGGTGCAATCCTTCGGCTCGAACGAGGTCAACGGCGATCAGGATCTCGCTCTGCTCAAGCCGGGCCAGCTGGTGGCCGGGATGATGGATCCGCTCGGTGCGCCGCAAGCCGCACAGCGCATCGCCGCCACTGGCGCCACCGCCATTGCGATGGAGCTGGTGCCGCGCATCAGCCGCGCGCAGAGCATGGACGTGCTCTCCTCGATGGCCACCCTCGCGGGCTACAAGGCGGTACTGCTGGGCGCATCCTTGTCGCCGCGCATCATGCCCATGCTGATGACGGCCGCCGGCACCTTGCAGCCCATCAAAGCCTTCATCATGGGCGTCGGCGTGGCGGGCCTGCAGGCCTGCGCAACCGCCAAACGCCTCGGCGCCGTGGTGTCGGCCTACGATGTCCGCCCGGCGGCGCGCGAGCAGATTCTTTCGGTAGGCGCCAAGCCGGTGGAGCTCAAGCTTGAAACCGAAGCCGCCGAGGATAAGGGCGGCTACGCCAAGGCCCAGGGCGAGGATTTTCTCCGTCGCCAGCGCGAGCAGATGGCCGCGGTGCTGGCCGAACAGGATCTCGTCATCACCACCGCCGCCATCCCGGGCGCCCGCTCGCCGGTGTTGATTACCGCCGCGATGGTGCAGGCGATGAAACCAGGCTCGGTGATCGTCGATCTCGCCGCCGAACGCGGCGGCAACTGCGAACTCACCCGGCTTGCTGAAACCGTTGTGGTCAACGGCGTCACCATCATCGGCCCCGACAATATCGCCGCCACCATTCCGCTGCACGCTAGCCAGATGTACGGCAAGAACATGGAGGTGCTGCTCGGCCATATCCTTGACGCGGAGGGCAAACTCAAACTCGATTTCGAGGACGAAATCATCCGCGAAACCGTCACCGCCCACGCCGGCGATGTCCCCCACCAGCGCCTGCGCGAGCTGCTCAAGCTACCCGCTCGGGAGCCCGCCGTCGCCACCCACTAGATACCCACTGGATAGAGGATCCGTCGATGGAAATGATCGTCATGCAACTCACGCTCTTTGTGCTCGCGCTGTATCTCGGCGTGGAACTGATCAACAAGGTGCCGCCCACGCTGCACACGCCGCTGATGTCCGGCAGCAACGCGATCTCGGGCATCGCCGTGGTCGGGGCACTGCTGGTCGCGGGCACTGAAGAACCGTCAATGCTGCTGAATGTGCTCGCCTGTCTCGCCGTGGTCATGGGCACCATCAACGTGGTCGGCGGCTACCTGGTGACCAATCGCATGCTGGCGATGTTCCGCAAGAAGAACTAACTCTTTCCCAAGCTCTCCTTAACAAAACAAGGAACTGGCTCCATGAACCATTCACTGGCCGATCTCAGTTACCTGCTCGCCGCGGTACTGTTCATTATCGGCATCAAGGGTATGACCCGCCCGAAGACCGCGGTGCGGGGCAACCTGCTGTCCGCCGCCGGCATGCTGATCGCCATTGTGGTCACCCTGCTCGACCGCAGCATCGTCAGCTATGAGTACATTGTCGTTGGCCTCGTCATCGGCTCTGTGATCGGCGCGCTGTTCGCGTTCAAAGTCCAGATGACCTCGATGCCGCAGATGATCGCGCTCCTCAACGGCTTCGGCGGCGGGGCTTCGCTCGGCGTTGCCGTGGTCAGCCACCTGCTGACCCAGGGCTCGACCGGCTATCCCGCCGGCGCCGTCGGGATCATCGGCGTGGTCTCCGTGATGCTGACAGTACTGATCGGCGCGGTCACTCTTACCGGCAGCCTGGTCGCCTACGCCAAATTGCAGGAATTGATCTCTGGGCAATCCATCGGTTTCGCCGGCATCAAATTTTTCAACGCGAGCCTGTTTATCGGTTCACTGGCAGCCCTGGTCATACTCTGCGTCAACCCCGGCAATATGGCGGTGTTCTGGGCGCTGGTCGCGCTGACCACCATCCTCGGCATCACCCTGGTGCTACCCATCGGCGGCGCCGACATGCCGGTGGTGATTTCGCTGCTCAACTCCTATTCGGGACTCGCGGGCGCCGCGGCGGGCTTTGTGATGGGCAACAGCGTGCTGATTGTCACCGGCTCGCTGGTGGGGGCATCCGGGATCATCCTCACGCAGATCATGTGCAAGGCGATGAACCGGTCCCTCACGAATGTGCTATTTGGGGTCATGGCGCCTGGTGGAGCTTTCATCGATGCCGATGAGATCTACGCCGGCAAGATCAAAAGTGCGCAGGCGGAAGAGATCGCGATGATTCTCGAAACCGCGCGCCGGGTGGTCATAGTGCCCGGCTTTGGTCTCGCGATGTCGCAAGCCCAACACGCGGTGCGGGAACTGGCGGATGTCCTCGAAGCCCGTGGCGTCGAGGTGGAATACGCCATTCACCCGGTGGCGGGAAGAATGCCGGGCCATATGAACGTGCTGCTCGCCGAAGCAGAGGTGGACTACGACAAGATGGTCGAGATGGACCGCATCAACCCGACTTTCGAGCAGACCGATGTCGCCATCGTGATCGGCGCCAACGATGTCACCAACCCGATGGCGCGCGAGGACAAGGGCAGTCCGATTTACGGCATGCCGATCCTCAATGTCGACAAGGCGCGGACGGTGGTCGTCATCAAGCGCTCCCTGAGCGCCGGTTTTGCCGGCCTGCCCAACCCGCTGTTTGCCATGGACAACTGTCTGATGGTATTTGGCGATGGCAAGAAAGCGGTGATCGATATTACCGCGGCGCTGGTGCAAGCCTGACAACCACAAACCACTCAGGCGAGAAGTCAGACCCGTAACAATCCACAATAAAAAACCCCCGCTTTTACGGGGTTTTTTATTGTGTGACTCGCTATCAGCACCAAAATTCTTTGCCGTACCGCCGGATATTCTCTAGCGCGAAGCCGCCTCACTCGGTCAGCCGGCGCCGCTCCTTCGCCTCAATCTTTTGAAAATCCCCTAGCTCCTTCAGATAGATATTGTGGTAAACGTAATTAGTCGCCTCGACAAAACCATCAATGCTGCCGCAATCAAATCGCCGACCACTAAATTTCAGCGCCAGCACCCGGCCCTTTCGCGCCTGCTCAAGCAGGGCATCGGTAATCTGAACTTCACCGTTCTTGCCCGGCGCGGTGTAGCGCAAGATTTCAAAGATGTCCGGTGTCAGCACATACCGGCCAATGATGGCCAGATTGCTGGGCGCATCCTCCATCGCCGGTTTTTCGACCATATCGGTGACGCGGAACAGAGCTGGCTCGATCTCTTCTCCCGCGATAACGCCAAATTTTGATATGTCTGCTTCCGGCACCTCCTCAATCGCCACCACACTGCACCCGCTGCGCCGGTATACCTCGACCAATTGAGCCATGACACCTAGGCCCTCAGCGAAGCAGAGGTCATCGGCGAGGATGACACCAAATGGCTGGTTGCCGACGAGCAGTTCCCCGGTCAGGATAGCGTTGCCAAGACCGAGCATCTGAGCTTGCCGGGTGGACGCAAACTTGCCCTGACTGATTACCCGCCGAATGCTCGCCAGAGCGCTTTCCTTTGCGGTACCGGCAATCTGGTGCTCAAGCTCATAGCTGATATCGAAATGGTCGTGAATGATTCGCTTGCCCCGACCGGTGACAAAGCCAATTTCATCGAGCCCCGCTGCCAGAGCCTCCTCAACGCCATACTGAACCAATGGCTTGTTAACGACCGGCAACATCTCTTTGGGCATCGACTTGGTGGCCGGTAAGAATCGGGTTCCGTAACCAGCAACCGGGAAAAGGCACTTCTTGATCATCGCGAAAATCCTGTAGTAATCACCAGACCAACCTTACCTTGGCGGAGAGCATCCTGAGACGATGGGCTGGGCAACCACACACGCCGCCGCACCGGCCGCAATATTACTATTCATCCACCACGCGGTACAGTCGAAACCCCACCCGGCCTCCGCCACGCCATTTCACCAACACCAAGACGGGCACTGCACCGGGTATCGCACTGGACTTCCGGCGTCAATCCGCTAGAATTGCCCGTCTTTTTTCCCGCCACCACACGATAACAACCACACCCGCACAGCGAGATAATTTCTTGAAGGAAACCGATCCGCACCAACAACACGCCTTTACCCGCAGTGAGCTGATCGCTTGCGCCGAAGGCACTCTGTTTGGGCCCGGCGGTGCCCGCCTGCCAACCCCCAACATGCTGATGATGGATCGAGTTACTCATATCAGCGACTCCGGCGGTCGTTACGGCAAAGGCGAGATCACTGCCGAACTCGATATTCATCCCGACCTCTGGTTTTTCGGTTGCCACTTCATTGGCGATCCAGTGATGCCCGGCTGCCTCGGCCTTGATGCGCTCTGGCAACTGACCGGATTCTTCCTCACCTGGAAGGGCAACGAGGGCCGCGGTCGTGCCCTGGGCGCTGGCGAAGTGAAGTTCTTCGGCCAGATACTGCCCACCGCGAAGAAAGTCACCTATCGCCTCGACGTTTCCCGGATTATCGAGCGCAAGCTGATAATGGCCATCACCGACGGCTCGGTCGCTGTCGATGGCCGTGAGATCTACACGGCGAAGGATCTGCGCGTCGGCCTGTTCTCCTCGACTGACAATTTCTAGGTGTATTCAGTACAATGCCGGCTGCCTTGATGTCGTCTCCCGCACAATCCACGCTCAACCTGTAGTGGCCCTGGCGGGCCGACCGCAACCCCTGAAGAGGCTTTCCCCATGAGACGTGCTGTGATTACCGGAATGGGCGTCATCTCCTGCCTCGGCAACGACATGGCCACGGTAGTCGACGCGCTGCGCACGGGGCGCTCCGGCATTCGCCCCAAAGCGGATTACCGGGAGATGGGGCTAAAAAGCCAAATCGCAGGTCAGATCGACATCGATCCCCAAGGGCTCATCGACCGCAAGCACCTGCGCTTCATGAGCATGGCTGCGGTCTACGGTTATGTCGCTATGCAACAAGCGATTACCGATTCGGGCTTGACCCACGACCAAGTATCCAACACCCGCACCGGCATTATCATGGGCTCCGGTGGCATCTCCGGGGAAAAATTCGTCGAGTCCGTCGATACCCTGAGACAAAAGGGCGTCCGCCGCATGGGCCCCTACCGCGTCACCCAGATCATGAGCAGCACGGTTGCCGCCTGTCTGGCCACTCCGTTTGAAATCAAAGGCCTAAATATCTGTATCTCGTCCGCGTGCGCCACCAGCGCCCATTGTATTGGCGCCGCGGTGGAACAGATCCAGCTCGGCAAGCACGATATCCTGTTCGCTGGTGGCGCCGAAGAAGAACACTGGTCGATGGTCAGCATGTTCGATGCCATGGGCGCGCTGTCGTCAAACTACAACGACGCCCCGACCAAGGCGTCACGCCCCTATGACATCGATCGCGACGGTTTCGTGATGTCCTGTGGCGGCGGCTGCTTCGTGGTCGAGGAACTGGAGCATGCGCTGCGTCGCGGCGCCCACATCCACGCCGAAATCGTCGGCTACGGTGCCACGTCCGACGGCTTCGACATGGTGGCGCCTTCCGGCGAGGGCGCGGCCCGTTGCATGCGCCAGGCGATGGCCACCGTTGAAGGTGATATCCACTACATCAACACCCACGGCACCAGCACGCCGGTGGGGGATATCATGGAAATCAAAGCGATCCGCGAGGTTTTCGGCACCGGGGCGCCGCCTATTTCCTCCACCAAATCCCTATCCGGACATTCCCTGGGGGCAGCCGGTGTTCACGAGGCTCTCTACAGCATCCTGATGATGCAGAACGACTTCATTGCCGCCTCGGCTAATATCGATCATCTCGATCCTGAGGTGGCGGACATGCCGATCGCTACCAGCACCCTCGAAAACGTCAAGCTCGACCGTGTGTTATCCAACAGCTTCGGCTTTGGCGGCACTAATGCCACCCTGGTGCTCCAGCGCTACCAGGGCTGATCAGAGCCAGGCATCGCGCTGCCGCTGGATACAAAAATGGCGCAGAAGCACGGCCTGGGATTTTTGTCGGATTGGCCGGTCGGAGACGACGACGGCCGTGTTGAGCCGCGCGATTCCTACGCCGAGTTCGTGACCGAACACCCAGGAACCACTGCCGTCATCAAACGCCAGCCGCGGGCGGTGGGACTGCCGACATCACTGAACGAAACCATCGACGGCAGTCTGCTGGCACGTATCGAGGATGGGACTTTTCTGCAGCGCGATCCGCAACTGAAGGCGGCGCTTCAGCAGCTCCCCCGTGGTCTACCCTAAGCGCGAGTATCCCAGGGGCTAGGCAACCATGGCGATTTGAGGATTCGCGCTGGTCTGGCGAAGGCGGTTTACCACCGGTTTGGCATCCCGCTGCGGCATCGACCCTCGATCCAACCCGTCTACAGAATCAACCGGCGCTGTTCGAGGTAGGCGAGCAACTGGTCAACGCAGGCCTTCAGATCATGGCCTCCGGCATCGACGATAATTTCCGGATTGACGGGCGCCTCGTAGGCTGAGTCGATCCCGGTAAAGTTGGGTATCTGCCCCGCCCTCGCCTTCTTATAAAGCCCCTTGGGGTCCCGCGTTTCGCAGACATCAAGTGCCGTCGCGACGTGAACCTCAATGAACTCACCCGCTTCGACCAGATCGCGCGCCAGCTGTCGCTCGGCGCGAAATGGCGAGATGAATGCGGTCATCACGATCAGCCCCGCATCCACCAGCAGCTTGGCGATCTCGCCGATACGGCGAATGTTTTCGACCCGATCCTGGTCGCTGAAGCCGAGGTCGCGGTTGAGTCCGTGGCGGACGTTGTCGCCGTCGAGCACATAGCAGTGATAACCACGCTCGAAGAGCGCGCGATCCAGCGCATTGGCGAGCGTCGATTTGCCTGCCCCGCTCAGACCAGTAAACCAGATCACGCAGGGCTTTTGCTGCTTGCGCTCGGCGCGCTCGGCCTTGGTGACGGCACTCGGGTGCCAGGTGAGATTGGTGGACATCGCAACTCCGGTGTGCAGTTGATGTTGGGTAATGGGTAATGCCTTCTCAAGGCCGAATATCGCAGCACCGCCGACGGCCGGTAGTTGCGGCGACAGTATCCGGGGAACAGAAAGATGAAGTCTAGGCCAGCTTGTCGAGCAGGGACTTCAAATCGACCTTGATTGTATCGATATCCTTGCGAAATAGGTCCACCGCCTCGTCAACGGCCTCGCGTTCGGTCTTGAGCGAGGCTTCGAGGCCTTTTGCAAGCTCTACCGCCGCCTCTGGCGCTCCCTCCAGCGTGCGTTTGAAAGACGCCGACTTCAGCAACTTGGCGGAGAGGTCGAGGTCGCCGCGGGAACGCTCCAGATTATCCAGGAACATCGGCACCTGAGTGGCTATCTCGGCGAGCAGGGCGGCGACGCCATCGGCGGCACCCCCATCGTTCGAACGCGGCGTTGTCGGTGTCGCGTCGTCCAGCTCGGGTAGTACGACAACCGCGCCGGGTTTGAGGCGCCCCGCCCCGTCCAGGTGCGGGTTCGCCTTGAGCGTGGCCTCCAGAACCCGCGTTAACTCGGCGGGTGTTAGGCGCGGATAGCGCTTGCCCAGCAGTTCGCCGAGGTTTTTTTCATTGCGAACGGTCGTGATGGCCATCGTTGAAGCTCCGCTTGTCCGGCGAGTGGTTATCCCGCGAGAATGTTCAGTGGCGCCCACGGCGCCGGCAGCGGCCCGCGATCTATGCGAATGTTGCCCATGGTGATATTGCCCAGCACCGTGAAGGACTCAGTGCCGGCAATGTTGATCGCATCGAAGTCGTTGGCGGTCCAGCGCACGCGGTTCTGGCTGACGATAACAGCACCACCCTGGATCTCGACCATCGCGAGACGCCCGGCAACACCCGCAACCGGCTCGGCCTCGCAGTGATTGTCGGTAAAGGTTGTGGTCAGCACACCGCCGACAGACACCAGGGGTGCACCGCTGCCGCGCACACGGATCTGATTGCCGCGCAGCGCGACGCTGCCGGCAGGCTTGCCCACCAGCACTCGCAGCCGGCTGTTGGTGAGCAGGAAGGCGTCCTTGCCGGCCGTGAGTATCAGCGCGTCCGCATATAGATTCGATCCCTGCTCGCGGGGCGGAGCGATACGTATCGCCTGCCAGTTGGCGGCCGCAATGTCACCCTCGGGCAGACGCGAGATCACATTGTCGATCACCATGGCGAGTGCGAAGGGCGCCACCAGCTCGATACCCGCGACATAGCCCCGATACTCCTGGCGCGGCCCCAGGTCGGACAGGTGATTGCCGCTGAGACGGATATCGCCGCCGCCGACGATCCGGATCGCAACCCGGTCTGGCGCCTGCAGTGCGTTGACCGCAAAGTTGCTGACGACATTGCCGGTGAGATCGGCATACGCGGTGGCTAGCACCTGAATCGCCACCACCGACTCGGATTCCGGATTGACACCGAGTGCGATATCGACAAGGTGATTGTTCTCGATGCTGAGCCGGGTCGCCGCACCGGCGGCGGTGAAGGCGATGCCGCGCCGGGTGCGCTCGATCATGTTTTGCTTGATCATCGCTGACCCCAATGCGGTGCGCACGGCAATGCCGGCGCCCGCGGGCAAATCCGCGATGCGGTTGCCGGTGATCCAGCAGTGGCCGACGCCGCGCGGGTCGAGTCCGGTTTCAAGCACCACCCCGCTGCCCACGGCTTTGCTGTCGGCGCCGCGCAATTCATTGTCGAGAATGCGCAGGCCATCGACGCCGGCAACGATGCCGTCCCCGGACAGTTGCAGCACATTGCGCTCCAGCGCCACGCTCGCCCCCGGGAATGTGGCGCCGACCACGCGCACCCCGGCCTCGCGCCCGCCCAGGATCAGGTTGTCGGCGATCCGCGTCTGTCCGAGATGCAGGCAGCGCCGGGCCAAATCAATGCCCCGGCGTTGACAGAGCAGCAGACTCGCGGTGATCGCGACGGCTGACGCCAGCAGATAACCGGTCTTGCCCTGACCGCCGGCAATACCGACATCCGCGACGATCGCGCAATCGCGCACCTGAACCCCGAGGGCGTAGCCACTGAGGGACAGGCCCAGGCTGCGCGCATCGCCCGGAGATAAGCCCAGCAGATAGAGCTGCGACAACTCCAGTCCAAGGGTATTGCGCGCATCGATCAAACCGCCGCCATCGACCCCGTCTCCGGTTGCATTCGGGCTCGCCGCGCCGGCTGCGGCGAGGTTCTCGATGGCAATCCCCTCGCTGTCGCTGATCGCCACCAGCGGCCCCGGCGATTCGGCGACCAGCAGAGTCCGCCAACCCTTGCCACGCAGACGCAGCGAGCCGGCGTTGGCGATCCGCAGGGGTTCGCGCAGACGATAGGTCCCTGCGGCAAGACAGATCACGCCGCCGCTCTGCGCCAGTGAATCCACCGCCTGCTGCAGCGTTTCGGTACCGGCATTATGGCCTGCTGGCGTCACGCAGCGGTCGCAGGCACAGCTGTCGCCCGTCTCCGCAACCGGCGGCCACAGTACGCGGCAGTCCGACTCGGCGTCGGGAAAATTCACGATCGCCAGTCGCGCATAGTGGTGGTGGATACCGCGGGGCGGGCTTCGGTCGAGCAGCTCGATAGAGGCGTCAGCCGCGCGCGCGGCGAAGCTCCAGTGGTCACCGCTGTGAAACTCGCTGCCAGCGCCGTCGAGATCCAAATCGATCAGGATGCCGTCTTCCAGAAACAGCTTGACCCCCGCCGGTGGCACCGCGATCGACCCCGCGCTGCCCGGCGCGTCGAGATCGACATAGAGGCTGCCATCGGCACGGAGGACATGACCCCTCTGATCCCAGCGCCGCACCCGGGTGTTCCGCCCGGCCTCGGTGCGGTTCTGCACGTCGGTGGGAAAGATGCCTGCGGGCAACGGCGTTTCCAGTACCAACGTGCGGGTGGCATCGTCCACCCCGCCACCCTGACGGATGCGACGCATCACGCCGGGCTCGCCGTGCAGTTCGCGTCTATCGTCGGTGATTTCCACCCAGTCGCCGTCGGCGAAGCCCAGCACCTCGTCGCGGCCCAGGCTGTCCACCACGATACGATCGCGTGCCATGTTGATCTGGTTGACCCGACTCGCCACCGTGGCGTTGTCCCGCGACCACTTGAAGCTCGCCGTGCCAGCCTGCCCGCCAGCGTGTATCTCGACACGATAGAGCTGGTTCTCCAAGCCCTTGTAACCACCGCCAGGCGGGATCAGGCAGGGATTGGGCGTCGCCGCCACCGCGCCCGTGGACGTGCTCAGCCGTGCACCCGATGGTGTGGTAGCGGCGGTCCAACCGGGAATTTCCGCATCGGGCGTGGCGCAATTCGCTGCACCGACAGCGGCCAGCACTTTTACCTGCCACACGGTTTGCAGCCTGGCGGTAGTGTCGATGCCCACGGCTTTTTCGACCAGATCGGGATACTGCAAACAGGTCACCTCGCGCTGCCAGACGTCGAGATAGACCAGATGCGGGCCACCGCCGGGCAAGGCCGGCGGCTGTGGATAATAGGGCTGCGCGGTGTAATCCAGCGCCACGCCGCCGGTCTGCTCGGCCAGCAACGCGTTCCATTGCCAGGGCGCGGCGCCGTGGTTCTCGGCCAGTAGGCCATCGACATAGAGGCGGCCAACGCCGATGGTCAACGCGCCCCCGGCCGCCTCGATGCGAAAGCCATCGGGCGTGACACGGGGCACCACCGGTCCGCCGAAGGTGTCCAGTGTGCCGGCCTGGATGCGGCGCAGGAGCTGGCCGACGAATTCGTTCCAGTCGGCATCGAGCTGCACGCGGCCCTGCTGCATGACCACACCCAGGAAGTCGTGCCAAGCGTTGAAGGTGAATCGGCTGCAATCGAAACTCATGGCCGCGGTCCTCTCAGATTTCGTAGAAAATGCCTGCTTCGAGTCCCGCGCGCAGATACTCGGCGAGACGCACACGCAGATTGGTTTCGCGCTGCGAAGCCAGCAGATGATGGCAGGCGCCCATCTCGCCCTCGTCCTCGGCACCGCGGCGGATCGCATCGACGGTGCGCGCCGACAGCCAGCAATAGATCGGCGTGCCATAGCGCGAGGACAGCAGGCGCGGCGCGACCGGTGACGCTCCCGCTTCCGGCTGGCAGCGGTAGCGGCGCGGCACCCGCGCCGCCAGTGGCAACCAACTGAAGCGCACGCAGCCGGTTTGCTTCTGCTGCGCGCGCACCGGGGTATCCCAGGTATCGGCCGCGGCCAGCGCGGCCAGCAGCAGACTGTCGGAAATCAGCGGCATAAGCGCCGCGTGCAGCTTGCCGATGCTGGTGCAGCCCTGCATGGACAGGCTCGCGCCAGGCGCTTTACCATCCAGCCCGGCACTCGCCACGCCGTCGATGCGCGTGGCATCGAGGATGCTATCGGTCAATGCCAGTTTGGCGCCGGCATGCGTGCGCAAGCCGCCGACAATAGTGCGCTCGATGTTCACTTCGGTGTCGGCGGTCTCCACAATCAGGCTCGGCTCGTCGGGCTGCACCGGATCGCCAGCCGGCGTCAGCGCCCAGCCCGGCACCAGCGTGGCGTGTACGATGCGCAAGCGGCGCAGCAGGTTATTGCCCGTCGCCGACACACGGAGTTTTTCGCCACTCACCAGCAAGCCGTTGAGGGCGAATTCGCTGTCAGCGCCGCCCACGATGGTCATTTCCCCGCTCAGCACCAGGCTGGGCCGGCGCTCGTTGCGGGCGCGCAGCTCGACGCGCCCGCCTGCGGCAACCTGTACGCTAGGCGCTTCTTCATAGCGACCGTTGTCGGTGATCTCCACCACGCCGTCACCGGCCAGTGCATTCAGCGCGGTCTGGATCGTGGGGTGATCGTCCGGCACGCGCAACACGGCCTGGCCAGGCGCGGCGGCGAAGCTGGCGGCGCGCTCGTATTCGCCGCCGCCGAGCTCGGCACCGAAACCGAAATGGTGGCTCACCTCGACTTGCGTGATCGGCGGCACCAGGTTGTCGGGCAGCGCCACGCGACCCAGCACCGGGTCGATGGCGTAGCTGTTGTCCGCGGGCAGATGCGTCCAGCTCGCGCCCTCGTCGCTGAGGTTGCAGATACGAATTTGCTCCACCGGCACGGGATTGCCGTTGAGATAGAGCGCGAGGCTCAGCCCTTCGCCGTAGTAGTCTGAAGGCAAGGTCGGGCTCGCTGTGTCCTCGTGCAGTACACGGCGCGATAGCGCCATGGGCACGTTGAAAGGCTCCGCCAGGTGGGTGATGCGATCTTCCGCCTGCGGGCGGTTATACAGCGGTATATCGTGGTTGAGCGCGCTGATGCGATAGCGCCGGTCGTCCACGCGCACCGCGCGCGAACGCGTCAACGCCTGTGCCTCGATTGGCCACAGGAACAGCCCGACATTGGCAATGTTGTAGCGCCCGCGCCCGGAGCTGATGCGGCGCACATCCACCGTGTGCGCGACGCCATCAAAGGCACTGTCAATGCGCTCCAGCGGCTCCCAGCGGCGCAAATCGGGGGCGTAGTAATTGCCGGGGCGCAGGTGATTCATGTACTGGGTGTTGGCGAGCGTCTGGAAGAATTCCACCGCGCGCGCATTCCAGCCGGTGACATCGCGCGCCAGTTGCTCCAGCACCGCCGCCGTGCCTTTGCGCCGGCGCAGCGCGATGGTATGCGCCACCTCGGCACGCGGGCTGCCCACACCCAGCGCGTCGCCATACAGCAGGCGATAGCCGATGAGATCGCCGATATAGGGCACGACCCAGTCGGCGCAGGTCTCGATGAACTGGTCGTCGTAGAGCTGCTCGATGTTTTCCTCGATCACCCCGACCTGTTCGGCCATCACCGCCAGCAGCGCCTTCAGCGGCTCGCCCTGCTCGGCGTCGCGGGTACGGTGAATCGCCGGCAGCAGCCGGTAGAGTTTTTCCGCGTCGACACCACTCATGCCATCACCTCCAACTCAATCGGGCCGGCATCGAGCAGCAACAACTCGGCGGCCGCGGGCAGCAGGGTCAGCGAAGCCTCGGGTAAACGGGCGAACAGGCGCGGCTCCAGGCGCGGCGATGCGCCTTGATCCGGGCGGTAGAGATGCAGCACGTTGACCGCCTCGACGCCGTTGACCGCATGCAGCACGGCCATGACTTCGTCCACCGACACCGTCTGGCCGAAGCGGCGCGCGTCGAAGCTGAACGCGGCGTGCAAGGCCGCGGCGGCATCTTCCAGCACCTTGCCGCTTTCTGCCGCGGCCGCGACTTTGATGGCGGCGCGCAGCTTGAACGCGGCGGCACGATAGCCGGCGAGCCGTAGCGGCAACAGCGGATCGCCGTAGCGGCGCAAAGAGGCGAGCAAATGGCGGCAGGTGTCGATGTCCGCCGTCACCGCCGTGCCCGCCTCGCCCGCCACCGTGACGAACACGCCCCGTCCCGGTCCCGCCGCAATCCAGGCGGCGTGCGCCTTGCTGACGCCGGCGAAGCTGCGCGAGAAATCCTCGTAATCCTGCACCGATACCGCGCGGTCAAGGGTGAGCACGGTCAGCGGCGCATTCTCGCGCGCAGCGTTGCCCGTCTCCGCATCCTGGCCGCCGCTGGCAGCTTGGGGATTGACGACGCCATTCACGCCGTGCGGTCGGCTCAATAGATTGCTCAGCTTACCCGCAGCCACATTGCCCGCCGCCCCCAGTCCCTTGCGGTAGCGCGCGCGCAGGTTGTCCTGGCCGGAGGGCAGGCGCGCGCCCTCGATGCCATCGCCAAACAGGACGCGGGTGCGCCCGGCGTCATCGGTGGCCAGGGTATAAACCGGAGCGGTGGCAGCCTGGCCGTACAGGGATGACACTTCGCGCCAGAGCAGATCGTTCACCCGCAACTCCAGCGCCGCGGCGCGACCGCTGGGGGTGGCAGCACTGACCTGGGTGAGCGGCGCCTGGCGCAGCGGGAAAGCTTGATTCGGGGAGATGGCATTGCCACTTCCCAGGGTCTCGCTCACCGTTTCGCCGTGGGTGGCGGATGCCACATTAGCGTTGATGCGCACGCTCGCGCGCTCGTAAACGTGCGCCAACGCCGAATCCAGTCGCAGCGTTGTGGCATCGCGCCCATGGGTGACCGCCGTGTCTGGACCATCTATATGCACAACCTCCGAGAGCATCTGGTCTTCCTTCGCAGAGTCTTGCAGACGCACCATGTCGGCGATCACCTCAAGGGTGCCCACGCGGTCGTCGCGGTCGCGCAGACGCAAGCGCAACAGGGCTCCGCTACCGAGCAGCGCCCCGAATTCGGCGGGCGTCAAAGCCTGCGCGATCGCGCCGATCACGCGCTCCGGCGCGGCGTCCAGACACAGCGAATCGCCGGGCCGCAAGGCCACTTCGTCGCCAGCGTCCAGCGTCAATATCAGATTTTTGGCGCGATCAGTCAGGCCGATACGCTGGCGCTTGCCCGCGATCGCCAGGGTGCGGCCGGGTGCGAGATCGGTTTGCAGGCTGCCCAGCACGATCTCGCTGCCAAAGGCCGGATAGAGAATCGGCCGCGCCGTCGTTTCGAGCAACTCGCTCTCCGCCAGTACCAGCGTTTGGGGAATCGTGAACCGCGCGGCCTCCAGGTTCTCGGTGGTATCGGGCACGATGCGGGTAATCCTGCCGCTCAGGCCGAAATCCGTGCGCGAAATTGCCGCTACGGTTTTCGCTCGGTACAACTCCACATAGCCGGGCAAGGAGGCGCTGCCCACGCCCGCTTCATTGGAGACCAGTGCAAACCAGCTGCCGGCAGTGATCCTGGGGTAAGCGGCATCGAGATCCACGTTGATGCCGTCGATGGCGTAGTTTTTCCATTTGCGTTTTTTATTGTCTCCAACTTCGGTTATAAGAAGTAAATCCGAACCCGTTTGCCCCATCAACCGCGGATCCGGCGCGTTGTAGCCGAACAGCGCCGCGCGCTGGCGAAACACATACACCTTGGGCCCTTCAGCGGCGGGCTGAATGAAGGGCGCCGCATGGCCCAGGCCATCCCGCCAGGTCACTCGCGTGCGGTCACTGGCCGCATCGGGCTCAACCGCGTGCAACACGCGGACGTCCCAGTTTTCCGAGCCGGCAGCGGTCATCGCCCGCTCCTGACCCACGATCAGGATGACATCGCCGGGTTGCAACGCAGTGGAAACACCGGTCAGATACAACTCGGTGTCGCCCCACAGCGGCTGCCAGGCGCGGCTGGTTTGCACCGCCATCGCATTCCATTCGGCACGCGCCTCGACCGCTTCGACCGTTTCGAAGGATTGCGCCTGCTCGTCCGGTCCGGGCACGCTCTGCACGCGGGCGCCGATGGGGATGGCGACGGGCTCGACGCCACCGGGCAGCCCCGGTGTTTCTTGCAGGGTGAAGGCCAAGTGGGTGGAGGCCGCCACGCCGGGCGCCAGCTCGTAGCCAATGAGTTGCGCCAGCTCGAGAATGGAGCGGCGCTCCTGCGCGGTGCGCAGAAAATTTTCGTTGGCGATGCGCTCCTGATAAAAACTCAGCACATCCAGCACGATCGCTGCTGCATCGCACAGGGCAACGCCGAAATCGCCGTCGTCGCGCGCGGTAAGATGAGCCAGCGCCGGATAGTCGGTGGACGACAGCCGCGCCAGCATCGACGCCTTGAAATCGTGGTGGGTACCGACGCGATAGGCTATCGCGGGCAGCGCCGGCCGGTTGTAGAGCGGCTTGGGCGTCTCGGCGTCAAGGCCGGCACAACCGCCGCAATCATCCGTCTTGTCGTTCATCGCCTTCACCTATTTGCCGCCGTGTAGCATCAGGCGCAGCACGCCGTGCTCGGGGAAGCTGGGATCGTTGTCCAGGCGCGGAATTTCCAGTCGACCCAGGCGCAGGCGGCCCTCGCTCAAATAGCGTGTGTCGTCCTGGCCCTGGCGTTGGAATCGCGTCACTTGCAGCGACTCAACCCCCGCCACGGCGCGCGCGGCGGCATGGAGGGTGCTCAGATACACCGTCTGTCCGAAGCTGAGTCCATCGGCATGAAACAGGCCGCGCGTACCGTCAGGCAGGCTGCGGTTGCTCAGCACCTGCAACAGGGCGGCGCGGACATCGCTGCGGAAATAACCGGCAGCCACACAGACGCTGAGGTCGATTTCGATGGACACGTACACCGGGTCGTTGAATTCGAGATCGTGGCCCGCCATCCGATAGGACTCGACCTGTTCCACCAGCGCCAGCTCGAAGTCCGCGTCCATCGGCTCGCCGCTGGTGCGATCAACGGTGATGAACTGGGTGTGCCAGCTCCCGGTCCAGCGCAATGTCGCGGCCGCGCGCTGCACGCCGGGATAGGCTTGCGTCACCGTCGCGTAGTCTGCCGGCGTAACGGCGCGCTCCTGGGTACGGAATGCCTGCGGCGCGCGACGGCGAATCTGCTCGGCGCTTTCGGGCTCACCGCCACCACGCGCGGCGAGCGGGTTGCGCACACCGGCAAGGCTCGTGTCGTCTGTCACCACATGCGCCAGCGCCTCGGCGCCGATATTGCCGACCAAGCCGTTGCCAATGCGGTAGGTGGCGTCGAACTCGGTTTTGCTCTCCGGGCGTTTGCCGTGGTGGTCGTCGCCGAAGCGCAGAAACGCGCTGCCGTCATGCTCGCACTCGACGACAAAATGCGGCGCCTCATCGTCGCTATTGAGGAGGTCGCGGCGAGACTGCCAAGCCTCGGTCAAAATAGCGGCACCGCTATCGAAACTGCTGTCGAGGCCGATCGAAGGCCCGATGTCCGCGTTGCGCCACACGAAGACCTGGCTGGCCGGCGCTTGCGGGTCAAAGCGCAGCCGCAACGTTTCGCGCCGGCCGGAAGCCTGGACGGTTTTCAGCACCGTTGCCGCCTGCGTCAGCGGGCGCTTGGATAAAGTCGGACGAAAACGCGGCGGCAACCATTCCGGCGCGGGTTTGGCGCAGCGATCTTGCGCGACATCGAACGGGTAGCGCAGGCGTGCTGGCGGCACCGCGCCGAGGCCCTCGCCCACGACAGTCAAACCGTGATCGGCCAGCACAATGTTGCCGCGCGCGACGCTGACATCCTCGATGAAGGCGCCGCCGTGATCCGCATCGGTCTGCGCCGAGATGCAGAGCGGAAACGGCAGCGCATCATCCGCCGCCCATTCGATTTCGGTGATCTCGGTGCCGTCCAG
>JBPPNE010000143.1:0-19205 GCA_051306415.1 Porticoccaceae bacterium
CCCGCCCGCTCAAGCACATCCTGACAGGCATCACTCATGCCCTTTACCGCGTTCTTGAACACTTCGCGACCATGAAAATCGATGGTGATGTCGAGGGGTCGAAACTGGGCAATGGCGTGCAGCCCGAAATCCGGTATCGCAAGAAACTCCCGGGTCGCGGGCACACAGCCAAGCTTACCGGCGATCAGCCCTGATGGTTGGTCCGACGCCTGTAGCACCACGGCGCCAGCACCATCGCCAAAGAGGATCGCCGACTCCCGCTTTGACCAGTTCATCAGCGAACTCAGCCGCTCCGAACCCACCACCAGCGCGGTCTTGATCGAGCCGGTGCGGATCATGTCGGAAACCATGTTGAAGGCGTAGATAAACCCGGTGCAGGCGGCGTTCAGATCGACCGCGGCAGCGTTGACCGCACCCAGGCTGTTCAACAGCATTGAAGCGGTGTTGGGGACGATTTCGTCTGCCGTGGTGGTCGCGTAGGCGATCATATCGAGGTCGGTGGCGGCGATACCCGCCGCCGCCAGCGCGCGCACGGCAGCGACATGAGCCAGATCAGCGTTGCGAACATGGCTGATGCGCCGGCACTTGATTCCGGTGCGCGCAACGATCCAGTCATCCGAGGTATCGAGAATGGTGACGACGTCGGCATTGCTGAGCGTCGCCGGTGGCAGGCACTTTCCCCAACCGGTTATTTTGGCAAATGGCATCGTCGTCTCATGGCTATAGGGGCCCAGTTGCAGGCTAGGGATTCTCCAGCAGATGGCCACCAAGATCAATGCGGATGTTGCGGATGTTTCAATTTGTTGACAGCGGTGTTGAGCCAGCGCGTGCCGACGTCAGGCAAGCCCTCACGGGGGCAAAGGAGCGCCGGTGCAGTGGGCAGGGCCCGCGGGCACTCAGTGCCGCCAGATGGAGGGCAGTACCATAGCCCTTGTGCTCAGCGAAGCCGTAACCCGGGTAATCCCGATCGCTGGCAACCATTTCACGGTCGCGGGTGACCTTGGCGACAATACTTGCTGCACTGATCGCAGGGACGAGCACGTCGCCCTTGATCAGCGCCTGCGCCGGATAATCCCACAAAGGCAGGCGATTGCCGTCCACAGCGACAAATTCCGGCGCCACCGCGAGGCCGTCCACGGCGCGCATCATCGCCAGCAGGGTGGCCTGAAGGATGTTGATACGATCGATTTCAGCTACCGATGCACGGCCGATATGCCAGCTGAGAGCATTGGCAATGATCTGCGGATACAACGCCTCCCGCTGCCGTGGCGACAGCCGCTTGGAATCGGCGAGGCCGGCAATGGGGCGTCGCGGGTCGAGAATGACGGCCGCGGTGACGACATCGCCGGCCAGCGGACCGCGCCCCACTTCATCGACACCAGCGAGTAGTGAGCCCTGGTAGCTCAGCGCAATCATTGGCTGCTCTCGATCAGGTCGGCGAGAGCAGCGGCGGCGACTGCACTCCCGCCGCAGCTCAATTCACGGTGGAGTCGCAGAAATTCCGCCTGCAGTGCGGCACCTTTTCGGGGATCTTGCAGATAACCCAGCACCGCCGCGCCAATGCGCTCAACGGTGGCGTCGTTCTGCAGCAGCTCCGGCACCAGTGCGTGCCCGGCGAGCAGATTGGGCAGCGACACATGGGGAATTTTAAGCATCGGCGCCAACATCAGATGGGTCAGCCAGCCCACCCGGTAGGCCACTACCATGGGTTTTTTCAACAGCATGGCTTCAAGCGCCGTGGTTCCAGAGGCGAGCAGCACTACATCCGCTGCCTCCATGGCCGTGTGGGACTGGCCGTCGAGGACCTTGATCGGCAGATCACCGGCCCCCTCCAGCAGCACATCGAGCTCTCGGCGCCGCTCCGGGCTGGCAGCGGGGAGCACAAAGGTCAACCCCGGCCACCGCTGCCAACACCAGCGAGCCACGGCGAGAAACAGCGGCCCGAGCAGGGCCACTTCGGCACGGCGGCTGCCCGGCAACACGGCAAGCAGGGGCCCGGTTGCCGGCAGGCGCAATGTCCGTCTCGCGGCGAGTGGGTCGGGCACGAGGGGCAATTCATCGGCCATGGGATGACCGACGTAGGCCACGGGCACCTGGTGAGTGCGGTAAAACTCGGCCTCGAAGGGCAGCAGGGTCAACATCAGATCGACAGCGCGGGCAATTTTCTTGACTCGCCCCTGCCGCCACGCCCACACCGACGGGCTGACATAGTGGGCCGTCTTCAGGCCGGCGCGACGCAGTTGCAGTTCGAGGCCGAGATTGAAGTCGGGGGCATCGATGCCAACCATCACCGCGGGTTGCCAGGCGAGAAAATACTGCTTGAGCGCCCGCCGCATCCGCAACAACTCCGGCAGGCGCTTGAGCGGCTCCACCAGGCCCATCACCGCCAAGCGCTCCATCGGATACAGCGAGTGAAAGCCTTCGGCGATCATCCGCGGCCCGCCCAGGCCTTCGAAAACAGCCTCGGGATAATGCTCGCGCAATGCTTTCATCAAGCCCGCACCGAGCTGATCGCCCGAGGCCTCGCCCACCACGATTGCAATGCGGACTGGTGCTGCGGTCACCATCACCGATAGGTACCCGTCGAGGACCAGAGAGTCAGCGAATGATGCCACGCGCGGAGGTGCGGACTGACTCCAGCAATGGCTCGATAGCCACTTTTTCTTCACTGCCAGCGGCGGCGATGGCCTCCACCCGCTCCAGCGCTTCCTCCAACTTCAACCCCTGCCGATAAAGCGCCTTGTAGGCGCGGTTGATGGCGATCACCTGGGCGGCGGTAAATCCGCGTCGTTGCAAACCAACCTTGTTGATGGTGCGTGGTTTAGCCGGATGTCCGGTCGCCATCACATAGGTAGGAACGTCCTGATTCACGAAGGCTGCCGGCCCAACAAAGGCGTGAGCACCAATGCAGACGTGCTGGTGGATCATCGTGAATCCGGATAAAAACGCCCAATCACCTATTTTGACGTGCCCGGCCATGGAGGCATTGTTGATCAGGATGATGTGATCGCCGAGCACACAGTCATGGCCAATATGGACATAGGCCATGATCAGGTTGTGATGGCCAATGCTGGTTTCGCCGCGATCCTGAACGGTACCCCGGTGGATGGTAGCGCCTTCGCGGACGGTATTGTGGTCACCCATCACCAGGCGGGTCGGCTCTCCCTGATACTTCATATCCGGCGTAGCTTCGCCAACAGTGGCGAATTGAAAGATGCGGTTGTGCTTGCCGATCCAGGTCGGCCCCTTGATGACAACATGGGAGTGGATCACGGTGCCCTCACCGATGTGCACATCGGGCCCGATCACGGTCCAGGGCCCCACCTCAACCCCGGCACCCAATTGCGCGGACGGGTGGACAATTGCGAGGGGATCAATCAATGCCATTCACTCAACAAAGCAGACCTTTTTACTCGAAGTTCTGCAACTTTACTTGAAGTTTTGCAACGCACAGAGAATTTGCCCCTCGCAGGTCAACTGACCGTCAACTGTCGCCCTGCAGTTGAAGCGCCAGATTGTCCGCTTGGTTGAATCGACTTCCGCCTCCAACATCAGGCGGTCGCCAGGCACCACGGGGCGTTTGAAACGAACCCCATCGACACCGGCAAAAAGGTAGAGGTTGTCATCATCGGGCTGCTTGTTGACCGTGGCAAAGCCGAGGATGCCGGCCGCCTGCGCCATGGCTTCAATAATCATCACCCCAGGAAAGATCGCCGCCTGTGGGAAATGGCCATTGAACACCTCCTCGTTGGCGGTGATGTTTTTGTAGGCGAGGATGCGCTTGCCCAGTTCCAGCTCGACCACTCTGTCCACCAACAGGAACGGATAGCGATGGGGCAGGAGCTTCCTGATCTGATCAATTTCCATCCGGGTTCCTTAGCTGCACACCATCCCTCAGATCGTTAGGGTTGCTGATTTTTTCGAGCTTTCTGAGCCGCCGGTACATGTCGTCCAGCTGGCCAAAACGCGCGGCGTTGCGTCGCCAATCGGGTGTTTCATACATCAGCAAGCCCGAGGAATAGGAACCCGCCTTGGTTACAGATTTAGAAATGCTGCACCGCGCCATGACCTGCACATTGTCGCATACCGTGACGTGCCCGACCGCGCCGGCCTGGCCGGCAAAAAGACAGTTCTTGCCAATCACCGAGCTGCCGGCAATACCGGAGTAGGCCGCCATGGCGGTGTTCTCGCCGAGATGGACATTGTGGGCAATCTGGACGTGGTTATCGAGAATGACGCCGCTCTCGATCACGGTATCGCCGAGCGCACCGCGATCAATGGTAGTGCAAGCGCCAATTTCCACGTTATCGCCGATCTGAACTCCACCCAATTGCCGAATCTTGACCCAGTGCTCGCCGTCGTGGGCGAAGCCAAAGCCGTCGGCGCCGATCACCGCGCCGCTATGGATAACCACCTGCCGACCAATGCTGACTCCGTGATAAATGCTGACGTTGGCGAACACCCGGGTGTCGCTGCCAATGACACAGTGATCACCGATAAAAACCCCCGCGCCAATAGACGCCCCGGCATCGATGCGAACACCTTCGCCAATGGTCGCGTGGGGGCCAATCGCAACGTCCTTCGCGATGCGAGCGCTGTCCGCGACAACCGCGCTCGGGTGAATCCCCGATGGCAGCCGCGGAGTGGCATCGAACAGTGCTGTAGCACGTGCATAGGCCAGATAGGGGTTGCTGACTACCAACCGGTTGCCAGCGAACTTGTCCGCATCAGCCGGCTTCAGGATAACGGCGCTCGCGCCGGTGGAGGCGAGAAAATCTTCGTAGGCCTTGTTGGCGAGAAACGTCAGATCGCCCTCACCGGCACCCTGCAAAGTATTCAGGCGCTTGATCCGGCATGCCGCGTCACCGCGCAACTCCACGCCCAGGCGAGCTGCGATATCACCGAGGGTGAATTCACGATCCACGTCCGATTCCCCCACATCACTTCATCTTTTTATTAAGACGATCGGTCAGCTTGGCAGTCAAATCCGTTTCCGGCGGCGCAAAGATGACCGCCTCTCGCTGCAATAGCAAGGTGACGCCCTCTTCCTTGACCAGTTCCTGAATTGACTCCAGAGCCTTGGGCTGAGCCTCTTTCATGATGCTGCCCTGGAGATTCTTGATCTCACCTTCGAGCTTGCGCGCCACCAATTCGATATCGGCATTCAGGTATTCCATTTTTTTCTGGTACTCGGCCATCTGTTCCTTTGAAGCAGTCATCCGCTTGCTTTCCACTTCTTTTTGCAGTGCCTTGATATCCGCACCAGTGCTGTCGTACTTGGCCTGCATGGACGCATATTCGGATTTTGCCTGCAACTGCTTGACCCGGGCCTTGGCGAAGTCAGCCGCAAAAATTGCGCGGCCGACATCAACCACTGCCACCTTCTCAGCCATCGCTCCCGCGCTGAGGAGCCCAGCAAGAGCAAACATCATAATTTTCAAATTGCGCACAATGATCTCTCCGTTAACGTTTTTAGATGGTTAAATTCAGCTTACTGAAATCAGAAAGTCTGGCCAAGGGAAAATTGGAAAAATTCGGTTTCGTCTTCCGGACCGTCGTTGATAGCCTGGCCGAGGCTCAGGGTAATGGGGCCGAATCCACTCAGCCAGGTTCCGCCGATACCTACCGCATAACGCAATTCACCAATATCCGGCGAGAAACAGTTAGTCTGTACCGGGCTACAGTCGGTATCAAAGATGTTTCCCGCGTCAAAAAATACTGCGGTCTGCACGCTGCGTTTATCCTTCAGGAAAGGCACCGGAAAAATTATTTCGGCACCGCTTTCAATTTTTACATTGCCGCCAAAGGGCCGCGAACGCGTGAACCCCGGGAAGATCGGCGTGTCCTGAGGCCCTAGCGTATTGCGCTTGTAACCCCGCACGGAACCGAAGCCCCCACCGTAGAAATTCTTGAAAAACGGCAATCGCTCACCACTACCCAGGGCGGCACCATAACCCATGGCTGCTCTCAGCCGCAGCGTAAAACTGGTGGTGATCGGGCGCAGATACATTCCGCTATAGGTGAGCTTGTAGTACTCCATGTCGCTGCCCGGAATCGCAAACTCAATGGCGGCCTGCTGCGAATGCCCCCGGGTCGCCAGCGTTCCCCGGTTCAACGTCGAATCGATCCAACTCAAACTGGTGCTAAAAATATTGTACTGATCACCGTTGTCACGAACGAACTCGAACAGCTCAAAGGTTGGAAAAGAACCCAGATCAATGGATAGATTTTCGTAGTTAAAGCCGAAACCCAACCTCGCGGTTTCCGATAGCGGATAGCCGAAGCTTATTCCCGCGGTGAGACTATCACTGGTGTACTCAGCCAAATCAAAATCGCCGTAGTCAGTTTTGCTGAGCCCGACCCGATAGCCAACACTGACCCCATCCGGAGTGAAATAAGGATCGGTGAAAGAGAACGATATATTGGTCTGGTAGGAGCTACGGTTGAGGCCAACGCCAACGGAATTGCCGGTGCCGAGAAAATTGTTTTCCTGCAGGTTGGCGCCGAGGATGATCCCGGTGCCCTGAGCAAACCCAACGCTGGCGCCGATGCTGCCGGAGGGCTGTTCCTCGACAGTGTAGATCACGTCCACCTGGTCGCTGGTACCCGGCACTTCCGTGGTGTCCGCCTTGACCTCCTTGAAGTGGCCCAGGCGCTCCAAGCGTACTTTCGATTGCTCGATGCGGTCAGTAGAGGCCGAACCCGCTTCCATCTGGCGCATTTCCCGACGCAGTACTTCGTCGGTAGTTTTGGTATTGCCGCGAAATTCAATCCGCCGCACATAGGCGCGCCGGCCCGGGGTGATGACGAAGGTCAGCTTGGCGGTTTTATCGGCGTCATTAACATCGGTTACGCCCTCTACCTTGGCGAAGGTGTAACCCTCGCCGCCGAGGCGCTTGGTGATGAATTCGCTGCTCGTAGTCATCAACACTTGGGAAAACATCATGCCTTTGCGCAACAAAATGAGTTGGCGAACGATGTTCTCGGCGATCGGGAGTTCGCCGGACAACTCGATATCGCCCACGGTGTAGACAGCGCCTTCGGTCACATTGATCGTGATGTAAATCGCATCCTTCTCTGGATTGACCGACACTTGTGTCGATTCGATGGCGAATTTCAGATAGCCTCGATCCCGATACCAAGACTCCATTTTCTCGAGATCACCGGACAGCTTTTCCCGCGAATACTTGTCATCGCTGTAAATCCACGACAGCCAGCCGGTAGTTTTCAGCTCAAATTCGTCAAGTAGCTGCTCGTCGGGATAAGTGTTGTTGCCGACGATGTTGATTCGCTTAATGGCGGCAACCTGGCCCTCACTGATCGTCAGGTTGACGGCAACCCGATTACGCGGCAGTTTTTTTGCCTCCGATTTTACCGTCGCGCCGTAGCGGCCCTGGCCGACGTATTGCCGTTGGAGCTCCTGACTCATACCCTCGAGGATGGACTGACGGAATATCTGTCCTTCCGCGAGCCCGCTTTCCCGCAGCGCGGCAAGCAGTTTATCGGTTTCAATGGCCTTGTTGCCGCTCAGGTTAATCTCGGACACGGCGGGCCGTTCGCTCACTGTGATCACCAGCACCTTGTCGTCCCGACCGATGTGAATATCGTCGAAATAACCGGTGCGAAATAGCGCCCGCGTCGCCTGGCGAATGCCATCGTCATCGATGAGATCGCCGGCATTGACCGGTAGCACGGCAAACACGGTGCCCGCGGACACCCGTTGCAAGCCGTCGATGCGAATATCTTCAATCTGAAAGACATCGGCGCATGCGAATGCTGGCGACAAGCCCAGCAACAAGAGCAAAATTAGTCGCTTCATTAAAGGCGGGGGATTCTATGTAGGTTATTAATGCACCAGCTACTCATAGCCGGAGTATGTCATTGTATAGGGCGAGCACCATCAAACCAACAACGAAGACCAGACCAATCCGGTAACCGACCATCTGGATCTTCTCGGAGACCGGGCTCCCCTTGACCGCCTCAATCAAGTAATACAGCAGATGGCCCCCATCGAGCACCGGGATTGGCAGCAAATTCAGCACGCCGAGACTCACGCTCAGTAGCGCCATGAATTGCAAAAACGGACTGACGCCGTGCTCCGCTGAAGCGCCCGCCACTTTAGCAATCGTGATCGGGCCGCTCAAGTGCTTGACCGACATATCGCCGAGCAACATCTTTTTCACCGAGCCCAGTATCAGCGTGGCGGTCTTTCCGGTTTGCCGGACCGCTTGCGCCAGCGCATCGATCGGCCCGTAGCGAAAGTTGCGCAGCAGGCTTTCAGGCCATTCCGGCATCAACACACCAACGCCGACCTGACCGATCACCTCCCCCGTTTCCGACTCCACCCGCTTGGGTATTACCGATAACTGGATTCTCGCGCCAGAGCGCTCCAGTGTGAGCGCGATTTCCTTGCCGGCGCGGCCGCGCACGTAATCCACCCAGTCCCGCCAATCAGTCATCTCGATACCATCGGCGGACACTATGCGATCCCCCGGCTGCAGCCCGGCGACGGCGGCGGGATCACCGGCAACCACGGTATCAAGCACCGGCGGCACCTTCGGCCGGAACAACTGAATGCCGATATCCCCCACCGGATCCGGGGCGTCGGAATTGACGTCCCAGTGTTGCAGCGTCGCTTCGCCGGTTTTTTCAAGCGTCGAGCCGGGGTATTTAGTGGTAAACCGGATTGGACCACTGTCGCCGATGCGCTGCACCAGCTGCTCATTCAACGCTTGCCAGGTCGGCGTCGGCTCACCATCCACCGCGGTGATCTCCTGTCCCGACTGGAGGCCAGCCGCGGCCGCGATGGAGCCCGGCGCAACCACGTCCACAATGGGCGCCACTCCCTGCACGCCCAGCAGGTACACGCACCAGTAGAACAGTATCGCCAGACCGAAATTGGCGACCGGCCCCGCCACCACCGTGGCAATGCGCTGCCATACCGATTTGCGATTGAACGCATGGGGCAAGTCGGCCGCGACCACCTCGCCTTCACGCTCATCCACCATCTTCACATAGCCCCCCAGGGGAAGGGCGGCGATGACGAACTCGGTATCTCGCCGGTCGCGCCAGCGCAACAGCGGGGGGCCAAACCCAATGGAAAACCGGACTACCTTGATGCCGCAACGGCGAGCCACCCAGAAATGGCCAAACTCGTGGGCGGTGACCAGCACCCCCAGCGCGACCAGGGTGTAAAAAATCATCTGCAAAAAGGCCATCGCGACCGCTCCAGCATTATTCAGTGGTTGACAGCTCAGTGGTTGGCAACAGACATCCGGCGCTGCGCCATTTGGCGGGCGCGGGCGTCAGCGTCTTGGACTTCGTGGAGGTCTCGCGGTTCACCGCGCCGCCAACGTTGCATCACCGCATCGACCGTTTCGGCGATCCGAGTAAAGCGAATTTGGCCGTCGAGAAAGGCGGCCACGGCTTCTTCGTTCGTGGCATTCAACGCGGTCGGCGCATCACCACCGGCCTCGCCGGCGGCACGGGCGAGCGCAAGGCTGGGGAAGCGCACCGGATCGGGCGCCTCGAAATTGAGGCAGGCGATTTTGATCAGATCCAGCGGCTCCACCCCGGAATCCAGGCGTTCGGGCCAGCCCAACGCATGGGCGATGGGCGTGCGCATGTCGGGGTTGCCGAGTTGCGCGAGCACTGACCCATCGGCGTACTCGACAAGGGAGTGCACGATGCTCTGGGGATGAATCACGATCTCAATGGCAGCGGGCGGCACGCCGAACAGCCAACAAGCTTCGATCAACTCCAGCCCCTTGTTCATCATCGTCGCCGAGTCCACCGATATCTTGCGGCCCATGCGCCAATTCGGGTGGGCGCATGCCTGATCCGGTGTCACCGTGGCGAGGTCGGCGAGCGGCAGACGGCGAAACGGTCCGCCCGATGCTGACAATAACAGGCGCCGCACCCCGGCACTGGTCGAATTCAGATAGCCCTGGGGCAAGCATTGGAAAATTGCGTTATGTTCGCTGTCGATGGGCAGCAGCGTCGCGCCGGATTCGGCGACAGCGTCCATGAACAGACCTCCGGCCATCACCAGCGCCTCCTTGTTGGCGAGCAACAGGCGTTTACCCGCACCTGCCGCGGCGAGCGCGGCCGGAAGTCCAGCGGCGCCAACAATGGCGGCCATCACCGTATCGACCGCCGCGTGGGCGGCCACGGCAACAAGACCTTCATCCCCCCAAAGCACTTCGGTGTCGCCGGCGATCTGTGGCCGCAGACGATCCGCCACAGCCGCCGTCGTCACCACAGCGTAGCGCGGCTGGAACTGTCGGCACTGGCGAACAAGATCGTCCAGCCGTGTATTACCGGTGAGCGCGAAAACCCGAAATCGATCGGGATGGCGGGCGATCACATCGAGGGTGCTAACACCAATGGAGCCGGTAGACCCGAGAACCGTAATTAACTGCATGGCCTAGGCGCTGAGCAGCGAATAAAACAGCGCGTATACCGGCAGCGCCGCGGTGAGGCCATCGATCCGATCCAGCAGGCCGCCATGTCCCGGCAACACCCAGCCGCTGTCTTTGACGCCCCGCTGCCGTTTCACCATGCTCTCCAGCAGATCGCCCATCACCGACGCCAGGCCGGTAACGCTAGCGAGCAAGAGCCACCCGGGCCAGCGTTCGAAATCGAGTTCAAGATACCGGCCGAAGACGAGCGCCAGCAGCAGGATGCAGAGCTGGCCACCGAGCAATCCCTCCCAGGTTTTCCCCGGACTCACCGCCGCTGCGAGCTTATGACGACCAAACCGGCGGCCAGCAAAGTAGGCACCGATGTCCGCCGTCGCGACGATCAGAATCACCACCAACACCAGCTGCACACCCTGCGGCTGGTGAATCAGCAGATGAACAGACAACCACGTCGGCACCAGCACCCAGACCCCCATTAACTGAAGCATCCGGGCGCCGCCCCAGATGCTGGCGCTAGCGGGATAATTCCGTGCCCACCACAACGCAACGACCCAGCCGATACACGCCATCGCGAGCAGGAAGCGGGCAAAGCCCGGGCCGAAATCCGCCTGCGCATCAATCGCGGCAATCGCTGCCAGGCTGCTCAACACCCCGGCCACAAAAACGACGCGCGCGACTGGGCTGATCAATCCCGCCAGATCGCTCCACTCCCAGGCCGCATAACCAACGATTCCAGCCAGCAGGGCGGAAGACCCGGCGGGCGGCAAACCCAACAGCGCCGTAAGCAACAGCGTCGTTAGCACCACAGCTGTCACCACCCGCTGCTTAAGCACCCACCCGCCTCATTGCGCGCAGTTGGTCGCCGGTAAGACCGAAGCGGCGCTGCCGCTGATAGTAATCGCGCACCGCGAGGTCAAGGGCTTGACGGTCAAAATCGGGCCAGTAGCAGTCGGCAAAATAGAGTTCGGTGTAGGCCAGTTGCCAGAGCAGGAAGTTGCTGATCCGCCGTTCCCCCGCCGTGCGGATACAGAGGTCGGGCATCGGCAGATCACCAAGACACAGATTCTGCTCAAACAAGGTTTCGCTGATCTGCTCTGGCGCCAGCTTGCCAGCGGCAACCTGGCGCGCCAGTTGGCGCGCCGCCTGCACGATATCCCAACGGCCACCATAATCCACCGCCAACGCGAGGGTAAACTCACCATCTGCGGTGGTGTTTTCCGCGTGAGCAATGAGCTTTTGCAGGTGACGACTGAACTGGCTCTTTTCACCGATGATCCGCAAGCGGACTCTGCGTTCGCGTAGCTCTTTGATCTCCCGTTCAAGATAACCGGCAAACAGCGACATCAGCCCGCCGACTTCTGCAGCTGGCCGCTGCCAGTTTTCGCTACTGAAGGCGAACAGGGTCAGCACCTGAATATCGTGGCTCTGGCAGGCGTCAAGGATACCGCGAACCTGCTCAACGCCAGCGCGGTGGCCAGCGACTCCGCCCAAGCCGCGCTGACGCGCCCAGCGATTGTTGCCATCCATGATCACCGCCAGATGGTGTAGGGGGTGCCCTTCACTATCGTCATCGTCCGCCCGGCTAACCATCATTCAATCCCTCTTCCGGATGGCTAAATTTCCAGCAGATCTTTTTCTTTTGCCGCCAGAGCTTCGTCAATGCGGGCAATGCAGCGATCAGTGATCTTCTGGATATCGTCGTGAGCGCGGTGTTCATCGTCCTCGGTGATCTCCTTCTCCTTGAGCAAATCCTTGATGTCCGACAACACATCGCGGCGAACGTTGCGAGTGGCGACGCGGGCGTTCTCCGCCTCCTGTCGAGCCTGGCGGATATAGCCCTTGCGGGTCTGCTCGGTCAGCGACGGCATCGGCAGGCGAATCAGGTCGCTATTGGTCATCGGATTCAAGCCCAGATCGGATTTGAGAATCGCCTTCTCAATTTGCGACACAAGATTTTTTTCCCAGGGACTGATGACCAGCGTGCGCGCATCCGCCACGGTCACATTGGCAACCTGCGCGAGGGGGACATCGCTGCCGTAGTAAGAGACGGTAATGTTCTCGAGAATACTGGGGTGAGCACGCCCGGTGCGAATTTTATTGAAGGCGTGAACCAGCGCCTCATAACTCTTCGCCATGCGTTCTTCGGCGTCCTGCTTCAGCTCATTGATCATGGTTGGCCTGCATCGGTCAGCATTAATGCAATGGGGATTCTTCGATCAGAGTTCCCTCGTCTCCGCCCATGATAATGCTGAGCAGAGCGCCCGGCTTGGCCATGCGGAACACCCGCAGCGGCATACCGTATTCACGGCACAGGCAAATCGCGGTCAGATCCATCACCCCGAGCTTCCTGTCCAACACCTCATCGTAGGTGAGGTGTTGATAAAGCACGGCGTCCGCTGACTTGGCGGGATCGGCACTGTAGACGCCATCAACCTTGGTGGCCTTCAGCACCAGATCGGCATCGATCTCGATGCCGCGCAAGCAAGCCGCCGAATCCGTGGTAAAAAAGGGATTGCCGGTGCCGGCCACAAAAACCATGACATCGCCGGCGGACAGGTAGCGGATGGCGCGGCGACGCTCGTAATGCTCCACCATGCCACTGATCGGAATCGCCGACATCACGCGCGCGGGAATGCTGTTGCGGTCGAGAGCGTCGCGCATCGCCAGCCCATTCATTACCGTCGCCAGCATGCCCATGTGGTCGCCGGTCACCCGCTCCATCCCGGCGGCACTCAGCGCCGCGCCGCGAAACAGGTTGCCGCCACCAATCACCAAGCCGACCTGCACGCCAATGCCGACAAGCTGACCAATCTCCAAAGCCATACGCTCAAGCACCGGAGGACTGATGCCAAAGCTCTCATCGCCCATCAACTCTTCGCCGCTGAGTTTGAGCAGAATGCGTTTGTATTTTTTATCTTTCACCGTTTACCTGATGTCGTCACTTGCATTAGTCACCGGCGCTCGCGATAGTACAGCCTCTGCTTACTTGCTGGCGCCTACCTGAGCAGCCGAGGCCACCTCGGCGGCAAAATCAACTTCCGCAACCTCAATCCCTTCACCGACTTCGAAGCGGATGAAACTCTGTATATCGGCACCGGCATTGTTCAGCAGTTTGCCGATTTTTATCTCCGGATCCTTGACGAATGGCTGTTCGACCAGGCTACTCTCAGCGAGAAACTTGCTAACGCGACCGGCCACCATCTTCTCGATGATCGCCTCGGTCTTGCCGCTCTCCTGAGCCTGGGCGAGGTAGACCGCTTTCTCTTTTGCGATCAGCTCCGGGGGCATGTCGGCAGGCTTTACCACTTGCGGATTGACTGCCGCGACGTGCATCGCGACATCCCTGGCAAGCTCCTCCCCACCACCGGTGAGCGCTGTCAACACCGCGATGCGACTATTGCTGTGGACATAGCTGCCGACCCGGGGTGCAGCGACCACCGCCACCCGGCGAACATGGATATTTTCGCCAATTTTCTGCACCAGCGCCTGGCGTGCGGTTTCGAGCTCCCCCGCCATCAACGCCGTCACATCGACCTGGCGGTCCGCAAAGGCCTTGGCTAGCACGCGCTGGACAAAGGCGCGAAAATTGTCGTCGCGAGCGACGAAATCGGTCTCCGAATTCACCTCCAGCAGAACGCCGTAACTACCGTCGTCAGCCACTTGGGCGGCGACGACGCCATCGGCCGCTGTGCGCCCGGCTTTCTTGGCGGCTTTCATGCCGCTGGATTTACGCAGATCCTCAATGGCCTTATCAATATCCCCGCCCGCTTCCACCAACGCCTTTTTGCATTCCATCATGCCGAGCCCGATGCGCTCGCGCAGTTCCTTCACTTGGGCAGCGGAAATGTCTGCCATGGCTTTTCCCTCTCACTCTGTTTCGGTTGACAAAAAGGGGGCAAGGCCCCCTTTTATTTACTTCAAATATTTACTTCAAATAGCTCTCTACTTGCCAGAGCCGGCTCTAATCGGCCGTCAACGGGCGGCTTCTGCCGCCTCGGCTTCAACGGTGCCAGCAGCGACGTCGGCGACTTCGACAAACTCATCCTTGCTCCCCTTGCCACCGGCAGCCTGCGGCCTGCCTTCGAGGATGGCGTCGGCGATGGCCGTGGCGTAGAGCTTGACCGCACGAACCGCATCGTCATTGCCGGGAATCACTCTGTCAATGCCGTCGGGATCACTATTGGAATCAACAATACCGATGACCGGGATCCCGAGTTTGTTGGCCTCCTGCACCGATATCCGCTCGTGATCGACATCGATAACAAAGAGCGCATCCGGTAGGCCACCCATATCCTTGATGCCGCCGATGGAACGTTCGAGCTTGTCCATCATGCGCATGCGCATCAGCGCTTCTTTCTTGGTCAGTTTCTCAAAGGTGCCATCGGTGCTCTGGGTCTGCAATTCCCGCAGGTGGCGGATTGAGGCGCGAATGGTCTTGTAGTTGGTCAACATGCCGCCCAGCCAGCGGTGGCTGACATAGGGCATGCCGGCGCGCTCAGCCTGCTCTTTGATCACGGCCTGGGCAGCGCGCTTGGTGCCGACAAACAGGAGCTTGTTGCCGTTGGCGCTTAGCTGGCGAACCTGTTCGAGCGCCGCGTTGAAGGCGGGCACGGTGTATTCGAGGTTGATAATGTGGATCTTGTTGCGGGCCCCGAAAATGTAGGGAGCCATCTTGGGATTCCAGAAGCGGGTCTGGTGGCCAAAATGGACACCAGCCTGCAACATGTCACGCATGCTGACAGCAGTCATAAATATTTCCTGGTTGTGGGTTAAACCTCCACATACCCCATCGGCCAACCCACCGCGAACGGCTACGGGCACCCAGGCCGACGTGTCGATATGTGTGTGTCGTTAAGTATCGAGCCGGCGGTCATTCCGCCGGGGCGCTTTATACCATAAACACCCAGCCGAATGAAGTCAGCGACAACACTGCGACAACACCCCGCGGGCGGTGGCCATTGGGTACAATGTCGCCCATGAGGACGCCCCACATGCCGGTCACCCCGAAAACCCCCGACCAAATTGCCAAAATGCGCGTCGCCGGGCGGCTGGCGGCCGAGGTGCTGGAGATGATTGCGCCACACGTCAAGCCGGGGGTCACCACGGAGGAGCTCGACCGCATCTGCCACGACTACATAGTGCACACCCAGAAGGCCATACCGGCACCGCTCAATTATCGCGGCTTCCCCAAATCCATCTGTACTTCGGTGAATCAAGTGGTCTGTCACGGCATCCCCTCGGACAAGCGGGTACTGAAGAACGGCGATATCATCAATATCGATATCACCGTGATCAAGGATGGCTATTTCGGTGACACCAGCGCGATGTTCTGTATCGGCAGGATACCCGACCACGCCAGACGGCTGATCCTGGTTGCCCAGGAGTGCCTATACCTGGGTATCGCCGCGGTCAAACCGGGCAATCGCCTCGGCGATATCGGCCACGTGATCCAACGCCACGCCGAGGCCAACTACTACTCCGTGGTGCGGGAGTATTGCGGCCACGGCATCGGCACTGAATTTCACGAGGATCCGCAAGTCCTCCACTATGGCACTCCGGGCACCGGCATGATCCTGCGCGAAGGCATGGTCTTCACCATTGAGCCAATGATCAACGCCGGCAAGCACGAGACGCGACTGAAGAGCGATGGCTGGACGGTGGAGACTCGCGATGGCCGCCTATCGGCGCAGTGGGAGCACACCTTGGTAGTTACCGCGGACGGCGTCGAGGTGCTCACGGGACGCGCCGGGGAAATCATCGCACCGCCAACTCGCGCCGGTGGCGAAGGTTAATGGAGTAGCCGCGTCATGAACCAGATAGCCTACGCAGTCTCTCCGTTACCGCTACTCTTTTTTGATGAGAAGCGGTTTCTCGCCGACCTCGCCACCGGTTCGCCGATCGAGATTTTCCGCAACGCCATCAATGCCGCCAATATTCACTTCGACACCCGTTTCGAACAGGGCGAACAGATTCGCACGCTGATCAATGAGCGCTCGGCGTTCATGGACAGGATCCTCGGCCACGCCTGGTCGCGCTTCCAGTGGGATCGCGGCATCGCGCTGGTGGCCGTCGGCGGCTACGGTCGCAATGAACTTCACCCCCACTCAGACATCGACCTACTGATCCTGACCCGGCACACCGATCATTCGTCTTACCGGCACAGCATCGAGGCGTTGCTGACCTTTCTGTGGGATATCCAGCTCAATATCGGCCACAGCGTGCGCTCGCTGCAACATTGCGTCGAGGAGTGCGCGTCCGATGTCACCGTGGCCACCACGCTGATGGAGAGCCGCACCATCGCCGGCGAAACCCGCCTGCGCAAACTGATGGAAGAGCAGACCGGCCCCGACCGCATCTGGCCCTCGCACCGTTTCTTCCGCGCCAAGTGGAACGAGCAGATAGCTCGCCATAACCGCCACGGCAACACCGAGTACAACCTGGAGCCCAACATCAAGGAGGCGCCCGGCGGTCTGCGCGACATTCAGACGATCAGCTGGATCGCCAAACGCCACTTTCGCACTCACACGCTTGAAGCCCTGGTCGACAAAGGCTTTCTGACCCGCGCCGATTACCACCAGCTGATGCGCGGCGAGGAGTTCCTCTGGCGCGTGCGCTATGGCCTGCACCTGCTCGCCAGGCGTGCGGAAGAGCGTCTGCTGTTCGATTACCAGCGCAAGCTGGCCGTGCAGTTCGGCTATCGCGACAACGAGGAGCGCCTCGCCGTCGAGCAGTTCATGCAGCGTTATTACCGGGTCGTGCTCAATATGCGCGAGCTCAACGACGTTCTCCTGCAATACCTGGACGAAATGATCCTGCGCAAGAATCAGGCGAAGACCATCCGTCCCATCAACGCGCGTTTTCAGGTTCGCGACGACCATATCGAGGCCATTCACGCCCTGGTGTTCGAGGAGACACCATCGGCGCTGCTGGAAATTTTTGTGCTCCTCGGCGAAGACGACAGCATCCAAGGCATTCGCTCGACGACGATCCGTGAGCTGGTGCGCAACCGCAACCGCATCGACGACGACTTCCGCGCCGCCGCCGGCAACAAAGCCCTGTTTCTGCGCCTGCTCGAATGCCCCGGCAAGCTGTCGCCGCAACTCCAGCGCATGACTCGCTACGGCATTCTCGGCCGCTATCTGCCCGAGTTCGGCCGTATCGTCGGTCAGATGCAGCACGACCTGTTCCACGTCTACCCGGTGGATGCCCACACCATCCAGATCATCCGCAATATCCGCCGCCTCGCCAACCAGGAGGAGGCCGAGAAGTTTCCAGTCGCCTGTCACGTCTGCAAGAACCTGCCCAAGCCGGAACTGTTGGTGATTGCCGGCCTCTACCACGATATCGGCAAGGGTCGCCGCGGCAATCATTCGGCGCTGGGCGCGATCGACGTCGTCGATTTCGCCCAGCGCCACGGCCTCACCGCGCAGGAAACCCGTCTGCTCAAGTGGCTGGTGGAAAACCATCTGTTGATGTCGAGCGTATCCCAGCGCGAGGACATCTCCGATCCGGACGTGATCCACAAATTCGCCCGCCTGGTGGACGACCAGATCCACCTCGACTATCTGTTCACACTAACTGTCGCCGATATCAACGCCACCAACCCTAAGTTATGGACCAACTGGAAGGGATCGCTGCTGCGCCAGCTCTACTTCGCGACCCGTGACGCCCTCGATCGGGGCCTCGAAAATCCGGTCAGCAAGGAGGCATGGATCGAGGACACCCGCAACGAGGCGCTGGCGCTGCTCGCTGCCAGAAACATTCCGTCGAGCGCGAGCGGTGCCGTGTGGGGCGATATCGGCAGGGAATTTTTCCTGCACGAAAACGCCGCTGTCATCGCCCGTTGCACCCAGGCTGTGCACGCCGCGGGGTCGTCGCCGAAACCGGTGATCGTGATCGAAGACGCAGGGGTCGAAACGACCACGGCAACGCGTATCTTCATCCACACCAAAGGGCTCAACAATGTCTTTCCTATCACCGCCGCGACGCTCGACAACCAACGCCTGAACATCCAGGATGCCCGTCTGCACAGCGCGAGCAATGGCCACACCTTCGATATTTTTTACGTGCTCAATGAGCACGGCGACCCCTTTGGCAAAAACCACCTGCGGGTTCGCCAAGTCAAGGAAGCGCTGAGCCAGGCGCTACAGTTTCCATCGAGCACCACGTTCCGCGTGCAGCGCCGCACACCGCGCCAGCTCAAGCAGCTCACCATCGGCACCAGCGTCTACCTGAGCAACGATATCGCGACCCATCTGACCCTGATCCAACTCGTCACTCCGGATCGCCCGGGCCTGCTCGCCCAGATCGGACGCATCTTCATGCGCTTCGGCCTGCGCCTGCACAGCGCCAAGATCGCCACTCTCGGCGAGCGCGTCGAAGACGTCTTCCATGTCACCGACACCGACTACCAACCCCTGTTCGACCCCCTGTTTTGCCAACAACTGATGGACACCATCCGGGCCGAACTCGATACCCGCAACCTCGGCGAAACCAGCGGGCAAACGCTACCACAGGCAAAGCTCTGGGATTGAACATGGGCTCGATAGCCTGCGATTTTCGCCGGCACCCGCTATCATCCCAACCCGTCCAGCGCCACCCGCGCGGCATCGCCAATCCGCAGGTAATCCACAGGTAAAATGTGCCCATGCGCCCCGATTTAGACCGACTCCAGCCCTACCCATTCCAGAAACTGAACGACCTGAAGGCGGGCATCACGCCGCCCGCCGCGCTTGCGCCAATCAATCTGTCGATCGGCGAGCCCCAGGACCCGGCACCCGAGTT
>JBPPNE010000144.1:0-3307 GCA_051306415.1 Porticoccaceae bacterium
TGCTGGTAGAACTGGCCGCGAAAATTCAGTGGCTCGCCATCGTACCAATTGGCCCAGATGGCCCGCATCGCCTGAATCAGCTCGCGCATGCGCGCCGCCGGCTGTGACCAGGGCATCGAAAACCGCTTTTCAATGTGCGCCTTGATTTGCGAACCCAGCCCGAGAATGAAGCGCCCGCCGGAATACCCGTTGAGGTCATTGCCAATGGCGGCCAGATTCAAAGGGTTGCGCGCGAACGCTACTGCGATCGCAGTCAGTAAATCGATGTCCTTGCTGTGCTCGGCGGCGAGCACCAGGGGCAGGAAGGGGTCGTGCCCGGTCTCCAGGCTCTGCACGCCGGTGTAGCCGGCAGCGGCGAGTTCGCGGACCCGCTCGGTGATCTTGCCCATGCCAATGGGGAGTTCGCCATCTACTTTCATCGTCGTGTCCTGAAGTATCGGGTTGCGGCGGTGCTTAATTCACGGCCAGTTGACTGCGTTGCCTTGCGTTGGTGTTGTGGCCGCTGACCGCCAAACGGGTTGCCGGGCAGAGTCTACTCGCCGGGCTTGATCCGGCCCGAGTCATCGAAAATGAACTCGCCCTTGGCCATCACCAAGCGGTGGCGAGGGCCTTCCAGCGTCGCATTCCAGGCCTCGTAGCCGGCATCGCCCGCCCACATCGCGACGCGATGGCCCTCGCTGGTTTTACCCAGGTGAGTCTCGTAGATCCGCGCGGGCTGGTCCGCCAGAAACGCGAGCAAATCCTCGACCCGGTGGTGCTGGCTGAGGTAGTGGAGGGTCACCCAGGTCGGCGGCACGATGTCGATCTCGCTGGCGCGATGCCGAACCAGGGCCTGGCCCGGGTTGATCCACTGGTGGTCATGAATCTCGCCACCATCGATGGTGATCAGGTGATCCGGGGGCACTCGCGCGGCGAAGAACCAGGTGGTGAAGCGCTTGGGCGTCACCGGCGGCGGGGTCCAGTGGGAAAACCAGACAAAATCCTCCGCATCGGCGTCAATCCCGGCCTCTTCCTGCGCCTCCCGCGCCGCTGCCGCACGCGCCGCTGCGGTAGTGTCGCCGTCAGCGGGATAATCCTCGGGGTCGATGCGCCCGCCGGGAAATACCCACATGCCACCAAACGCGATCTCGGAGTTCTTGCGCAACATCAACACTTCGATGCCGCTGTCGCCATCGCGCAGCAACACCACGGTGGCGGCCGGGATCGGCGGCTCGGTGATCGCCGCGCTGCCCGGCGTACCGGGTTTCACCAGATGCGCATAGGGGTCGTTGGGATGTTTGCTGTCGGGCTTCCCTGAACTCGTCATCTGCTTTCCGCTCCGCGGCTGGTCAAGGCTCAGGGATCAATTCGCGCCGTGGCCTTGCCACTGATCACTTCCTCGCCGTTCTGGTTGCGCGTGATGACCTCCAATTCGACGAGCTGGTCACCGCCATCAGCGCGAATTTGCGCCACCGTCGCGGTGGCGGTGAGGTCATCTCCCGGCCACACCTGGCGGGTGAAGCGGGCGCTGTACTCGGTGAGCCGACCATCGCCGACCCAGTTGGTCAGCATCATCCCCGTCGCCCCCATGGACAGCATGCCATGGGCAAACACCCCCGGGTAACCCGCGATTTCCTTGGCGTAGACCTCGTCGGTGTGCAGCGGCATGTAATCGCCGGAGGCGCCGGCGTACTGCACAATCTGGGTGCGCGACAGGTTCGAAGCAACGGTTTCAGTGTGGGTTTGGCCGATTTTCAGTTCGCTGGCTTTGAGGGCCATGAGGTTTCTCCTGTTATTTTTGCGCGCCTTTTTTGCGCGGCAGCTACTCTTCTCGTGCTACGGCTGTTTCTGCGCAACAACTATTTTTGGGCAACAACCTGGCCGGTCTGCACGCCCACGGAAATCGCGGTGACCACCAGCTCCCCGGCCGCGTTGCGGTATTCGGTGATGGACTCGGTAAACTTCAGGCTGCCGCCGCGCTTGCCTTCCTTCTCCCAGCTATTGCCGCGCCGGGTGGCCACGGTGAGCACATCGCCGGGACGAATCGGCTGGTGATACAGGTATTTCTGCTCGGCGTGGAGCACCCGCGCACTGCCACCGATGCTGCCGTCGGAGCGGCTTGCCGATGACGTCGCCTTTGGCGGTGTGCCAGTGGCCGTCTTGCCGGAGCCAAACCAGGGTTCGCCAATTTTCGGCCGCAGCGGAAAATCCGGGTCGTACTGCGAACTAGCCTGCACGAAGGTAGGCGATGCGATAATGCCGCCCGGTTCGGCGCTCTTGGCGTATTCGGCATCCTTATAGATTGGATTTTTATCTCCAACCGCGCGAGCAAACAGCATGATCTGGCTCGCATCGACGGGAAATTTAAACTCGGCCATCGGACTATCCCCTGGTTTCTGCTGCTTCATGTGTGGGTACCCGAAGCATAAACCACCTATTTTTCGAGCGCCATGCGAAATTTCCCCCACTGGAAGCGCTCACCCGCCCGGGGTTAGCCGGTGGTCCCGTTGCGGTAGTTCGGAATGCGGGTTGAGAACACTATGCCTAGGCCCGCCACATGCCTAGGCCTGCCACCGCAGTATGCCAGTCGAACCGGGCCAAGGGGCCCGAATATTCTCTATCGCCAAACGCTGGTGATGGTCGACCACATTTATCTCCCTCAGGTAGCCACCACCGTCGAGGACGATGCGTTTTTCCCGGCAATCGACCACGCCCTGTGGCGACAGACTGAGAGAAAAGAAAGGTTGCCGCAGGCAAGCGGTCTCGGCTATCAATTTGTGGTGTTTGACCGCCGCACCGCCTGAACCCCCGCACAGCTCCACCCAGCTGCTCTCTCGGCATCTCGGCGCGCTTCACCCGTTAGCTCAAGCCGTCCACGACTGCGCAGGAATTATCCTGGGCGGCCAAACGCCGGTTATGTCTTACCTTCGCCATACGTTGGCCGGTCATCACTCAACACACACCAATCCGCTTTTGAGTCGCAGTAAATTTGATAACTCGGCTCGGGTATCTGGCCCTCGGTAACAGTACCCGCGCGCAACCTGATTGTATTGCCCATACCCATCAGCTGGCTGAACAGCGGACTACCGCAGTTTTTACAAAACACGCGCCGCTTATTGGGGCTCGAAAAATATGACGTCAGCAGCGATGCGCCGGACAGTATTTTGAACCGGGCAAAATCGATAGGCGCATTTGTAACAAAGGGCGTGCCTTGCGCGCGCTTGCACTGATTGCAATGGCAAACGGCTAACTCGGTAATTTCACCGTCATATTCATAAGTAACGCCTTCGCACAGGCAGCGGCCCTTAATCATCAGCATCTCTCGATC
>JBPPNE010000145.1:0-16214 GCA_051306415.1 Porticoccaceae bacterium
CAGGTCTTCCACGGCCGTCTCTTCAACAACCTCGCAGACGTTGGTGTCGCCGTGGCCGAGTTCAAGGAACGCTACAATTGCCATTGGCGTCTCGAAAAAACGGGCTTCATGTCACCCCTTGAAGTTCGCCAAGCTTATGCCATGCGAAAGACGGCCTGAATTGCAAAAACGTGTCCAGACAATCGGAGCCGGTACACCTACCCCTTTGTCGAGCGAGGCCTTGGGTTAGGCTGTCCGTGGATCAGGTGCGTGTGCGTGGCTCAAAGACGAAGTCGTTTTCCTCAATGGTGACATAATACTTGCGAGCATTCGCCATTCGTCGGGCGATGGTCAGGTAGACGATCTTGTCATCCTCGTCACAGGCGGCGCGGAATTCATCGCGGGATATGGTCCAGCTGGCACCGTCGGCGAGTTTGTCCAATGTGGCCTTTAAATCAGCGGTTGACATTTTTGACTCCTCAGGAATGTTATGTGTTTCGCTCTATTATTGGGAGTGATGCAGAGGGAATGGGTAGCTCACGGATGTGGGTGAATGTAGTATCCCCCCGAAATTAGCCAAGCCTCGCTCAAGTGTCAAGAGGCTTTTAAATAGCGTATCTTCTCTGTGCTGAGAGGGCTTACGTTTTCAGCCGGAATTAAGGTCGCCGGCCAAGCGCATTATGCTGACGCAGCGGCGTTTTAGCCACCTACCACTGTTATGCTAGAGCTGTGCGCCTCGCACCCCTTGCATTCACGGTGGGGCAATTGTATACCTGTCGGCCATAGCGATAGTGACTGTCCTGTTGCTAGTCACTTCTTTGTTTGGCCATTTATTGGCGGCAGCGAATATCGCCGGCATTGCCGGAACCACTCTCTGGGCTGGCACCTTTTGATGGTGCCGCCATGGTGATCGGCGTGTGGTCGAAAAATAGAATATAGGCTTTTCAATAATGATAGATAAAAAATACATTGGCCAGGTTTTCGATCCGGTAATAGTGGATGTCGAAAAATGGCAACTGAAATTTTTCTCAAAGGCAGTAGGCGAGACCAACCCGATCTACTTCGATGAGGTGGCCGCCCGGGGGGCGGGGTATCGCTCAATACTGGCGCCACCGACCTACTCCTGTACCCTGAGCTGTGCGGTGCCAGATCCGTTCGCGAAGTTCATCGCAATGGGCATGAATTTGCAAAGGATCCTTCATGCGCAGCAGCGGTTCGAATATTTTTCGCCGATCTGTGCGGGTGATAGAGTCACCTTTGTGAGCCGGATTGTCGATATTCACGACAAGCGCGGTGGCGCGATGCAATTCGTGATCGAGGAAACGGTCGCCACCAACCAGAACGGCGAGATCACTACCAAATTGCGGCAAACCATTGTCGAGCGTGGAGAGCAGGGTTAACTCCGATGGATGATTTGACATTTGATGATCTGGCCGTTGACCACCAGCTGCCGCCGCTGACCAAGCCGGCGATAACACGAACTACTCTCGCCTATTTTTGTGGGGCCTCCAATGACCACAACCCCATTCATGTCGATATCGATTTTGCCAAGGCGGCAGGAAAGGATGATGTTTTTGCCCATGGCATGCTGAGCATGGCCTATGTTGGCCAACTCCTGACCCACTGGATCCCGCAGTCGGCGCTGCGTAGTTTTGAAGTCAAATTTGGCGCCATCGTTCATGTCGGTGATCAGATCACCTGTCGAGGAACTATCGTCGACAAGTATTCCCAAGGTGGAGAACAACGACTGCGGATAAAGCTGTCAGCCGCTGATCAGCGTGGTGAGGTCAAGCTGGTGGGTGAGGCTATCGTTGCAATTGCTGAGAGGGGGTCTAGTGATTAACCAAAAACCATCGTGGATGACAGAGGAGCTCGAATTATTCCGTGCTTCAGTTAGCCGCTTTGTGGAAGCCGAGATGGTGCCGAACAATGACCGCTGGCGCAAGCAGGGCCATATCGATCGGGAGGTGTGGCGCAAAGCGGGCGCGAACGGGTTTTTATGTACGGATATCCCCGCCGATTACGGTGGCGGCGGCGGTGACTTTCGCTACGAGGCCGTATTCTTTGAGGAGCAGTGGCGGCGTGGCCTGACGGGAATGGGGCAGGGCGTCCACAGTATCACCGCCCATTACATTCTCAACCACGGCACGGAGTTGCAGAAGCAGCGGTGGCTGCCGAGGATGGCCAGCGGGCATTTGATTGGCGCTATTGCGATGACCGAACCCGGTGCAGGCTCGGATTTGCAGGCGATCTCAACCCGTGCGGTGCGCGACGGCGATGATTATGTCGTCAACGGCTCAAAAATTTTCATCACTAATGGCCATGTGTGCGAGTTGCTGGCTCTGGTGGTGAGAACAGGTCCGCGCGGAGGCGGCAAGGGGCTTTCGATCCTGATGCTGGAAACCAAGGACTTGCCGGGATTTCGCGTCGGGCGGATGCTCGAGAAAATGGGGCAGAAAGCGCAAGACACCTGTGAATTATTCTTCGACAACGTTCGGGTGTCCGTGGATCAACTGCTCGGTGGTGTCGAGGATCTGGGCTTTTTCCAGTTGATCAGCGACTTGCCGTATGAGCGCGCGACTATCGGTGTACAGTCGGTCGCGATGATGGAAGGAGCGGTTGCGGAAACTGTTCGCTATGTGAAGGAGCGAAGCGTTTTTGGGAAGTCGCTGTTTGAGTTGCAAAATACCCGCTTTGAGCTCGCCGAAGCTCAAGCGATCACCCAGGTCGCCCGCGTCTTTGTCGATCGTTGCGTAGAAGATGTCGTCGCCGGTCGACTTGACAACGCCACTGCGGCCACGTGCAAGTGGTGGACTTCCGAGGTGCTCCAGACGGTGATGGATAACTGTCTTCAGCTTTACGGCGGCTACGGTTATATGGACGAATACTTGATTTGTCGAATGTATGCCGACGCTCGTGTTGCCCGCATCTATGGCGGAACCAGTGAGGTCATGCTGGAGGTAATCGCGCGGGGATTGTCGGCCTGAGTGCGGAAATGGGGCTAAAAGCCGATAACGTTGTCACGGGTGGCCCTCGGAACGCCGGTTAGGAGAGTCCGCGAATCGCCGTTGAGTAGTGGTATTCTACCGCTGAGAGTCTGCACAGCTCGCGGGCGTTGCTAGCCGCAGTTAGGAGTACCTATACTCCGGCGGAATGTGACAGAACTCTCATTTCATGGATGGAAGCAGGTGGTAATGGAGCTGTGATGGCGGATCGGAAACGAATCGTGCAGTGGGTCCTGGCCACGGTTGTCTTTGGAGTGTCGGCGCTCGCGCTCTATCGCGTACAGGGCGGCTACGTCGAGGCAAGCTGGCCTTGGTATGCGGGCTTCGCCTTGCTTTGGATGGCCTCACTACTATCGCAAGCCCAATCCTTTGAACGCGAGCGGGACTTGGCGGATGGTCAGGATAGCATTTTGCTGGAAGCAGTGGTCAGAGCGTCCCCGGCGTTGCTGTGGCGGGTCAATGCCCATGGCGTGATCCGCGATATTCTCGGTCGCGTCCAGATCGGCCCAAGTCTCGACAAAAGCCGGTTTCTGGACAAGAATATCAAGACGCTAAGGGATACAGATCCGGATTTTTACCGCGAATTTCAGCGAGCACTGACGTCGAAAGACGCCTTCACCGCATCATGCGGGTTTAACCAGCGCTTCTATCTCCATCACTTTTTGCCAATCACTGATAATCGCGACCAATGGCTTGGCGTTCATTGCATATCCGTGGATATTTCTCGCGAGCAGGAGATGGATTCAAGGGCCCGTATGGCAGAACAGGTGTTTGCCAATACCGCGGATGCCGTGGTGATTCTGGATAGCGCACGACGGGTCACCAGTGTCAATCTGGCGTTTAGCAAGATTGCGGGCTTTGCGGAAGCGGAGGTCTTGGGCGTTCAGGATGGTTTTTCGCTCTGGAGCGACCAAGCCGAGGATTTTTACACCGCAGCTTTTGCCAACCTGGCTGAGATGGATGCCTGGCACGGCGAGATTACCGGGCGGCGTAAATCGGGCGAACTATTCCCGGCGAATATGGCGATCAGTGCGGTGAGGGATGATCTGGGGGAGCTGGTAAATTATGTTGTGTTTTTCTCCGACCTCAGCCCTCTGAAACGCAAACAGGAAGAACTCAGCCATCTCGCCCACCATGACAGTCTCACGGATCTGCCGAACCGGCGTTTGTTTCTTGATCGTCTGGATCAGGGCATCAAGCGAGCGGAACGCAATAATACGCAGTTGGCAATTTTCTTTATCGATCTCGATAACTTTAAAGTCAGTAACGACACTCACGGTCACGATTTCGGTGATGAACAGCTGAAAGAGGTAGGCCGCCGTTTGCTGGGTGTGGTTCGTCAGAGCGACACAGTCGCCCGTCTCGGTGGCGATGAGTTCACGCTGATTGCGGAGAATGTTCGCGACGCCACCGAAATCACCGCCATCGCGACCAAGATACTGGCGTGCTTCGACACCCCGATCAAGGCGCTCGGGCGTACTCTCGCAGCTTCCGCGAGTGTGGGCATTGGGGTCTACCCGCAGGATGGCAAAGACATCGTACAATTGATGAAAAGTGCCGATCAGGCGATGTATCGGGCAAAAGCCGAGGGCCGCAACGGGTTTTACTCGCTATCTGGCCCCACTGGACGTGTGCCGCAGTCACTGTTATTTCCGGCGGAGCTGCGCATGGCCTTGAAGCGGGATCAGCTACAGCTGGTTTATCAGCCGATGCTGGATACCCGGCAAGGGCGGATACTAGGTTGCGAGGCGCTGCTCCGTTGGGGGCACCACGCCCGCGGCGTGGTATCCCCCATGGATTTCATGCCGATGTCGGAAGAGGCCGGTCTCACCGCGGATATCGGTTTCTGGGCCCTGGATCAGGCCTGTCAGCAACTGGATCAGTGGCGCCGTCAGGGTATCGCAATCGACTTTGTCGCAATTAACATTGCGCCGTCACAGATCAGGGATACATCCTATGCAGACTTGGCGCTGGGCGTGCTAGATAAATACAAGCTGACACCGTCATCTCTGATGCTCGAGATTCCGGAACAGCTGATTTATGCCGAGCTTGCGGATACCAGCGCCTTTATTGCCAGAATGCACGCCATCGGTGTGCGCTGCGCGATTGATGATTTCGGGTCGACCAGCGTCAATTACAGCTACCTGAAGGATATTCCGGTTGACACCATAAAAATATATCAGCAGCTGTTGACCTCGATAAATACCGGCAAAGAAGATCTGAGTCTGCTGCGGGCGTTAACGAGTATCGCTGGTGTTTTGGGCAGGGACATTGTGGCGGTTGGGGTCGAGCGCCAGATGCAGCAGGATGTCGTTGAGCAAATGGGCTGCCATATCGCTCAGGGCTATCTCTACGCGAAGCCCATGAGTTCGGCCGCCATCGCCAATCTGTATTTTTCCGCTCGCACAGATTCGCTGAATAGTTGATGTCAGGTTGTAGCCGGGAAATCCAGTTGAAGGGCTGAAGACGGGTGGCAATCCTTAGCTTTCGTTTGTCCACTGCGCTAGGCTGGGTTCGCCTGAACTGGTGACGCCAGACCTCCGCCACAATCATTCCGATAGTGTTGTTAACAGGTACCGGCACAGAAGTTGGTGCGAAAATCCCGGGCCAGCATCTTTTGGCTAGGTCTGTCCCGGTGGGTGCTTATGTAGGTGTACCGGTGCTGCGCGCTTGTTGCGCATGCGGATATTGAGCATTTCCACGCCCAGGGAAAACGCCATCGCGAAATAAATATAGCCTTTAGGCAGATGGGCGTCGAAGCTTTCACCGATCAACACCACGCCGACAACGATGAGGAAACTAAGGGCCAGCATCTTCAGGCTCGGATGTTTGTCGATATAGCCGCTGATGCCGCCGGAGGCGGCCATCATCACCAGTACCGAGATGATGATCGCGGCGACCATTACCGGGATGTGTTGGACCAGGCCAACCGCAGTGATCACCGAATCCAGGGAGAAAATAATATCGATGACGGCAATCTGCAAAATAATTGACAAAAAGCTGCCGCCTTTGGCATGGGGTTGGTTGGGGTCAGGCCCTTCGAGGCTGTAAAAGACTTCCATAGAACTCTTGAAGATAAGGAAAAGGCCGCCAAAAAATAGAATCAGGTCGCGCCCCGAAATGCCTTTCCCCAACACGCTGAAAAGGTCGGCGGTCAGACCCATCACCCAGGTGATGGATAGCAAAAGCCCAATCCGTGTCAGCATCGCAAGGCCCAGGCCGATGATCCGCCCACGCTCCTGTTGTGCCGCCGGGAGGCGGCTGACGAGGATCGAGATAAAAATAATATTATCGATACCGAGGACGATTTCGAGTCCTGTGAGGGTTAGAAAAGCAACCCAGATCTCCGGGCTCGACAGCCATTCCATAGTTCTTGCTCCGCGGATAATGCGTACGGTTTTTAGTGCTTTGCCGAAGCCTGGAGAGCCAAAATAGCTTCTATTGGGGGTTCTGCCGTGGCCGGGATGTGGTTGTTTCGTGGTTGGCTAGCAGCGCTTCTACGGCAGAAATCAGCCGAAATTTTACCATAGTAAAGTGCCGCAGGGCTGAGCTTGATCGCTGCTCAGGATAGTTCTTCTCCTTGCGCGCTGGTGGTGGGTCGGGGGCAGATGATTACCTCAACGTCAGTTCCAAGTGATTGGGGTGTGCTCCTGCGCTATCGATTAATTGAAATTCGCAGAGAGGCAGAATTGGTCGTGGCGGCCGCCATGGGTAGCGCTCGCCATCAGGCTGATGCGTTTATTGAGTAGAGAAAAGGATTTCAGTGGTGACCGCGCTTGCTGATCAATAAAGGCTACCCGACCAAGTTACAACTTGAACTGCTTTGCCCGCTGTTCCATCGCGGCGATTTCCCGCAGCCGCTGCGCGATGATGGCAGATTGCTTGAAATCCTGGCGCACCAGTTTTTGCGCGTAGCCGAGATGTTCGCGGGCTCTGTCGAAAATGCCCATCAGCAGGAAATATTCCGCGCGCGCCTTGTGCACCATGGGAATATTGCCCGCCAGACCACTAGTCTCGGCCAGTTGATACCATACGATAGGGTCCGTCGGACGCTGCTTCGCTAGGTTCTCCAGCACCCGTTCAGACTCGCCATAGCGGTCAGCTTTGAGCAGGGTTTCCGCGAGCTCCATCTGCACAGGGTAGTTGCCAGGGTAGCTTGGAGCCAAGGCGTTGATGCGTGTCAATGCTTGCTCGTAGTGGCCCGCCCGGCGATCAAGGGTGACTGCAGCGAGTTGGTAGGTCAGGCGGCGCGGCTCATCGGTCAGCAGCGGTGCCAAGGTGGCGGCAGCCTGCTCGGACTGGCCGGCGGCGGATTGGGCGAGTGCGAGGCCGTAGCGCGACGCGGGCGGAGAAAGGGAGTGGCCATCCAATTCGCTACGGAAGCGATTCATGCTGGTTTGGGGGTTTTTGTCGAGAGCGATCAGCGCCCGGGTGCGCATCAAGTGATACTCAATGTTGTCGGCATACTGGCGGCTGGGATATTTGTGCAGGCGGTTGCGAGCATCGGCAATCCGCTGCTCCGACAGCGGGTGGGTGAGCAGGTATTCCGGCGGTTTGCGGCCGGTGTAACGGGTGGTGGCTAGCATGCGCTCGAACATGCTGGCGACTGCACCGGGATCGCGGTCGGCGCGCACCATGGTTTCCATGCCTTGGCGATCGGCCTCCTGTTCGTTCTCCCGGCTGTACCGCAAACTATTCTGTATGGATGCGGCTTGAGTGGCGGTGATGGCGGCGATACCGGCATCGCCGCCGACTGTCGCCGCCAGAATCAGCCCGGTGAGCAGACCGGCATAGGTTGGGATAGCGTTGGCGCGCTGCCGCTCCAGGCTGCGGGCAAAATGGCGTTGACTGAGGTGGGCGAGCTCATGGGATAACACCGACGCAAGCTGATTCTCGTTTTCGGCAAAGGCGAATAATCCGGTATGCACGCCGACAACCCCGCCGGGAACGGCGAAAGCATTCATCGTGGGATTGTTGACTGTGACCAATTCGAGGCGCTGGTCTTCAAGCTCGCTGTAGGTTGCCAGGTTCGCCAGCAGTTGCTCCAGATAGTATTGCAGCTGAGGTTCGCTGAAATCCGGCACCCGACTGCGAAACATCTGCAACCAAAGCTGGCCAAGCTCCCCCTCCTGACGGCCGGAAACGACCCCGGACGTGGAGTCGCCGAGCAGTGGCAGTTTGATGTCACTGGCACTAGCCCAGGTGCTGATCAGGGCGAGGATGCCGAGAAGGACAAGGGCCGGTCGGGAAGGATAAGATACCATGGTGAATTGTGTACTTCCCGACTTCGGCTTGACAGTGTGTGGTGCCCGCAACGGGCAGGCCTGTGTTCGACAATCCATGTTACCACTGGTTCAAGGGTGACTGTTTTTGTGCAGCTATTGCATGCAGAGTTTCCGCATAGCGTGAGCGAGCGGTTGCACCCGCGGGCTACCGCGTTAGATGCCGAGGCTATTGGCAAGGGAAAATAGAGCATGTGGAGAATTCTTGATAGCTGGATGCACCGCTATTTTGGCGATGAAGAGGCGGTATTACTGCTATTGACCATCGTCGCCGTACTGCTGGCGGTGGTCGCTTTGGAGCATGTGTTTGCCCCCTTGATGACAGCCATTGTCTTTACTTTTTTGCTGTCCACGCCGGTGCGCTACCTGGAGTACTGGCGCGTACCCCACCTGCTGGCGGTGAGTCTGGTATTTGTCGCCTTTACCGGAATTATCGTCGTATTCATCGTGCTGCTGGCGCCCCTCCTGATTCAGCAATCGACAGCTTTGCTACTCCAGGTGCCGCAGATGCTCAGGCACTGGCAGGACGTGTTGCTACTGCTGCCAGAGCGCTATCCTCAGTTGGTGTCTGAAGCCCATGTGGTCGAAGTCATGGATTACGCGGCGCAGGGGGCACGCAAGTTTGCCGAGGCGGCGCTGTCCGGCTCGATCAGCAAGTTCTCCAATGTGGTGGGACTCGCGGTCTACCTGATCATGGTGCCCATGATGATTTTTTTCATGCTGAAGGATCGCAATGCCTTGATCGCGACCCTGTCCGGACTGTGGCCGCAGGAGCGCCCGATCATGCGCAAGGTCTGGCTCGAAATGGACGTTCAGATCGCCAATTATGTGCGTGGCAAGGTGGTTCAAATTATCATCGTCGGCGTCGTTACCTACCTGTGTTTTCTATTGCTAGGGGTTGGGTATGCCGCTTTGCTCGCCCTGCTGGTCGGCCTGTCCGTCGTGATTCCCTATATTGGTGCCGCGGTAATTGCGATCCCCGTAGCGATGGTCGGCTATTTTCAATGGGGTTGGGGCGGTGAATTCGTTTGGTTGATGGCAAGCTATGCGCTGATTCAATTTCTCGATGGCAATATTCTGGTTCCTCTGCTGTTTTCCGAAGCGGTGAGTCTCCACCCGATTGCAATTATTCTCTCGGTCCTGTTATTCGGCGGATTCTGGGGGTTCTGGGGGGTGTTCTTCGCGATTCCGCTGGCGACTTTGGTACAGGCCATTTATAACGCCTGGCCGCGCAACGATGCCCGCGAACCGCGGTCAGACTAACCGCAATTCACTTTCATCGAGGCAGCGCCATGACGTGGTTTTCGCGATACCGACGCCGGTCGGCCTTGCTACTTGCACTGCTGGTGTTTGTCAGCGCAGGGTTTGTGATTCTGAGCCAGGACAAAGACGAGCCCTGGTGGGTCGAGGGATCCGGCGAAGGCGGCGAGGCGGTGGTTAAACGCAGTCCCGGTGATGATCGGGGCTATCGCTATCTCCACCTCCCCAACCACTTGCAGGTGCTACTGATCTCTGATCCCACGGCTGACAAGGGCGCCGCCGCACTCAACGTGCGGGTGGGCAGTTTCGACAACCCTGAGGGTCGCGACGGTCTCGCACATTTTCTTGAGCACATGCTCTTCCTTGGCACCGAAAAATACCCGGAAGCGGGCGACTATCAGGCCTTTATCAGCGAACACGGTGGCACCCATAACGCCTACACGAGCCTTGAAAACACCACTTATTACTTCGATGTAGACGCTCGCTATCTGGCTGACACCCTCGACCGCTTTGCCCAGTTTTTTATCGCACCGCGTTTCGACGCCACCTATGTCGATCGCGAACGCCACGCGGTGAACTCCGAATTTCGACTGAAAATCCGGGATGACGGGCGCCGCGAGTGGGATGTGCTGAGCGAGCTGATCAATCCGCGGCACCCGCTGTCGCATTTTTCGGTCGGCGACCTGGAAACGCTCGCGGATCGGCCGCAGGATCCGGTGCGAGAGGATCTGGTGGCGTTTTATCGGGAGCACTACTCCGCTGATCGCATGGCGCTCGTGGTGCTCGGCAAGGAGCCGCTGGCGGAGCTGGAAACGGCAGTTCGCAGCCGTTTCAGCGCGGTACCGAACCATGACCACAAGGGCGACGAGCCAGTGGTGCCACTGTTTTCCAGCAAGCTTCCTCGCGAGGTTTTCATCAAACCCGATCAGGAGAAGCGCGAGCTGAATCTGCTGTTTCCGTTGCCGAGCCAGAAGACGCACTGGCGCACCAAGCCGGCAGAGTTTCTCGCTTACCTGATCGGTGGCGAAGGCGAGGGCAGCCTGCTCGCGAATCTGAAAGCCAGCGGTCTGGCCGAGGGATTGAGCGCCGGTCTCGGTTTCGACGCCGACCGCGGTGCCGCCTTCAGCATCAGTATCGCGCTCACGCCAGCGGGCGTGGCGCAAAGAGACAGGATTCTCGGACAGACCTTTGGCTGGCTCGAACAAGTGCGCAAGGAGGCGATTGTCGACTGGCGCTATGCGGAGTTCAGCCGTCTTGAGCAGATCAATTTCCGCTTCCTGGAGAAGCAGTCCCCCGCCACCTATGTGCAGGGATTGAGCAGTACATTACATCAGTACCCGCCGGCCGAAGTACTGCGAGGCCCCTCACTACTGGTGGATTTCGACGCCCCGCTGATTCGTCACTACGCCGACAAGCTGGTGGCGGACAACGCCCTGATCACGCTGGTAGCCCCGGAAGCCACTGCTCTTGACCAGGTTTCGGGGCATTATGGGGCGACCTACCGCACCGCCGATGTGACTGAGGAAGTTGTCGCGCGCTGGCGCCATCCGCAGCCCGTTGAGGAGCTTCGCCTGGCGGCGCGCAATCCCTATATTCCGGCCCAGTTCCCCATTAGCGGGAAAGGTGGAACCAGCGCCAAGCCGGTACTGGAGCGCCACGATCAGCGCGTTACCCTCTGGCATTACGCCGATGATCGCTTCGCGACCCCGCGGGCGACATTTATTGCGCGGCTGGCGACACCGATGGCGGCGGGCCTGCCACGCGCGGCGGCGATGACGCAGTTGTATCTTGCGCTGGTGCGCGATCAGCTCAGTGCCGAGCTCTACCCTGCACTTCTGGCCGGCCTCGATTTTGACTTGTCGATCTGGCACAACGGCATTGTGCTGTCCCTGCAGGGTTATGTGGACAAGCAGCCAGTGCTACTGGCCACCTTGTTGCGGGCGTTGCGCGAACCCAAACTCGATGCGGAGCGATTTGCCCGCGTCAAGGCCATGCTGGTGCGTGAATGGCGCAACAGTGCGCGGGAATGGCCGATCAAGCAGGTGTTTGAAGAGCTCTCGCCGCTGCTGGGGGAGGGTTATCGGAAGGTGGAGCTCGCCGACGCGCTGGCGTCGGTGACCGAGCCGGAACTGCAAATCTTTGTGGCGGGGTTTTATCGCAGAGGGCACGGTGTGTTCTATGCCGGCGGAGCCCTCCCCGCGGCGAGTGCGTATGCCATGGCGGACGCGACGGCAAGCCAACTGCAACTGGGAAGCGACGGTGATGCGGAGTTGTTTCAGCGGGTATTGCGGCTATCGCCGACGGCGCTGCGGCCGCAGTATTGCGTCGCGATCGATCAAAACGAAAACGGCGCGGTTCTGTATTTGCAGGGCGCCACCGATAGTCTCGAAGAGCGCGCCCATATCGCCGTGCTCGCGGGTGTGCTGGAGGCACCGTTCTACACCGAGCTACGCACCCAGCGGCAACTGGGTTACGTGGTTGGCAGCAATATCCTGCCCATTAACCGCGTCCCCGGGATGATCTTCTACGTGCAATCACCGATGGAGGTATCGGCATCCCTGATGGAGGAGATCAGCGGATTTCTGGTGCGTTTCGAGACAACCATCGCCCAGTTGAGTGACGCCGATCTCGAGCGTTACCGACAGGCCGTGTTGACCGGTATCGAGGAGCGGCCAAAAAATATCGTCGAATTGACCGCGCGTCATCAAGAGTCCCTGCTTCTGGGCTTTAGTGATATGGATTTCCGGGAGCAACTGGTCCGCGCGGTGCTCGGTGTGACCCGAGACAGCTTGCTCGCCGCCTACCGGCGGATAGCTCTCGTCGCCAGTCGAGGCCTGTGGGTGACGACGCTGGATAAAAGTAGCGCGGAGCAGTGTGTGGATCGCGAGGCATTAGCAAAGCGGAGTAACGGCTATTATCTTTTCCCGCAATGATGACGATGAATTGGGTGTTGCCATTGGCAATTCAATTTTTTAGTGAGTGGCGAGAGGCTCAATGTGGAGTTGTTCTGCTTACTGAGTGACCTCGCGGCTGGGACTCGGTTATTTCCAAGTTGATTTTGTAATTTTACTACACTAAGGTTTCCCTCTGTCGGCGAGGCTCCGAATGCGCTTGCTCTGCCACGACAAGCAGGCGCGGCGCTCGCTCTGTATCGGGCGGTGCTGCCGCATCAGGGTGGTCAAACCGATGGTAATGAGCGCGCCTCTCCATCTGACACGTGCCATGGATGCGGCCCGGTCCTACCAGCTCCTTCACATCAGCCAAGTGATCAACGGACATGCAGCAGGATCCAGATCCCACCGAGACTCGCGAATGGCTTGAATCCCTGGACGCGGTCATCGCTCACCAGGGCGAGGAGCGCGCGGCCTTCATTCTCAAGCAGTTGCTCAATCGGGCCAATGCGACGGGCATCGGTCTGCCGGATGCGGTGACCACGCCTTTTCGCAACACTATTCCGGTCGTCCGCGAAAAACGCATGCCGGGGGATCTGTTCATGGAGCGGAGCATCCGCTCGATGATCCGCTGGAATGCGCTGGCGATGGTCATGCGCGCGAACAAACACCACGAGGGCATCGGTGGGCACATTGCGACTTTCTCGTCGGCAGCGACACTGTATGACGTTGGGTTCAACTATTTCTTTCGCGGCCGCAGTCCAGAGCAACTCGAGGACCTGATTTATTATCAGGGTCATAGCTCGCCTGGTATCTATGCGCGCTCGTTCCTGGAGGGACGGCTGACCGAGGCCCAACTCGACAGCTTTCGGCGGGAGGTCGATGGCAAGGGACTGTCCTCTTACCCCCACCCCTGGCTGATGCCCGACTACTGGCAATTCCCCACGGTGTCGATGGGGCTGGGCCCGATCCAGGCGATCTATCAGGCCCACGTCATGCGGTATCTGTCGGCCCGCGAGCTGGTGCAGCGCGGTGATCGCCGGGTCTGGGCCTTTATCGGTGACGGTGAATGCGACGAGCCGGAAACCCTCGGCGCCATCGGTTTGGCGGGTCGCGAGCAGCTGGAGAACCTGACTTTTGTCGTCAACTGTAATCTTCAGCGTCTCGATGGCTTGGTCCGCGGTAATGGCAAGATCATCCAGGAGTTGGAGGGCGCCTTTCGCGGCGCCGGCTGGAATGTGATCAAGGTGATCTGGGGGCGGATGTGGGATCCGCTGTTCGAGCGGGACCAGACCGGCCTCTTGCAAAGGCGCATGGACGAGATCTGCGACGGCGAGCTACAGAACTACAAGGTGAATGGTGGGAGCTATACCCGCGAGCATTTCTTTGGCAAATATCCCGAGTTGCTCGATCTGGTCAAGGATATGACCGACGAGGACATCATGTACCTGAATCGCGGCGGCCACGACCCTTACAAGGTCTATGCCGCCTACGCCGAGGCGATGGCCACCAAGGGTCGGCCCACTGTGATCCTGGCGATGACGGTCAAGGGCTATGCGCTGGGCAGCGCCGGGGAGGGCGCCAACGACACCCACTCGGTGAAAAAACTGGACATCGATGCCCTGAAAAAATTTCGTGATCGCTTTGGCCTGTCGATTGCGGACGATAAGCTCGCCGAGGTGCCGTACTTCCGGCCGCCGCCGGACAGTCCCGAGATGACCTACCTGCGCCAGCGTCGGGAAGCTCTCGGTGGCCCGATCCCGTCGCGGCAAAGCGATTTCAAAGCGCTGAAAACGCCGCCGCTGAGCTTTTTCAACCGTCAGCTTGAGAGCACCGGCGATCGCGCCATTTCCACCACCATGGCCTTCGTGCGCATCCTCTCGGCGCTGGTCAAGGACAAGGAGATCGGCCCGCGGGTGGTGCCGATAGTTCCGGACGAAGCGCGCACCTTTGGCATGGAGGGAATGTTTCGCCAGCTCGGCATCTACTCGTCCGCCGGTCAGCGCTATGTGCCCCACGATGCCGATCAGATCATGTACTACAAGGAAGACAAAAAGGGGCAGATCCTCGAAGAAGGTATCACCGAACCCGGAGCTATGTGCGCCTGGATCGCGCTCGCCACGGCATATAGCAACTACGATTGCCCGATGATTCCGTTTTATATCTACTACTCAATGTTTGGCTTTCAACGCATCGGCGACCTCGCCTGGGCCGCCGGCGACATTCAGGCGCGGGGCTTTTTGATTGGCGCCACGGCGGGACGGACGACGCTGAACGGCGAGGGCTTGCAGCATCAAGACGGCCATAGCCACTTGCTAGCGAACACCATACCCAACTGTCGAACCTACGATCCAGCCTACAGCTACGAGCTCGCGGTCATCATCCAGGACGGCTTGCGGCGGATGTTCCACGACCGCGAAAACTGCTTTTACTATCTGACCACGATGAACGAAAACTACATCCAGCCGGCGATGCCGAAGGGCGTTCAAGAAGGGATTGTTGCGGGTGTCTACCTGTTTCAGCAGGACCGTAAGGGCAAGCTGCGGGTGCAACTGATGGGCGCGGGCACGATTCTCAACGAGGTGCGTGCAGCCGCGGATATTTTGCGCGAGCAATTCCAGATCAGCGCCGACATCTGGAGCCTGACCAGCGTCAACGAACTCGCCCGCGACGGTCAGGCCGCGCAGCGCTGGAATCGCCTGCATCCCACCGCGAAGCCGCGGATACCTTATCTGACAGCCCAGCTAAGCGGACGTCAGGGCCCGGTCGTGGTGGCGACCGACTACGTCAAGACCTACTGCGAACAATTGCGCGCCTTCGTGCCCGGCGACTTTCATGTGCTCGGCACCGACGGCTTCGGTCGCAGTGATACCCGCGCCAAGCTGCGTGAATTTTTCGAGGTGGATCGCCATCATATTGCCGTGACCGCGCTTTATGCCTTGGCGCAGCGTGGCGAGATCCCGGCGGAAACCGTGGCCAAGGCGATCGCGTCCCTGGGTATCAACCCTGACAAAGCGAATCCCCTGAGCCTGTGATCCCAACCTTTCCTGACCAGCAAATAGAGTTCTGACCAGCAGATTGAGGCAGACAGTGGCAATTGAAATTATCCGGGTGCCGGATCTGGGCGGCGCGGAAGAAGTCGAAGTGATCGAAATCCCCATCGCCGTCGGTGACACCATCGAATTCGAGCAAACCCTGGTTGTGCTCGAATCCGAGAAGGCGGCGATGGAGCTGCCAGCGCCCTATGCCGGCAAGGTGGTGAAGATACTGGTGAAGGAGGGAGACAAATTCAAGAAAGCCGGCGCTCCCATCCTCGAACTGGAAATTGTCGCCGGCGCCGCGCGGACTGTGAGCACTGCGAGCGACCAGAAGGCCGCTCAATCGGCCCAAGCGGAAAAAGTGGAGCGCGCGGACCTATCCAAGCGGACGGATAAAACTTCAGCGCCGTCAGCACCCGAGATGACGGCGGCCACCGTGCCGCCGCCTGCTTCATCGCCAGCGTCAGTGGCTACTCCAACCCTGGCGCCGGCGGCGTCGGACGCTCTTGAACCTGAGTCTGCGGTTGCGGCGGATATCTACGCCGGTCCCGCCGTTCGTCATCTGGCCCGCGAGCTCGGTGTCGATCTGAGTGAGGTCAAGGGCAGTGGCCCCCGCAGCCGCCTGCTGAAGGAGGATGTCCAGGCCTTCGTCAAGCAGGCGATGGCGGCGCCCGCCCGCTCCGGCGCGGCGATTCCGTCCGTACCGCCCATCGACTTCAGTCAGTTCGGCGCCATCGAAACCCTGGCAATGACCAAGGT
>JBPPNE010000146.1:0-35666 GCA_051306415.1 Porticoccaceae bacterium
CCTCTCATCCGGCCAGCGAGACCTCCACTCCGGTCACCTTCCACGGCTTCGCGATGCCCAATATCTGGCTGTACAGCTGTGTATCTCTGATGGGCAGCAGGCTAATCTACCCATCATGATTGGGGAAGACCCTTAAAACAAAGAGTTATATTTTCCTGGCCGCAAGCCCAGCGCGTGCGCGGTCAATTGCTGCCCTCACCTGGGTGGGGGCAGTACCGCCGATATGGTCGCGTGCCGCAATAGACCCAGTGAGGGTGAGTATGGCGAAAACGTCCGCGGTGATTCCCGGACAGAATTGCTGTAGCTCGGACAGCTCCATTTCAGCCAAATCCTTGTCCCGACGGATCCCTTCCGCAACAGCCTTACCGACGATTTCATGGGCATCGCGAAAGGCGATGCCCTTGCGGACCAGGTAGTCGGCGAGGTCCGTCGCGGTGGCGTACCCGCGGCGCGCTGCCGCCTGCATGTTGTCCGCCTTTACTTCAATTGCGGGGACCATGTCGGCGAACGCGCGCAGGCAGTCGCGCACGGTATCCGCAGCGTCGAACAGAGGCTCCTTATCTTCCTGATTGTCCTTGTTGTAGGCCAGAGGCTGGGCTTTCATCAGCGTTAGCAAGCTGACCAGATCGCCGTGGACGCGCCCGGTCTTGCCGCGCACCAATTCAGGGACATCGGGGTTCTTCTTTTGCGGCATTATCGAAGACCCGGTACAGAAACGGTCGGGCAGGTCGATAAACTGGTACTGGGCGGATGCCCACAGGATCAACTCCTCCGAAGCCCTGGACAAATGAACCATCAACAAGCTGGCAAAGGCGCAGAACTCAATCGCGAAATCCCGGTCGCTGACCGCATCGAGGGAGTTCTCGCTCGGGCGGTCAAAACCGAGCAGCCTGGCACTGTAGGCGCGATCGATGGGATAGCTGGTGCCCGCCAGGGCGGCGGCGCCCAGTGGCGACTGGTTGAGCCGCTTGCGGCAATCGAGCAGGCGGCCGTGGTCGCGCTCGAGCATTTCGAACCAGGCCATCAGGTGATGGCCGAAGGTCACCGGCTGGGCTGTTTGCAGGTGGGTGAAACCGGGCATGACAGTGGCCGCGTTGCGCTCGGCGAGATCCAGCAGCCCCCATTGCAGGCGGGTCAGTTCGGCGCTGACAACGGCGATTTCGTCGCGCAGCCACAGGCGCACGTCGGTGGCTACTTGGTCGTTGCGGGATCGCCCGGTGTGCAGCTTCTTGCCGGCGATGCCGATTTTTGCGGTCAGGGCGGCTTCGATGTTCATGTGGACGTCTTCGAGGTCTTCTCGCCATTGAAACGCGCCGGCTTCGATCTCGGCGAGGATTTCCGCCATGCCGGTCTGGATCAGCTGCAGTTCCGCGTCGTGGAGTACCCCGATTTTGGTAAGCATGGCGGCATGGGCGAGAGAGCCCTGAATATCCTGCCGGTACAGGCGCCGGTCAAAGTTCACCGAGGCGGTGAAGCGGGCGACAAAGGCATCCGGGGCTTCGCTGAAGCGCCCACCCCAGGCCGGATTGGTAATTTTCTTGTCGCTCATGGTGCATTCCGGGGGCGTTGTTTCAGGCGCGGGAATCGGGATTCGCTGGCGTGCAGTGCGCATTATAGCGAATCGAACGCACACGCGACCTGAGGAACCACGCCCATGGACTGGAAAGCTTGGCTATTCCCGCCGCCCCGGCGCATCACGCTAAACGAGGCGGATTATTTCCTGCCGGATTTGTGTCGTGGTGAAGGCGTTTTGGGAATAATCATGCTGTCAGCGCTGTTATCGATCCTCATCGTCGTCGCCCAGAGTGGGCTGGTTCAATTCGACTGGGTCGCGCTCGGCAAAGTATCCATGATGGCACTGGTGATCGCCCTGGCGAGTGCTTTGGTGTTGTGCCAGATCAACCCGTTGTTGGCTGGTCTGTCGCGAGTATCCAGCGCCCTGATCAGCTACGGCCTAATACTGCTGACGGCTTTTTTGTGCAGCGCTGTCGCCGAGCAATTGTTGGCCCTCGGCCGGTCCGGAGGGTTCTTCGACCCCTGGCGAGTGGGGGAGCACGTCCTGTTGGCGGCGATCCCCGCCGGGATACTGCTGCGCTATCTTTTGCTGCAACAAGAACTGCGGATTCAGCAGCGCGCCGAGCTCGAAGCCCGCATCCAGGCATTGCAATCGCGGATTCGCCCGCATTTTTTGTTCAATAGCATGAACATGGTCGCGAGTCTGATTGGCTCGGATCCGGAGAAGGCGGAGCGGGTAGTCGAGGACTTGTCCGATTTGTTCCGGCGCGCGTTGGCCGACTCGCAAACCCTGGTTCCGCTACGTGAGGAGCTGGCTCTGTGCCGCAGCTATCTAGAGCTGGAAAAACTCCGGCTGGGTGATCGCCTGCGAACGGTCTGGGAGATCGGCGACTACGGTGCCGGCGCCCAGATTCCCTGTCTATCGCTGCAACCTGTGCTCGAGAATGCGGTTTATCACGGCATCCAGCTATTGCCGAAGGGTGGAGAGATTGATGTCAAGGTGAAGCGCGTCAAGGATCGTATCGAGATCGCGGTGCGCAACCCGATCTATCCGCGCATGCAGTACAACAAAGGCACCAAAATGGCGATGGAGAACGTGCGGCTGCGACTGCAGGCGCACTTTGGCCCCAGTGCGTCGGTGAGTTCATCTGTACAGGAAGGCAGGTATGTTACCTGTATCAGCTACCCGCTGATGAGCGTCAAATAGGACAGAGAGAGGCAGGGATGAACGTACTGATCGTGGATGACGAACCGCTTGCGAGAGAGCGTCTGGCAAGGATGATTCTGGCACTGGGTGGTTTCCGCATTGTCGGTCAGGCCGGTAGCGGCCAAGAGGCGATCCGGGCGGCCAAGGACATCGGTCCCGATGTGGTCTTCATGGACGTGCGCATGCCGGGAATGGACGGGCTGGCGGCGGCACAACACCTGGCCGAGCTGAATCCGCCACCGGCAGTGATTTTCTGCACCGCCTACGGCGACTACGCGGTGGACGCTTTCTCTTCCGAGGCGACCGGTTATCTGTTGAAACCGGTCAAGCGCGAAGATCTGGCGGCGGCGCTGAATCGGACCCGCCGGATCAACAAGGCGCAACTCGCTGAGTTGCAGCAGTCGTCGGGTTTTCTGCTCGGCGGGCGCTCCCATATCGCGGCGAAAAATCGCCGCGGTATTGCCTTGGTGCCGGTGGTCGAAGTGCGCCTGTTCCAGGCCGACCACAAATACGTGACGGCCTACCACGACGGTGGTGAGGCACTGCTCGACGAAACCCTGAAGGAGTTGGAGGAGGAGTTCGACGGCCGCTTCATTCGCGTCCACCGCAATGCGCTGGTGGCGATCAACCACATCGAAGGTATTGAGCGAGACCATGAGGGGCAATGCTTTGTCCAGCTCGATGGTTTGGATATCAAGCCCCAGGTAAGCCGTCGCCATATCTCACAGCTGCGCAAACTGCTGCAACAGCTGTAATCTGCGCCCCTGCACAGGCCTGCCCGGTGAGTTGCCGGTGATCTGCTATCATTGCGGAGCTTCTATTGCGGAGCTTCGCCGCCACAGTCTCCACCGCCTGATGGAACAAGTGCAATGGGTTCCGCTGCCAGCGCCCCGGTTATTCGCATCGCAACGCGCAAAAGCCCGCTGGCTCTGTGGCAGGCGCACCATGTCCGCGATGTCCTTCAGGCCTGTCATCCTGGCATCGCCATTGAGATCCTCGGTTTCTCGACGCAGGGCGACAAACTGCTCGGCGCGCCCCTCGCCAAGGTCGGCGGCAAGGGGTTGTTCGTCAAAGAGTTGGAAGCGGCGCTGATCGATGGCCGCGCCGATATCGCGGTGCATTCGATGAAAGATGTCCCCGTCGAGTTTCCCGCGGGCCTGGAACTGGCGGTGATTTGCGCTCGCGAAGACCCCCGCGATGCCTTTGTCTCCAATCGCTACGGCAGTCTGGCGGATCTGCCCACGGGCGGTTGTGTCGGCACCTCCAGCTTGCGCCGCCAATGCCAGCTGCGGGCCAGCTATCCCGAATTGCGGATCACTGAGTTGCGCGGCAACGTCAACACCCGGTTGGCGCGGCTTGATCGCGGCGAGTACGACGCCATTATCCTCGCCGCGGCGGGCTTGATACGGTTGGGAATGGCGGCGCGCATCGGCGAGCAATTGCCCGTTGCCGTCTCGTTGCCATCCGGTGGTCAGGGCGCTCTGGGTATCGAATGCCGCGCCGACGATAGCCGCATCCGCGCATTGATCGCTCCGCTTCACCATCGCCCTAGCGCGCTCTGCGTGGGTGCCGAGCGCGCTCTCAATCGGTCCCTGAACGGGGGCTGCCAGGTCCCTGTCGCCTGCTATGCCGAGCTTGATGCGGGTGGTCAAATGCATCTGCGCGCTCTAGTGGGGTCTCCCGACGGGCGGCAGATCTTGCGCGAGGATATCCGTGGTCGTGGTGACGATGCCGAGGCGCTCGGGCAAGCGCTCGCGGAGCGTTTGCTTGCCCGGGGTGCTGGACGGATTCTCGCCGCACTCTATTACCAGTGAATCCAGCACCAGTGAATCCAGGGTTAAGGCCGTGAGCCAGGTGCTAGCCGGTCTGCGGGTGCTGGTGGTGCGCCCGCGCCGCTGGCAGGACCCCTTCGCCAGCGGCATTACCGCGCTGGGTGGAACGGTATTCCAGTTGCCGGTAATGCGAATTGAACCCGCAGCGGATGACGATGCCGCCATTGAAGCCGCGATGCAAGGTCTCGCGCGCTACGACAAGGCCATTTTTCTGAGCCGCCACGCAGCTAGTCTCGGCGTCAAACGGCTCAGTCGCCATTGGCCGCGGATGCCCGTCAATCTTGACTACTTTGCCGTGGGTGCGACCACGGCGGAGCTCCTGCGGGCGAGTGGCGTCGAGGTGATCTGCCCGGCGGAGGCCACCAGTGAAGGCGTGTTGGCGCTGCCCCAGCTTGCCGGTGTCACCGACCAGCGGGTGCTGATCTTGCGTGGTCAGGGCGGGCGGGATCTGCTGCGACAGGGCTTGGTTGACAGAGGTGCCCGGGTAGATTGCTGCGAGCTCTATCAGCGGGTGACTGATCGTAGTCGCGGCGACGATATCGCCGCACTGATCAGCAAACCGGATCGACTCATCATCGTGGTGCATAGCGCCGAACTATTGGATGCACTGGTCGCGGTGGTCGCTGACCGCGGGTTAGCTCCGCTGCAATCGCTGCCCGTATTGGTGCCGAGCCAGCGGGTTGCTGGTCGTGCTCAGGTTTTGGGTTTTACGCGCGTCATCGTCGCGGTGAGCGCACTCCCCGAACACATGGTCGCCGCCTGCGGACGCTGGTACACTGAAATTTGACCGGGGAATCTGACTGGATTATCCGGTGCAACTCCCGTTGAACGGTAAACCGGCAGGGTAAGGTTTGTGGATATGCGGGAGGACAGCATGCGGCAATCGCCTGATACGCCAACGGGCATAGGTAGCCTGGACATCGGCCAGTCAGCGGCGGCCGTGCAAAAAAAAGAGCCGCGGCGGGGTTCCGGGTGGTTGATCTTCCTGTTGTTGGTCGTCGTCGCTGGTGGATTGGCGGCAGCGGGTTTTCTCGGTTGGCGCTGGCTCGAACAGCAGATCCCTCGCCTGGCGGAAGCACAGACGCAGCAGGCGGTGGCGCTGGCCAGCGTCGGCCGTCAACTCGAAGAAGAGCGCGCTGCTCGCCTGCAATTGACCGCCGAGCTCGAACATCTACGTGGTGATTTCGCGAGCCAGTTCAATGTCCAGGCTAAGCGATTGGACGATATCTCCACTACCAGCGCAGATGACTGGTTGCTCGCCGAGGCGGAGTATCTGCTTCGCCTTGCCAATCAGCGCCTACTCACTGAACGCCAGAGCAAGGGGGCCCTGGGGTTGATGTCCGCGGTCGACGACATTATCGGTGGCATGGATGACGCGAGACTGTTTCCGGTGCGCCAGGCGCTGTCCGAGGAGCTCACGGCGCTCCGCCTTACCGGCGGTACGGATCGCGAGGGGCTTTTTCTCCGTCTGGCGGCTCTCGCGGACGTTGTCATGCAGTTACAGCCCACCGAATTTGCCGATCTCCAAGTTGGCACCGCTGAGCCGGTGGAGGAGGAAAACGAGTCTGCCGGAACTGTACCCTGGTATCGTCAACTGGCAGCTAACGCAATGGTGGCTTTGCGGCGCTTCGGCGCCGAGCATTTTCGGGTCAAAAGCCTGGATAAACCGCTGGAACCCCTGCTGACACCGGATCAGGACGTTTACCTGAAACACAATGTGCGCCTAAGCATTGAACAGGCGCAGTTGTCCCTGTTGCGGGAGGAGCAGGAGATCTACACGGCCAGTCTGGAAAAAGCCGAAAACTGGCTGCGAACCTACTTCAGCATGAATGCTGATGCGGAAGTTGTCGCCAATCAGCTGGCGCTTCTCAAGGCTGAGTCAGTGGTTCAAAAGCTGCCGGACATTTCGCGCTCCCTCGCCGCGTTGCGAGACTATATCGATCTCCGCCACCCGCGGGATCGCCCTGCCCCGGCCGCGCCGGAGGACGGCGCTCGATGAGGCGAGCATTTTTCCTAACGGCATTGGCGCTCCTGGGCGGCGGGCTACTGTATTGGCTGATGGCGCGGGAAAACGGCTTCATCCTGATCGCGGTCGGCGGCCAGATGATTCAGCTCAGTCTCTGGATGGCGGTGCTGGTGGTGCTGATCCTGGTGCAGCTATGGCGCGCGCTCGCATGGTTTTATCGGCGCTGGATAAAGCGCGCTGTGGGTAGGGGGCAGAGTGCTCGGCAAATGGGGCCAGTTCGGTATCGGGCGCGTACCGTCCGTGGGCTGACCGAGTTTTTCGAGGCGCGGTGGGAGCGGGCGCGGCGCACCTTGGAAAGAGGCGCCGGGAGATCGGATATCCCACACATCAACTATTGGGCAGCCGCTGCCGCTGCCGCCGAATTGAGGGACTGGACGGCGGTGCGTGCGCTGCTCGCAAAGGCCGATGAAAGTGGTGGCGGTGGCATTGCCAGCCTGCTGACGGAGGGCAAAATGCTCATTGCGGAGGGACAGGCGCAGGCTGCACTGGTGTGCTTGCGCCAAATCCAGGTGCGGTTGCCAGGTCATCCACCGTCGCTCGGCCTGATCGAACAGATCTATCGAGATAGGGGCGACTGGCTCAGTCTCGAACAGCTACTGCCGGCATTGCGCTCGGCCAAGGTTTATAGCGGGGATCAAATGCGGGCTCTGGAAGCGGAGATTTACGCTGGTTTACTCAGGGGCGCGGGTGGTGATGGGGTGGGGCAGGTTGCTGGCGGGCAGTTGGAGGGAGTCTGGAAACGGGTTCCGAAAGCCGTCCGCCATCTGCCCAGGGTAGTCGCCGCGTATGCCGAATTGCTGCATAAAGGAGGGCAAGCTGATCGCGCGGACAAGGAGCTCCGGCGACATCTGAACCAGTATTGGGACGCCGAGCTGATATTGCTTTACGGCCAACTGGGAGGTGTGGACAGCCGTCAGCAACTAGTCGTTGCTGAAGCCTGGAATCGGCAGTGGCCCGATAGCGCTGAGCTGTTGCTAACCCTGGGCAGGTTGTGTAAGCGCAACCAGTTGTGGGGCAAGGCCCGCGAATACCTGGAGCAATCACTGCGACTGTCGCCGCGACTGGAGACCTATGCTGAGCTCGCGGCTTTAATGGCGGATATGGGAGAGCCCGGAAAAAGCCATGACTACTATCGCCTCGGTGTCGAGCAGTGCCTTCGCGTTGGTCCAGCGTGCGTTGGATAATCGCTGGCTGGCTTAGAGGCGTCAACGAAGAGCCTTGGATTAGCCGGTGACAGGAGTAGTGACAGGGGTTCTCGGCAAAAGAAAGGGCGCAGACAAGCGCCCTTTCTTTTGCCCGGCCATTCTTGGCCATTGCCGGCAACGCAGCGTTTCTACCCCTATCCCCTATCGCCCGTGGATGCAGGCAATTGCGGGCCAGCGTCAACGACGGTGTTAGCGACATCGAACTTCTTGAAGTTTTCGATAAACAGTCGGGAAAGCCTGGTCGCCTGTTCCTGGTAGGCACCTGTATCACCCCAGGCCAGGCGTGGGTCGAGGTATTTGTCATCTACGCCGTCGATTTTTATCGGGATATCCAGGTTCAGCAGGGGTAGCCGCACCTTGGGCGTGTTGTCCAAGGTGCCACTCTGAATCGCGGCGACGATTGCGCGGGTGACCGGGATCGGAAAGCGCCGGCCTTTGCCGCCGTCGCCACCGGATCCGCCGGTCCAGCCGGTGTTGACCAGGTATACCCGGCTGCCGAAATCCTCGATCCGCTTCATCAGCAATTCCGCGTAGACCGACGCCGGGCGCGGCATGAAGGGCGCTCCGAAACAGGTCGAAAATGTCGGATTGATCCCGGCCTTGGCACCGAGTTCGGTGGAACCCACTCGCGCGGTGTAGCCGCTGAGAAAGTGATAGGCGGCGGCTTCCTTGGATAGCAGGGCAACCGGTGGCAGGACGCCGCTGACATCGCAGGTAAGAAATAGAATGTTCCTGGGTTCGCCGGCGCGGTTTTGCGGCGAACGTTTGTCGACGTGCTCGATGGGGTAGCAGCAGCGACCATTTTCGGTCAGGCGGGTGTCGTCATAGTCGGCGCTGCGGTTGTTGTCGACCACCACGTTTTCGACAATGGCGCCGAAGCGGATGGCATCCCAGATTACCGGCTCGTTTTTGCGGCTCAGGTTGATGGTCTTGGCGTAGCAACCGCCTTCGAGGTTGAACACCGAGCCCCTGGCCCAGCCGTGTTCGTCATCGCCGATCAGGTAGCGTTCTGGGTCGGCGGACAGGGTGGTCTTGCCGGTGCCGGACAGGCCGAAAAACAGTGCGACGTCGCCGTCCTTGCCAACATTGGCGGCACAGTGCATCGGCATCACATCCTTTTCCGGTAACAGGAAGTTCTGCACGGAAAACATGCTTTTCTTGAGCTCCCCGGCGTATTTCATGCCGGCGATCAACACCTTGCGCTGGGCGAAGTTGATGATGACGGCGCCCTCGCTGTTGACACCGTCCCGCTTGGGATTGCAGACAAAATTGGCGGCGTGCAACACCTTCCAGCGCTCCTTGCCGGCGGGATTGAATTTTTCCGGGCGGATGAACATTGTCCGCGCAAACAGGCAATGCCAAGCGGTTTCGGTGATTACCCGGATCGGGATGTAGTGCTCGGGATCCTGGCCAACATGGACGTGGGTGACAAAGTGATTGGTACCCATGACATGGGCCTCGACGCGCTCCCAGAGAGGGTGAAATTTGTCCTGGGGGAACGACCGGTTGACGGATCCCCACTCGATGGCATCGGTGGTGCTGGGTTCGTCGACGATGAAGCGGTCGGCGGGTGAGCGTCCAGTGTGGCGGCCGGTAGTGGTGAGTAGTGCGCCGGTGTCGGTGAGTACGCCCTCCTTGCGCTGAACGGCCAGTTCGATCAGTTCGGCGGTGCTCAGATCGGTGTGGACTTGCACCGCGGAATTTTCAATTTGGGTCATCAGTGCCAATCCTGTGAAGAAGTCATTCTACTGTTTGAAGTCATACAAAATGTGGCCGCCTATCGTATCATGAAGAGGCCTGAACCGCGAAGAGTGGGTGCGGACGCCGGGAATCCGATAGGCTCAGTGGAGCTTGGTGGCGGTGGCGACGAAGAGCGCTTGGGCTTCTGCCGGCGTAAACCGGTACTCATGGAGGCAAAATTCGCACTGTACTGCCACCTTGCCGGTGTCTGCGAGCAGCCGTGAAATCTCCGCTTCGCCCAGCGAAATCAACATGTTGGCAGTGCGCTGGCGCGAGCAAGTGCAGGCAAATTTGAGCGTTGCCGGGGCGAACAGACGCAGTGGGTAGGCGTGAAATAACCGATGTAGCTGGTCGCCGTGGTTCAGTTGTGTCTGCTCTTGCCGACTGAGGCTGTCGGCCAGGCAGCTCAGCTCGTCCAGGCTGGACTGCCGCGATTCAAGGGTCTGTAGCTGTACCGGTAGCGCATGCAGGAACAGACCGCCGGCCTGATTGCCGTCGGCGCTGAGCCAGATTCGGGTGGGCAATTGCACCGAGCGTTCGAAATAGTCGATGAGGCAGTTGGCCAGCTTTGGGTGATCGAGAGGGACGATACCCTGATAGCGCTGCCCCACGACCGGATCGAGGGTAATGGCGAGATAGCCTTCACCGATAAGTTTGCGGATGTCGTGGTCGCGGCAATGGTCGCTATCCCGGAACGATGCGATTGCACGCAGATTCTGCTGGCCGGTGCAGTCGGCCATGATCAGCGCGAGCCGGCCGTTGCCGCGCGCCTGCAAAGTCAGGGTGCCGTTGAACTTGAGAGCGGCGCTGACTAGCGCGGCGGCGGCGAGAAACTCGCCGATGAGGGTGCGGACGGACGCTGGATACCGATGTTCGGCGAGCACTGCCCGGTAGGTCTCGGTTAGCGAGATAATCTCTCCGCGAATGTCGCTGTCGTCGAAGAGGAATCGGTGCAGGGTGTCTTGGTCGGGATTGGCCATGGGTTAGGACATTGGGAATGACAGCGAAATTTACGGAACAGGGCTGCGCCTGTCCAGCATAACCGCGGTAAAGCGAGGCAACGTCTGTGAACTTTGCTGCCGTTGGCTGGCGGGTGGGCATCTCGATCGAAGTCGGCCCCCGGTAGCGGCTCGCGTCAGGGTAGATCGCGCTGGCGAAAGTGCTCGAACTGGCGGCGCTGCCTCTTGGTCGGGCGATGTTCGGGAGAAACCTGTCCCGCATGGGCGGCCTTGCGTTCGGCGGCTTCCTTTTCCCGCCGTTGGATACTTTGCGGTGTCTCCCGGTAGAGCAGCGCAGCTTCGGGAGCGCCGCGACGCTGTTCGGATAGCTCCATGACGATGACTTCCCGCTCTTGCCAGCCCTGGCGGACGGTCAGGGTCATGTTGGCGGCAATTTCCCGGCTGGGTTTGGCGCGTTGGCCGTCGATCCGCACCTTGCCGCCTTCGATCGCAGCTTTGGCGAGGCTGCGGGTTTTGAAGAATCGGGCTGCCCACAGCCATTTGTCGACGCGCATCCGCTCCATCGCGATTCGTCCTCGTTATCCTACCGGGAGCAGGTCGTCGAAATGGTCGATGGCCGGGAATATGAGTTCCGTTCTCGCTGCTGCCCGACTGTCCGGTTGACGGACACAAATCAGATGGCGGACACCGTAGTCGCGTGCCGCCACTAGAACGGACTCCGTGTCGTCGATGAACAATGTGCGGGCGGGGTCGAAGTCTACGTCCTGAGCGAGGCGGTGCCAGAATGCCGGAGATTCTTTCGGGATGCCGTAATCGTGGGAGGAGACCAGCTGGTCGAGAAGGTTGTCGATACCGGTTCGCGCCAACTTCAACTCAAGGCTGTGGCGATGGGCGTTGGTAATCAGTATGCGTGTGCGTGCCTTGGCTCCAAGTGCGTGAAGGAAGTCCCGTACTCCAGGGCGCTCCGCGATCAGGTGCTGGACTTCCCGCTTGAGGGCGCAAATGTCTACCTCGAGTTCTGCCGACCAAAATTCGGTGCAGTACCACTCGATGGTCTGACGTCGAGCCTCGAAGCGGCTGTAAAGATCCGCGATAGCCAGGTTGACATCGATCCCGTGGTGCTCGGCATAGCGCTGGGGTAGGTGGTGGCGCCAGAAGTGGTTGTCGAAGTGCAGGTCCAGCAAAGTCCCATCCATATCCAGCAGAACTGTATCGATAGCGCTCCAGTCGATCATGGTCAATAATGCCCGGCGATTATTTCTTCGAGGCGCAGGAGTATGCCCACTAACCTGGAAACAATGAAGTGCCCCCGGAAATAATGAAGCGCCCGAAAATACTCAAGCGCAAACGCATTGCGCAGACCCGTCTGTTTCAGGTGGAGCAGCTTGAGTTGCGCTTCTCCAATGGCGTTGAGCGCACCTACGAGTGTTTGCGGTCATTCGGTTACGGCGCCGTGGTGGTGGTGGCGCTCACCAGCGACAAGTCTGTGGTATTGGTTCGCGAGTACAGCGCCGGCATGAACGATTACCAGTGGGGCTTGCCCAAGGGTGCGATCGATCCCGGTGAAGACAACCTAGGTGCCGCCAATCGCGAGTTGATGGAAGAGGCGGGTTACGGGGCGCGGTGCTTGCGCTATGCGAAAAGCCTTTATTTGGTGCCATCCTACATGGAGCGCTGTGTCGATGTGGTTATTGCGGAGGATCTGTATGCGGCCTCGCTACCCGGCGACGAGCCTGAGCCCATCGAGGTGATGACCTGGCCCTTGGCGCGGCTTGGTGAACTGGTGACCCGCACGGACGTCACCGACAGTCTGTCCATTGCCGCTCTTTTTATGGTTCGCGATGGCTTCGCGTGAAGTCGCGTGAGGTAATGCAGTGAGAGGTTAATGAAGGGAGAGGCAAAAGCCCATGAGCGTGGATTTGGTACTTCTTGACAAGGTAATTGAACTCGCCGAGCTGGCGGCCGCGGCAATCCTCAAGGTCTATGACGGCGACGATTTCGAGGTGACTACCAAAGGCGATGAGTCTCCGGTGACCGCGGCAGATCTCGCCGCTCACGCCATCCTGGTTCTGGGTTTGCAATCCCTGCTCGCCGGAGTCCCCGTGCTATCGGAAGAATCAGCGGTGCCGGCATTTGCCGAACGCAGTCGCTGGGCCCGCTATTGGCTAGTCGATCCGCTGGATGGCACCAAGGAGTTCGTCAAGCGCAACGGCGAATTTACGGTCAACATTGCGCTGGTGGAAAACCATGTGCCGATCCTCGGGATTGTCCATGTGCCGGTGAGAGGTGTTACCTATGCGGGCCTTCGTGATGTTGGTGCGATGAGAATCCAGGCCGGTGAGCGGCAAGCTATCCGCACGCGGACGATGGCGAGCAGAGACGCAGAGGGGCTGCCGGTGGCCGTTGTCGCAAGCCGTAGTCATGGCGCCGATGCGGTGGCGGATCTGCTGGCACGGGTGTCCGACCGACTCGGCAGGGTGGAAACCTGCAATATGGGTAGCTCTCTCAAATTGTGCCTGGTGGCCGAGGGCCGCGCCGATCTCTACCCTCGTCTCGCGCCGACCGCTGAGTGGGACACGGCTGCTGCGCAGGCGGTGGTCGAGGCCGCTGGCGGTGTGGTGGTGGACCATCGGTTAGTGCCGCTGCGCTACAACACCAAAGCTGACTTGTTGAACCCGAATTTCTACGTTATCGGAGACTGGAGCTTCCCCTGGTCGGAGTTTCTCCTCGATCAGGCCGCTGTCTGATTCCGCGCTGTCCAGGATAGCTGTCAGCGCGGCGCTGGGTTAGCGGAGCAATGCTAGAAAATATCTTCTGGTACGGCAGTGGTGCTGCCGGGGACTTCGCTGGCGCGGGTTTCCAGCGGTGGTGGGCGGTTGGCCCGGAATAATTCGAAGGTGGCGTCAGTCCGCCCTGGCTGTGCCCGCAGACCCGTGCCGGGATCGATGCGCACCGAGACTATGTCCTCGGGCTCAAGGAAATAGGATTCGGGCGTGTCCCTGAGCGCTTCGGCCATGAATTCCATCCAGATGGGCAGTGCGGCGACGCCGCCATACTCGCCCCGGCCGATGATCTGGCTGTTGTCCATGCCCAGCCACACGGTGGTGACCAATTTGGGGTTGTAACCCGAAAACCAGGCATCGCGAGGCCCGTTGGTGGTGCCCGTTTTGCCGGCGATATCGCCGCGCTTGAGTGCAAGGGCTTTTCTGCCAGTGCCTTTGCGGATGACGTCCTTCAGCAGGCTATCCATCATGTAGGCCGTACCCGCGTCCATGATGCGTTGTGCGGTTGGCGGGCGAGTATCGATCGTGGCGGGCGGGTTACTGCTTTCTGGGGCCGCTGCTGGTTGGGCGGCGGTTGCTGATGCATCTATCACTGGAGGGGTGCTGACGCCAGTGACTACGGCTGGATTTTCGCAGTCAAGGCACACCGTTGGCGGGTGGGCGCGAAAGATGATTTTCCCGTCCCGATCGACGATCTGCTCGATCAGGAAAGGCTCAATTTTGTACCCACCATTGGCGAAGGCGGCGTAGCCGGTGACAATTTCCAGCGGTGTCAGTGCGTGGCTGCCGAGGGCGAGAGACAGGTTCCGTGGCAGCTCGTCACTATTGAAGCCGAACTTGGCGATCCCCTTGATGGCTCTATTGACGCCGATGCTGCGCATGAGTCGAATGGAGACCATGTTGCGAGAAAGATACAGTGCCTTGCGCAGACTGATAGGGCCGTAGAACCTGCCGTTGTCGTTTTCCGGTCGCCAGACTTTGTCGAGTGACGAATCCCCGAATACAACGGGGGTGTCATAGACGATGCTGGCGGGGGTGAATCCCCGTTGCAGGGCGATACTGTATAGAAAGGGTTTGAAGTTTGAGCCGGGCTGACGCTTGGCCTGGGTGGCGCGATTGAAATGACTTTGGGCGAAATCAAAACCGCCGACCAGAGCACGAATCGCGCCGTTGCTAGGGTCGAGAGCGACGAGCGCCGCCTGTGCGCTCGGTACCTGGGCGATGCGCCAGCCATCATTGCCGCGGACGATCCGGATCAGATCCCCCACTTTAAATTGCGAGGAGGCCGTGTTGATGGCGGCGCTGCGGCTGTTCTCATCAATGTAAAGCCGCAAGTTGGCGAGTCCGGCGTTCCAGGGCAGTGACCCGGTGGTGCCATCGGCAAGCAATATCTCGAGCTGCTGATCGCCGACCTTGGTAATGATCGCTGGCTCCAAACCGCCTAGGTTCGGCATCGACCGCAGTGTTGGCGACCAGTCCTGTTGATCAGGAATGCTTTTTTCCGCGCCGCGGTAACCGTGACGCTGATCGTAGGAGAGCAAACCGTTTTGCACGGCCTGCTGAGCCACGCCTTGCAAATGGGTGTCCAGAGTGGTGGTCACCGAAAGCCCTTCGCTATAGGCATCTAGGCCGACGAGTTCAATGGTTTGCTGACGGGCCATTTCGGCGACATAGGGAATATTGATGTTGCCTTTGGGTGTTGGGTGGTTGGTGTTGACCGGCGTTTTTATGGCTTGATCGTAATTGCCTGTATCGATATAGCCGAGCTTCAGCATGCGCCCGAGAATCCAGTTGCGTCGCTCTTCCGCGCGGGCGGGGTTGGCGATGGGATTAAAGGCGGAAGGTGCCTTGGGTAGGCCCGCAATCATCGCCAGCTGCTCAAGCGATAACTCTTGAATTGGCTTGCCATAGTAGGCTTGCGCTGCGGCCTGAATACCGTAGGCGCGATTGCCGAGATAGATAAGGTTTGAATAGAGGGTGAGAATCTCTTCCTTGCTCAATTTGCCATCAATGCGCAGGGCCAACAAAATCTCGTTGAATTTGCGGACAAAGCTTTGCTCTCGGCTCAGAAAGAAATTCCGCGCCAGTTGCATGGTGATGGTGCTGCCGCCGCTTTGGATCCGGCCGGTTTTCATCAGCTCGACGGTGGCGCGCAATAGCCCTTTGATATCGACGCCAATGTGAGAATAAAAATTGTCGTCTTCGGCCGCCAACAGAGCACTGATAAATAAGGGAGGAATTTGCTCGAAAGTGACCGGCGTCCGCCGCTTTTCGCCGAATTCGCCGAGTAGTTGCGAATCTCGCGAATAGATTCTAAGGGGAATCTGCAATCTCACCGTGCGCAATGTTTCCACGGACGGTAATTTGGGGCTGAGGTAAAGGTAAAGGCTCGCCGTGACGATAAGCATCCCACCGGCAACCGGGAGGACGAGGTGGCCGCACAGGCGGAAAAAGCGCAGGAGAATCGTCATAGGGCCATGAAGGGTCGTGGTCGGCCGATTTTGGCCGGTCATTATAGAGTGAAGATATTGATATTCTATACTTGCAAAGTTGCTGTATTTAGTTAGAGTAGTTTATAGCGGGCATGCCACAACCAAGGGATTGCAAACAAAAATGGCATTTTTTAGTTTTGTGGGCAAAAAAACCTCGCCAGTGATTGGTCTGGATATTTCGTCGTCCACTGTGAAATTGCTTGAATTGAGTCGCAGCGGCAATCACTACAAGGTCGAAAGTTATTTCGTCAGGCCGCTCCCGCCAAATGCTGTTGTTGAAAAAAATATAAATGATATCAATGCGCTTAGCGATGTTATCCGCAAGGTTGTCAGTCAGGCGAAAACCAGAACGAAAGATGTCGCCGTCGCGGTGCCGGGCTCTGCGGTAATCACCAAAGTCATCGAAATGCCGGCCGATCTCAGCGCGCAGGGGATGGAGTCGCAGATTGCCGTCGAGGCCGATCAATACATCCCCTATCCGCTGGACGAAGTCGCACTCGATTTTGAGGTCATCGGCCCATCGGCCACCAATGCTGAACATGTCGATGTACTACTGGCGGCGTGTCGACGGGAAAACGTTGATTTGCGTGTCGAGGCATTGGTGCTTGGGGGGTTGAACCCCAAAATAGCCGATGTCGAAGTGTTCGCCGTGGAGCGCGCTTTTCGTCTGATCAATGAGCAATTGGAAGAAATGGGCGACCAGGTCGTGGCTGTCGCTGACATTGGTGCCACGATGCTCACGCTCAGCGTGCTGGTCGATGGAAAAACGCTGTACACGCGAGAACAGCTCTTCGGTGGCCGGCAGGTGACGGAGGAGATTCAGCGCAGGTACGGCTTGTCGGTCGAGGAGGCTGGGCTTGCCAAGAAAAAGGGTGGCTTGCCTGAAGATTACCAGACCGAGATCGTCGAGCCGTTCAAAGAAGCCTTGATTCAGCAGATATCCCGTTCCCTCCAGTTTTTCTTCTCCTCCAGTCAATACAACTATGTCGATCACTTGGTGCTCGCAGGCGGGGTTGCCGTAATGGAAGGCCTGCGAGACGAGGTAGAGGTGAAACTTGGGCTGCCGACGACCATAGCCAACCCATTTGCGAATATGACGGTTGGCAGCAAGGTGAATGCCGTCGCCCTCGCGATGGACGCTCCGGCGATGATGATAGCGACGGGGTTGGCGTTGAGGAGTTTCGAATAGCCATGACCAAGATTAACTTGCTGCCGTGGCGAGAAGCGCACCGGCAAGGCAAGAAAAAAGAATTTATCCAGCTGCTGGGCGTCGTGCTGATTTCCGCAGCGTTGATGGTGTTGGTTTGGGGACGCTGGGTCAATAGCAGCATCGAAAATCAAACCGCCAGAAATGAACTGTTGACGCGCGAGATCGCGGTTCTCGACGAAAAAATAAAAGAGATTAGTGAACTGAAAGAGCGGCGTCGGCAAATGCTCGCGCGGATGGAGGTGATCCAGGCCTTGCAAGGCAATCGCGCAGAGATTGTGCAGGTTTTTGACGAATTCGTCCGCGTGACTCCCGATGGTGTCGTGTTTATTGAGATGAAGCGGGTGAGCGGTGTTGTCTCGCTGGTGGGCTACGCCGAGTCGAACAACCGCATATCAGCGCTCATGCGCCAACTGGATGCCTCTGACAGATTCCAAGAGCCGTCGCTCACCAAGGTTGAAGCTAATGATCTACTCGGCGAGCAAGGTAGCCGTTTCGAGTTACAGGTGAAGCTGACTGCACGTCAGCCCGAAACCATCGCTGGGGTGAAACCATGACGCTGGTAGATACTCTGGAGTTAAGGAATTTCGACCGCAATGAACTCGATATTCAGAATATTGGTGTGTGGCCCCTTGGCATTCGCCTTCTGGTATTGATCATCACGTTTTTATTGATTCTGGGGCTGGGTTACTCCCTCCATGTCAAAAGTTTATACGAGAACTTGGGCATGGCAGAGGCCCAAGAGCAGCAGTTACGCACTAGCTATCAAGAAAAGGCGTTCCAAGCCGCCAATCTCAACGCCTACCGCGACCAGATGGCCGAGCTTGAGAAATCGTTTGGGGCGCTGCTAGCGCAGCTGCCTACTGATACGGAAGTGCCAGGTCTGCTCGAAGATATTACCGAGATTGGCTATGGCAGTAGCCTGAATATCCGGACGATCTCTCTGCAACCGGAAGTGGCTGCGGAGTTTTATGTCGAGCTGCCAATAAAAATTGTCGCAGTTGGCGGTTATCACGACGTCGGGACCTTTGTTAGTGGTGTTGCGTCGCTGCCGCGAATCGTCACTCTTCAGGATTTTTCCATGAAAGCGGATCAGGGCAATCATTTGGTGCTTGAAATCGAGGCGAAAACCTACCGCTACAAAGGGCAGGGTGAGTAAACCATGCGGAGAATCAGGCTGGCGGCGGGTGTGACGATCCTGTTGTCGATAATATCGGTGGGTGGCTGCGGTGGTGGTGGTGATCAGGCAGATCTGTTGCGTTTTATGGAGGAAGCAAGGAGTAAGCCGGTCGGCCAAATAGAGCCGCTGCCTGTTTTTCCCCAGTACCCATCCTTCAAGTACAGCGCTGTGGCGATTCGTAGTCCTTTCGAAAAACCGGTAACGGCCATTGCCGAGGACGCGGCGGGGCTTAGAAAAGCGGTGAAGCCAGACGGAAATCGCAAAAAGGAATATCTGGAGTCGATCAACTTCGCGTCTTTTACCATGGTTGGCGCATTGACGCGTGACGGTAGTGCGTGGGCTCTGGTGGACGATGGTATGAACAGTGTCCACAGGGTGACGATGGGGAACTATCTAGGCAAGAACCACGGCATAATCGTCAGCGTCAATGAAGATCGCGTGGACGTAGTGGAAATAGTCCCGGATGGCAAGGGTGGATGGGTGGAAAGACCTCGGACGCTCGCGCTCAAGGAGAAGAATTGATGAGGAATTTCGGGGAATCACGAATGAAAGTGTCGAGATGGCTGGAGGCTGCAATAGGCGGCATTCTGTTGGTGTGCTGTGCCCTGTCCCGGGCGGAACCGGTCGCCATTGACGACATTAAATTTGCTGCACTGCCGGGTAATGAATTTGAGATCAAGCTGCAATTTTCTGGTCCCCCGCCCACCCCACAAGGGTACTCGATTGAAAGCCCGGCCCGGCTGGTGTTTGATTTCGAGGGTGCGGAAAGTGCGCTCCGTGAAAAGAAGTATGCTCTTTCCTTTGAAAATGCCCAGAGTGCGGTCGTTGTCGGCACCAAAAGCAGGACCAGGCTGATCGTTAACCTGCAAAAGGCAATGCCCTATCAGACCAACACCGATGGCAATGTGGTAACTATCACGGTGGGGGGTGAGTCAACCGCGCGCACCGAGCAGGTTGCGACAAAGTCCGCTGATCGTGGGGCCGTCAGCCAGGTGGGCACGGGCAGTTCGATTGTGGGTGTCGACTTCAAGCGCAGCGATGACGGTGCAGGGATGGTCACGGTTGACCTCTCCGATACCAAGGCTGCTGTCGATACCTCACAGGTGGGCAAGAAAATTATCGTGAGCTTTTATCGCACAACACTGCCGCAGGCGCTGAGACGAAAACTGGATGTCGGCGATTTTGCGACCCCGATAAAGACAGTCGATAGCCAGAGTGATGGCCCGTCTACCAAAATCATCATCGATGCAGCCGGTGAGTACGATTACCTGGCCTATCAGGCGGACCGGCAGTTCGTGGTGAGTGTGAAACCGCTGACTAAAGAGGAGTTGGACGACCAGAAGTCGAAATTCGCCTACACCGGCAAGAAATTATCCTTGAACTTTCAGGACATTGAAGTTCGCTCAGTGCTACAGCTGATTGCCGATTTCACCGAACTCAATCTAGTAGCCAGCGACACGGTGACCGGTAACATCACATTGCGTCTGCAGAACGTCCCATGGGATCAGGCGCTGGATATTGTTCTGAAGGCAAAAGGGCTCGACAAGCGGCAGGACGGCAATGTATTGCTAGTGGCGCCAACTGCTGAGATTGCCGAGCAGGAAAGGCTCAAAGTGGAAGCCAACAAGCAGCTCGTCGAGTTGGCTCCGCTAGTGACCGAGTACATTCGCGTGCGTTATGCCGATGCTCGCAAGCTGTTCGATCTCTTTGACAGCGAGGGTGGCGGCGGTGGTGGCGGTGGCGGTGGGTCTAGCGAAAATGCCACATCGAGCATTCTCTCGCTGCGCGGCAACGCGATTGTCGACGAGAGAACAAACACCATCATTGTTACTGATGTAGAGACAAAAATAGAAGAATTTCGGCGTTTGATACGCGAGATTGACATACCCATTCGCCAGGTCGAAATCGAGGCGCGGATCGTCATTGCCAATACCGATTTCCGCAAGGAGATGGGCGTTCGCTGGGGCGCGCAGGCACTTCGCCGACCGGGTAACTCCCAGGTTGGCGTGGGTGGCTCGCTCGAAAACTTTAATGACCCCAATAACCCAATCCAAGTGTTTGGTGGGGATCCGGATGGCGAAATTCTTGTGAACCAGGATGCCCTTAACGTCGATCTGGGGGTGCTTAATCCGGCGGGTAGTTTTGCGATTGAGCTATTGACCAACAATACCTTCATTGATTTGGAGCTGAGTGTGCTAGAAAACTCGGGCGGCGGTGAGATCGTCTCCCAGCCCAAGGTGTTGACCGGTGACAAGCAAAAGGCGACGATCAAGTCGGGTGTTCAGATTCCGTACCTCACCGATTCCTCAGCGGGTAACACTACCGTGCAATTCAAGGATGCGGTGCTGAAGCTGGACGTGACCCCTCAAATCACGCCCGATAACCGCATCATCATGGATCTGGCGGTCAACCAGGATTCGGTGGGTTCCTTTGTTCCCTCTGGACGTGGCGGCACGGTACCGAGCATCAATGTGACCGAGCTGATAACGCAGGCCCTTGTCGGTGATGGCCAGACCCTGGTTTTGGGCGGCGTGTTCACGATGGAAACGGCGAAGGGGCAAGAAAAAGTACCCGTTCTTGGCGATATTCCCTTTGTTGGCAGACTTTTCCGCCGTGATTTGACCAATAATACGAAAAAGGAAATCCTGATCTTCATCACCCCCCGAATCCTTGATGACGCCCTGTTGGATAAGTGAGCGCAACGATTAATGTTTTCCTTGTCGGCCCCATGGGAGCCGGCAAGACTACGGTCGGTCGGCATCTGGCCAAACGCCTCGGCAAGCGGTTTATTGATCTCGATCAGGAAATTGAGTTGCGCTGTGGCGCCGACATACCCTGGATTTTCGATGTCGAAGGGGAAGCGGGTTTTCGCGAGCGCGAAGCCAATCTACTGTGTGAACTGGTTCAATCCGACGACATCGTGCTGGCGACAGGCGGTGGTGTTGTACTGATGCCCGCCAACCGCGAATTGCTGCGCGGACACGGTTTTGTGGTGTACCTGGCCGCGAGTGTTCGCGAACTGTACGAGCGCACCCGCCACGACACTCGTAGACCACTGCTGCAAACAGGTGATCGCAAGGCGACCATTGCCCGCATTCGGGCTGAGCGAGAGCCCCTTTATCGGGAAGTGGCGCATCTGGTTTACCCCAGCGGGAAACAGAGTGCGTATGCCGCTGCTGAGGATATTGCCAAGCAGATTCGGAGTGCCAACGGCTGATATGCTAGAGTGATACTCAGTCGCCACCACGTCGTTGTCACTCATGAAAACCTTGAACGTCGATCTAGCGGAGCGCAGTTATCCTGTCCTGATTGGTCGGGATTTACTGGCGCAGCCGGGTGTTTTGGCGCCCTATATTCGCAGCGAACAGGTGCTGGTGGTCAGCAATGACACCGTAGCGCCGCTGTATCTGGACAAAATGCTGGCGCTGCTTGGTGGTATCAAGGCCGATTCGTTGATTCTGGCGGATGGCGAGCAATACAAAACGCTGGATACACTCAAGCTCATTTTCGATTTTTTGCTGACCCGCAAGCACCACCGGGCCACGACATTGATCGCGCTGGGCGGTGGTGTGATTGGCGACATGACTGGTTTCGCGGCGGCTTGCTACCAGCGCGGCGTCGACTTCATCCAGGCGCCGACCACCCTGCTCGCTCAGGTAGATTCTTCAGTGGGCGGAAAAACCGGCGTCAATCACCCGCTCGGCAAGAATATGATCGGCGCGTTCCACCAGCCGCGCTGTGTACTCGCTGATACAGCGACGCTGGTTACGCTTTCGGCGCGGGAGTTCAGTGCGGGACTGGCCGAAGTCATCAAGTACGGGCTGATCGCCGATGCCGAGTTTCTAACCTGGCTCGAAGTCAATATCGGTGCCCTGATCGCACGGGAGCACGACGCGCTGATTCACGCTATCGAGCGCTCGTGCTCGCTCAAGTCTAGGATTGTCAGCTTGGACGAGTGCGAAGGCGGTATTCGTGCCATCCTCAATTTTGGTCACACCTTTGGGCACGCCATCGAGACTTCTCAAGGCTACGGAAACTGGCTACACGGGGAAGCGATTGCCGCTGGCATGGTGATAGCCGCAGAGCTGTCGGCCAGGCAAGGGTGGATCAACGACGCCGAGGTTGGGCGCATTGTGGCCTTGTTGGAGCGGGCCGGGTTGCCGACGGCGGCGCCCCACGGGCTATCGGTTGAGGAATTTATTGAGCGGATGTCGGTTGACAAGAAAGCGGTGAATGGCATCATGCGACTGGTATTACTGCGGGGTGTTGGCGATGCGGTAATCACCACCGACTACGATCCCGCTCAGCTCGAAGATGTGCTGGCGACGCGAGGTTGACGCTCCAAAGGCCACATTGATTGAATCCGCACTGGACCCGCACGTCGGGTGGTGGCTTTTCACACACGACTTCTTTGACCCGTTATGGTTACCCGTTATAGCTCGGAATCTCCGGTTATTTTGCAGTTCAAGCGAATTTTCCAAACCCGCTAACCAGGATGATTTATTCCCCTTTGGGGCGATGGGTAGAAGGGCCGTCCCGGTATTCCGGGAATCGGGTTTCAGCCGAGTCCGGCGGGGTGGCTCGGAAGCTTCGACACCGCGGTCAATGCGTCGGGCGGTGTCATCGCACCGGAAATCAACGGCACCAGTTCCAGACCTGCAATCCGAGGATTTTTGCCGGTGGTGACAGGGTGCGCGGCTTGGATCTGGTAGTAACCGCAATCTGGGAAGGACGGCAAGCGGCGAAAGGAATCCTCTACTACCTGAGTGTTTAACGTCAAGCGATACTCGGAAGGTCAGATTAATAAGCTTTCACTTGCCGATAGGATCAAAGCGGCAATGTGGTGTAATCAGACAGAGGAATGATGGTGGCGGAACTTAAAAACGATCGCTTCCTGCGGGCGCTGTTGCGTCAGCCGGTCGATGCGACACCCGTTTGGATGATGCGGCAGGCGGGTCGCTACTTGCCAGAGTATCGCGCCGTGCGCGACCGTGCGGGTGACTTTATGTCCCTGTGCAGCAACCCCGAATATGCTTGTGAAGTTACGTTACAACCCTTGGCGCGCTTTCCGTTGGACGCGGCTATCCTGTTTTCCGATATCCTCACGATTCCTGACGCCATGGGGCTTGGCCTGTATTTCGATCCTGGCGAGGGCCCGCGCTTTCACAAAGCAGTGAGCGGATCTGCGGACATTGAGGCGCTGCCCGTGGTCAATACGGCCAGGGATCTTCCCTATGTCCTTGATGCCGTCCGCCTGATTCGCCGCGAGCTCAACGGTCAGGTACCGTTGATCGGGTTTTCCGGCAGTCCCTGGACGCTCGCGACCTACATGATTGAGGGTGGCAGCAGCCGCGATTTTGTGAAAATCAAGACCATGGCCTACGAAAATCCCGCGTTGCTCCACCTGCTGCTGGATAAACTGGCTGCCTCGGTGATTGATTATCTCAACGCCCAGATTGCCGCGGGCGCCCAGGCGGTTCAGATTTTCGATACTTGGGGCGGAGTGCTGAGTGACCGCGCCTATCGGGAGTTCTCCTTGGCGTATATGCAGCGGATCACCCGCAGTTTGACCCCAGTCGCTGAAGGGAGAGAGGTGCCGGTCATCATCTTTACCAAGGGTGGGGGGAACTGGCTTGAGGCAATCGCCGACACTGGCTGTCATGGAGTGGGGTTAGATTGGACTATCGATGTTGGTGCGGCCCGGCGGCGGGTGGGGGATAGGGTTGCCTTGCAGGGGAATATGGATCCGGCAGTTCTGCGTGCTCCGGTCGGGGTGATAGAAGCCGAGGTGGGTGCCATTCTTGCCAGCTATGGAGCGGGCGCGGGTCATGTTTTCAATCTTGGCCACGGTATTGCGCCGGATGTAAATCCGGCCAAGGCAGCCGCATTTGTTGACGCAGTTCACACTTTTTCTGCCAAATTTCACTAAATAAAACAAATAATTATCGCGCTCGTCGCCCGAACTGACCGGCCGCAAACTCAGTCTTGCAAACAGAGACTGCCGGTATATGCTTTGTCATAGAAAGCTCAGTGATTTTCCCCCACGGGAGCGGTCTGATTAGAACTCGGTAGACCTTCAATTTCAGCGATTCAAGGCGGCGGTATCATGGCAATTAAACAGGTGCGAGTGGATATTGAGGATCTGACGCCGGGAATGTTTGTCTCCCAACTGGATCGTCCGTGGGCGCAGACCCCCTTTCCTCTTGAGGGTTTTCATATCCGCTCCAAACAGGACATTGATACCCTGCGGATCTATTGCGCCTACGCGTATATTGATGTCGCCAAGGGGAGAGGCTTGCCTGCCATCGCGGGTGCCCGCGGAAGGGCGTCCTCGCCTAGCGCTAGATCTGCCGGTATGGAGCCGATAGATCCGGCGCGACGGCTGAATACAAGAAGCGTGGGAAAGAGAGATCCTTTTGTTCCCGCGCCGATCGTCGTCCGCAGGGGGGTTTATGCAACCAGTGTGGCGTTGCGCGCGGAGGTTGGCGAGGCGAAAAATGTCCTTGCACATCTGAAGGGCAATCTGACACTGGTCGCCAAGCAGCTCGCCCGCGGCAAGCTGGCTGACTATGACAGGTTGAAGCTAAGTGTTAATGCCATGGTGGACAGCGTTTTGCGGTGCCCGGATGCACTCACTTGGCTGGTGCGCCTGCGCGAGCGCGATCAACATACCCATGACCACAGCCTGCGCTCCGCGCTATGGGCAGTTCAGTTTGCCCGGTTCGTTGGCATGGATAAGGCGGAGATCAACACGCTGTGCATGGGTGTCCTGCTCAAGGATATTGGCAAGGTAAAGCTTTCCAATACCCTTTTGCGCAAGCAGGAGCGTACCAAAGAGGAAATGGAAGAGTATCGGCGTTTCGTTGAATATGGCGTCGAAATAGTGCGCCAGACCCGGGAGGTAGAGCCCCGCGTGATCTCCGTGGTGCGCTATCACTGTGAGCGCCATGACGGCTCCGGCTTTCCCGAAGGACTGCTCGGCAGCAAAATTCCGCTATTGGCGCGAATCGCGGGCATCGCCACGGTCTACGACGCCATTTGTAATCCGCGGGAGGCGATTGAACCGGTTCCGCCGTCGCGGGGCGTCAGCTTGCTGTACAACATGCGCGACAAGGAGTTTCAGGAAGACCTGGTGATCAAATTCATCCAATCGATTGGGCTGTATCCCACCGGAACCCTGGTGGAACTGACTTCCGGCGACATCGCGGTGGTGGTCGAACAGCATCCGCAGTCGCGCTTGTCTCCCCAGGTTGCGGTGCTCGATCAACGGGGTGGGGATCTAAACAGGAATATCATTCTGGTCGATTTGAAAGATGAAGAAGGTGCTCGCCGTACCTTGCTGGAAAATGGCCGGGATCAGGTCAACGAACTTGATCGGGTGGCTATTGCGCGGGATCTGGAACCGACGGGCTACGATATTGATCTCGCGGCCATTGCCGCGCTGTTCATGGGTCAGAGTGCGGTTGTCGATGGGGAGGACGGCTTGTTCTGCCGTTTGCGCCGGCGGTTTGGCGGAAGCAAGTCGTCGGTTTAGCCCGGTGGTGTCAGTGCGTCGCTTGGCGAGCAAACAAGCCCAATCGTTGACCCATTTGGACTGGCGTGTCCGCCCCGTAGTTATTATCCCATTCGAGCCCCGCTGGGCACAGTACGATGACGGTTGAGCCAAACTTGAAGCGCCCCATCTCTTCACCTTTTGCGAGCGTTTTGCCGCCACTGTCGAATCGCTGCGAGTCCAGAACGCCCGGCGAATAGCTGGCCTGCCAAGTGGTTTCGATTCCGGCGACAAAAAGCGCGCCGACTAAAACCACCGCTATTACCCCGGCTTTTGTATCGAACAGACAGACAAGCCGTTCATTGCAAACAAAAAGGTTCGGTATGTGGTTGGCGGCCGTTCGATTGACTGAAAACAGGCGGCCGGGAATGTAGAGGGTTGCCGTCAATTTGCCCGCCACGGGCATATGAACTCGGTGGTAATCCTTCGGTGCAAGATAGATGGTCACAAAGCGACCATCGTCGAAGTGGGCCGCGAATTTGGCGTCACCACCTAGCAGTGCGGTGGTCGTGAATCGATGACCTTTTGCCTGAATCAACTCGCCTTGATGAATAGTGCCGATCTGGCTGATGGCGCCATCAGCGGGGGACACGATTGCATTGGGGCCGGGATCCACCGAACGCGCGCCCGGTCGCAAGGCGCGGGTAAAGAAATCGTTAAAATTGTGGTACGACAGAATATCCGTTCTTTCGGCTTCAGTGACATCTACCCCATAAGCCGTGATGAAGCGTCTGATCAAATAGCTCTTCAGCCACGGCGTTTCGGCTTCAGCGAGCCGAGCCAGTAGGCGGGATAGAATGTGTTGAGGCAACAATCTCTGAAGGGCGACGAAGAGTGCGCCCCGGTAGTCTTCCCTCATCGTCAGGTCTCAACCGGGGTGTCGGAGCGGTTGCCCCACTCTGACCATGAGCCCTGGTAGCCCTTGACGCGCGGATAGCCTAGCAGCCGTCCTACCAGCCAAGTGAACGCGGAACGATGGTGGCTCTGGCAATGGGTGGTAATGGCTTTGTCGGGCGTTAGCCCCAGGTTAGCGAGAATCTGTGCAGCGTCCTCGCGAATACGCAGGTTGCGTGATCGATCCATCAAGGAGGTCCACTCGCAGTGGATGGCGCCAGGGATATGACCGCCCTTGCGCGCAAGTACCCGAATGCCGCCGTACTCTTCACTGCTTCGTGCATCCCATACCGCGAAATCGGCGTTGCCGAGGTTGGCGAGGATGTACTCCGCTTCGGCGATGGGAGCTGTATTCAGCGTGATGTTGACAGCGGTTGCTTTGCGTTCAGGCACGCTGGACGTTATTGGATGGCCTTCGTTTTTCCAGGCAACCATGCCGCCGTTCAGATAAGACCAATTGTGATGGCCGACGACGTCCAGTGTCCACAGCAGTCGCCCAGCCCAACCGCCGCCTTCATCGTCATAGGCGACGACATGGGTGTCGGGGGTGAGGCCGAGGCGGGAGAACAGTGCGTTCAAGCGACCCACGGACGGCAATCTACCCACCGCTGGGGCTTCGCCAGACAGGAGTTCGACGGGGGACACATGCACTGCGCCAGGGATGTGGGTGTGTTGGTAGAGCGTGTCGCCACAGAGATCGACGATCAACAAACGGTCATTGTTCAAGTTCTGTTCCAGTACCGCAGGCTCCAGCAGGCGGGGTAGTTCAAGCTGGTCGGCCATTGCACGCTTCCGTGACGATGAGGGCGCGCATTGTAACCGGTTTCAATCGGGACTAGCGGCTCAGGCCTCGGCCAGGGAGCGGACAATCTGCCGGCAACTGTCCAGGCGTCGCTGACTGATCAACCCATCCGCCAGTGCAGTGCGCAAAGCGCAGTCCGGTTCGTTGCTGTGGCGACAGTCGCGAAAGCGGCAGTGACCGAGGAATGGCCGGAACTCGATAAAGCCCTCGAATACCTGCCGCTCGTCGAGATGCCACAGGCCGAACTCGCGAATGCCGGGAGAATCGATCAAGCGGCCGCCGTCGGGGAGCACAAAAAGCCGTCCCGCCGAGGTTGTGTGACGACCCTTGGCCGCGCGTTCCGACAAAGCGCCCACCGCGGCCTCGGCTTGAGGGTAGAGGGTGTTGATCAACGATGATTTGCCAACGCCCGATTGACCGACGAGAACGCTGGTGTGGTCGGCTAACGCTGTTGAGAGTTCAGCGACACCAGCCCGGTTCTTTGCCGATACCCAGACCACCTCATAACCGAGTGCCGGATAGGGCGCTAACAGCTCTCGTAGCGGCATCAGATCGGCCGAGGGCAGATCGGCTTTGTTGGCGATCAACAGCGGCTGAATGCGTTGGTTTTCGGCAGCGACCAGATAGCGGTCGATCAAGTTGGCGTGAGGCAGCGGAATCGGTGCGACGACAATGGCGATGCGATCGATATTGGCGGCAATCGGTCTCCGCCGCCCACCTGGGTCTGGTCGTTCGAGCAGGCTCGCGCGTGGCATCACGGCAGTGATGACTCCGCCGTGCTCGCCGTCACGCCACCGGATCTGGTCGCCGGTGACAAGGGGCATCAGATTGGCGCGCAGATAACAACGGCGCAGCGGAGCGCCAGGACAGCCAGCGGGAACGACATCGGCCTGGCGGCCATAGTAGCTGACGATAACGCCGATCTGTTCGGGGCCGAGCTGCCCTGAAGTCAACAACTGCTCGGGGTCGACGGGGGGCATTGGTTGCGCCCGCTGGCGCGCCTGATTATGGCTGATTTGCCGCTCCTGTCGCAGGCTGAGCTTACGTTTTGCCATGCAGTTCCCAAGGGTGTGTGCGAAGGGCAGCATATAGCATAATGGCCATAGGCGACATTGAGCCGCGCGCCCGCAAGGTGGCGGTTTATGCCGTCACATCACAGCCGAATTAGCACAAATTAGTACAACGGGATGAACCATGGTCGATGTCCGCGGGCAAGCTGACGAACTCAATCTGATCTGGATCGATCTGGAAATGACCGGTCTAGACACCGAGAGGGACACTATCATCGAGATCGCCACCGTAGTCACCGACAAGAATCTGAATGTGCTGGCCGACGGGCCGGTGATCGCGATTCATCAGCCGGATGCCCGGCTCAATGCCATGGACGATTGGAACCAGCGCCAGCACGGGCAATCGGGGCTGGTGGATCGCATTCGCGCCAGCGCGCACGGCATGCGGGACGCTGAAATCGAAACCCTCAATTTTCTCCGCCGCTGGGTCGAGCCCGGCAAATCGCCGATGTGCGGCAATTCCATCTGCCAGGATCGGCGGTTTCTCGCTCGCGAGATGCCCGAACTCGAGGTATTTTTTCACTACCGCAATCTCGACGTCAGTACCGTCAAGGAGATCGCCCGGCGCTGGCGGCCCGAACTGCTCAAGGGCGTACAGAAAAAAGCCAGCCATCTCGCGATGGACGATATCCGCGATTCCATCGCTGAGCTGTGTTACTACCGGCAACACTTTTTTTCTGCCAATGGATAGGCCGGCGCCTACGCCGCTTTCGCGATGCGTTGATGCCGCTCGAAAAACCTACGGAGACACCATGGCCGACGCGCTAGCCGATTGGGAAACCCTGTTGCTTCAGCGCGCGAATGGCTGTCTGCAAGTCACCTTCAACCGCCCGCAAAAGCGCAATGCGATGAACGACCAGATGATCGCGGAGTTGCACGCGGTCGTCGATGACCTCGCCACCGACCGCAGCGTTCGCGCGGTGGTGCTGCGCGGCGCGGACGGCAATTTCTGCGCCGGCGGCGATATCAAGGAGCGTCGCGACCAAGTCGAGCAGATGGTGGCCGGCGACGACCCCATCTATGTGCGCAATGTCAGTGCCGGCCAGTTGTTCAAGAAAATCGCCCAGCTACCGCAGACCACCATCGCCTATGTCGAGGGTGCGGCCCTCGGCGGCGGCTTCGGTCTGACCTGTCTTGCCGACATCACCCTTGTTGATGCCGATGCCCGCCTCGGCATGCCGGAAACCACGCTCGGCGTGGCACCGGCGCAGATCGCCGCCCATGTAGTGCGCCGCGTCGGGCTGACCAAGGCTCGCCATCTGGCACTGACCGGCCGGCGCATCAATGGCGAGGAGGCGGTCGCGCTGGGCATTGCGCAATATCTTTTTCACGGCGGTGACGACGGTGAGCGCCAACTCGCGCAATTGCTGGTGGAAGTCGGGCGTTGCGGTCCCGCCGCCTGCGCGGCCACCAAGGCGATCATGAACGCGGTCGGATATCTGGATGCCGACGAAATCATCGACTACGGCGCCCGGCGCTTTGCGGAGTTGAACCAGGGTGAAGAGGGCCGCGAGGGCCAGTTGGCCTTCGTCGAGAAGCGCCAGCCGCGCTGGCCCCAGCTCCGTGACCCTTGGCCACCACTGCCATAGGGCGCTCCATACTCAATAACCAGCACCGCGACAACAAAAACAGGTGGAGCACCGAATGACCAACAAAATCGTGCGTATCGGCGGCGCCGCCGGTTATTGGGGCGACAGCGCGGGCGGTGCCGCCCAGCTCGTTCGCGGAGGTTCAGTGGACTACCTGGTGTTCGACTATCTGGCCGAAGTCACCATGTCGATCCTCGCGCAGGCGCGCGGTCGCTCGCCGGACCTGGGTTATGCGACGGATTTCGTCACCGACATTCTCAAGCTTTTGATTGGCGAGATCGCCACGCGTGGCATCAAGGTCATCGCCAACGCCGGTGGCGTCAACCTGCGGGCCTGCGAGCAGGCGATCCGCAAGGTGGCCGATGAGGCGGGCGTCAAGCTCAAAATCGGCATCGTCGAGGGCGACAATCTGCTCGAACGGGATGCCGAATTCCGCACCGCCGGGGTCAGTGAAATGTTCACCGGTGCGGCTTTTCCGCCAAAAACCGCGAGCATCAACGCCTATCTCGGCGCATTCCCCATCGCCGCGGCGCTGGACGCTGGCGCGGATCTGGTCATCACCGGCCGGGTTGTCGACAGCGCGGTTACGCTGGGCGCACTGATCCACGAATTCGGTTGGCGCGCGGATGACTTTGATCGCCTCGCCGCCGGCACGCTGGCGGGACACTTGATCGAATGCGGCTGTCAGGTCACCGGCGGCAACTTCACCGACTGGGAGCTGGTGAGCGACGGCTGGGAAAACATGGGCTACCCCATTGCCGAGTGCACGGTGGACGGCACCTTCGTCATCACCAAGCCGACGGGTACCGGCGGCCTGGTGTCGCCGCACACGGTGGGCGAACAGATGCTCTACGAAATCGGCGATCCACAGGCCTACATCGTGCCGGATGTGGTGTGCGATTTCGCCGGGGTGGCCCTGGAACAGGATGGCCAGGACCGGGTGCGCGTTGCCGGCGCCCGGGGTTATCCGCCCACCGAGACCTACAAGGTCTGCACCACCTACCCGGATGGCTATCGCGCGGTGCTGACGCAGACCATCACCGGCTTTGATGCCGAAGCCAAGGCGCAACGCACCGGCGAGGCGACTCTCAACCGTTGCGAGCAGCTATTTCGCGAAAGAGGCTGGCCCGGCGCGCGCAAAACCCAGATCGATCTGTTGGGCGCCAACTGTCTGTGGAATCCCGCGCAGGTGAGCCGGCAAGCGCCCGCCAGCGAAGTCGTGTTGAAGCTTTCGCTTTATCACGATCGTCGCGATGCGGTGGACCTGTTTTCCCGCGAGGCGATGGGCACGGTCCTCAGCATGACCACCGGGCGCTGCGGCGCCGGCGCCACCGGGCGGCCCAAGGTGTCGCCGGTGGTGCGGCTATATTCGTTTCTGTGGCCCAAGCGCGATGTGCCGGTCCGCGTCGCGGTGGATGGCGAGGAGTGCCACCTTGCTCCCGCCGTTTTCGATTCAACAACGGCATTTGATCCCACTATGAAGGTCGTGCTGAACCCGGTAGCGGTGGTGAATCCGGATCATGGCGAGATTGAAGTGGTGCCCCTGCTACGCCTGGCCGTCGCCCGCAGCGGCGACAAAGGCGACGACGCCAACATCGGCGTGATCGCCCGCAAGCCCGAATATTTGCCCTATTTGCGCGCGGCGCTGACGCCCGAGCGCGTCGCCGACTGGTTCTCCCACGTTCTTCTGGGCGAGGTCATTCGCTATGATCTGCCGGGTATCGGCGGGCTCAATTTCGTGCTCAAGAACGCCCTCGGCGAGGGTGGCGTGGCGTCCCTCAATGTGGATGTCCAAGGCAAGACCTACGCCCAGCAGATGCTGGCGATGGCGGTGGCGGTGCCCGCCGGGCTGCTGTGAGGTTCTGCTAACATGGCCCGCCCAAGGCCGGGGCGGGCCATGTTATTTGATAGCAAGTCGCTCACGACAGGCCGGACCAGAGTACTTGATCGCTGCGACAACAGGGGACAGGAGAACAACAATGATCGTGGATCCCATACTGCCAGCCGCCCGCATCGAGCGCATGCGCCGTGAAGGCTGGTGGCGGGACGACAATCTGCTGGATTGCTTCGACGCCGCGCTCGCCGCGAAGCCAGAGGCCATCGCCGTTGTCGATTACCGCGTCGAAACCGGCGACAAGCACCGCCTCAGTTATCGCGAACTCGACCAACGCGCCCGCCGCATCGCGCTGGGGCTCGCGCAATACGGTGTCCAGCGCCAGGACGTGGTGTCCTTTCAGTTGCCGAACTGGTGGGAATTTGTCGCGATCCACCTCGCCTGCCTGCGCATCGGCGCGGTCAGCAACCCGCTGATGCCGATTTTCCGCGAGCACGAACTGTCGTACATGGTCGATTTCGCGGAATCCCGCGTGATGATCGTGCCCAAGCTGTTCCGCAAATTCGATCACGAGGCGATGCTCGCCGGCTTGCGCGACAAACTGCCGAAATTGGAGCACGTTTTCGTCGTCGGTGGCGATGGCGACAACAGCTTCGAGCGCGCGCTGCTCAATCACGACCTAGACAACAGCGCGGCGGACGCATTGTTTGCCGAACGCCAACTCGCGCCCCACGACGTCGTGCAACTGATGTACACCTCCGGCACCACGGGCATGCCCAAGGGCGTCATGCACTGCGCCTACACCGTGCTTTACAACATCCGCCAGTTCATCGCGCGCACGCGCATGACCGGCGACGATGTGGTGTTCATGGGCTCGCCGCTCGCGCACCAGACCGGTTTCATGTACGGCATGTGGCTGCCGCTGATCCTGCACACCAAAATGGTGCTGCTCGATCAATGGCAGGGCGATACCGCTTGGCGGCTGCTGGCCGAGGAAGATGCCTCCTTTACCATCGGCGCGACGCCCTTTCTCGCCGACCTGACTCACTCGCCGGTGGCCGCTGAGTTCAATTCGAAGCGCTTCCGCCTGTTTGTCTGTGGCGGCGCGCCGATCCCCCGCGTGCTGGCCGAAACCGCGGCGGCGACCTTGCAAATCAACGTGATGCCGATCTGGGGTATGACCGAGTGCGGTGCCATCACCTCGACTGAGCTCGATGACCCGGCGGAAAAAATCTTCGGTACCGATGGCGTCCCGCTGCCCGGCTGCCGTCTCGCGATTCGCGACTCGAACGGCAACCCGGTGCCGATCGGGCAGGAGGGTTTGCTGTTCGAATACAGTCCCTCAACCTTTATCGGCTACCTGAAGCGGCCCGAGGCCTATGGTGTCGACGCCGACGGTTACTTCGACACCGGCGATCTCGCGCGCATGGCCGCCGATGGCTACATCCGCATCACCGGCCGCACCAAGGACATCATCATTCGCGGTGGCGAGAACATCCCCGTGGTGGAAGTCGAGAACGTGCTTTACAAGCACCCGGCGACGGTGGATGTGGCCATCGTCGCGATGCCCGACGAGCGCCTGGGCGAGCTGGGCTGCTGTTTTGTCACGCTCGCCGCGGGCGCGAGCCTTGCCTTTGCCGACATGCGCGCGTTTTTGGTCGAGAATCAGATCGCCAAGAACTACTGGCCCGAGCACCTCGAAGTCATTGCCGAGATGCCGCGCACCGCCAGCGGCAAGATTCAGAAATTCCAGTTGCGCGAACTGGCCAAAACCTTGCGGCGGGGTTGACGCCTCGATGCGCATCCGATCCGCTCACAGGAACACACCATGACCCTCCCCTGGCTGACCGAGGAAGAGCTGTACATCAAGGACGTTGCCGAGCGCTTCGCCCGCGACCGCCTGCGCGAAGGCTATTTGGCCCGCTCGCTGGAGCACCGCCTCGACCGCGGCCTGCTGCGCGAGATCGGCGCGCTCGGTCTCATCGCGCCGACGCTGGCGGAGGAGTACGGCGGCATCGGCGCCAGCGGCGTGGTGTCTGGCCTTGTCTGCGAAGCGCTCTCCTACGCGGACATCAATTTCGCCTATGTGTGCATGACCTCGCCGCTGATCGGTGGCGTGATCCAGACCCATGGCAGCGAGGAGATGAAGCAGGAAGTGCTGCCGCAAGTGGCCGCTGGCGAACTGTTGCTGCAACTCGGCCTTACCGAGCCTCGCGGTGGCTCGGATGCGGCCAATCTGGCGGTGAAGGCGACGCGCAAGAGCGACCGCTACATCATCAGTGGCGAGAAAACCTCCATCACCTACGCCGCGCAGGCCGAGATGATGCTGCTGTTTGCGCGCTCCGAGGCCGACAAGCCGGGCGCCCGCGGCGTCACCGCTTTTCTGGTGCCGCTGGATCTACCCGGCGTCACCTGCACCAACTTCGCCGACGTCGGCTCGCGTCCCGTTGGTCGCGGCCAGGTGTTTTTCGACGACGTCGAAATTCCTCTGAGTGCACGTCTTGGCAACGAGGGTGAGGGTTTCACCAAGGTCATGGAGGGCTTCGATCTCAGCCGGGTGCTGATCGCACTGCAATGTATCGGCGCCGCGCAAGCATCCGTCGATGAAACCTGGCAGTACATCCAGGAACGCGAAGCTTTTGGCCGGCCGCTGGCGAAATTTCAGGGTATCACCTTTCCGCTGGCCGAGCACGACAGCATGCTCGCCGCGGTACGCGCGCTCTGTTATCAGACATTGATGCTGCGCGCCAAGAATCTGCCCCACACCAAGGAGGCGGCGATGGTGAAATGGATGGGGCCCAAGTGGGCCACCGACATCATCCAGAGCTGCCTGACCCTGCATGGCCACTACGGCTGGAACCACGATCTGCCGCTGCTGCAGCGCATGATCGATGTGATGGGCCTGCAAATTGGCGATGGCACCGCGCAGATCATGAAGTCCGTCATCGCCCGCGAGACCATCGGCAATATCGGCGTGGCTTATAAATGAGCGAGAAAATGAACCCCGGCGCGGGTCCGGGGTCGCACTTCTTACCCGACAGTTGTTAACCGGGGCGTTTTCACCCGCTAAAATCGTTATCAGTTACACTGGCCAGCGATCCCGCCCCGGGGCGCGCGAGATTCCGGGACCATCGGCGCATCATCAGTAATCACCGTACCACCATCATTCTCAACAAGGAGAACACCATGACCATCAAAGTAGGCGATTCCGCACCCGAAGGCCGTTTTACCATCATGAAGGCCGATGGCCCCGGCTCCATCAGCAGCAAGGAATTCTTCGAAGGCAAGAAAGTAGTGCTGTTCTCGGTGCCCGGCGCCTTCACCCCGACCTGCTCGCGACAACACCTGCCCGGCTTCGTTGAGAAGGCCGCCGAATTCAAGAAGAAAGGCGTCGACACCGTCGCCTGCATGGCGGTCAACGATGTCTTCGTCATGGACGCCTGGGGCAAGAGCGCGAATGCCGACGGCAAGGTCACCATGCTCGCCGATGGCAACGGCGATTACGCCAAGGCACTGGGCCTGGAACTGGATGCCACCGGCTTCGGCATGGGCAAGCGCGGCCAGCGCTTCGCGCTCGTCGTCGACAACGGCAAGGTAACCCATACGTTCATTGAAGAAGCGGGCAAGTTCAAGGTCAGCTCAGCTGATCATGTGCTTGGAAGTTTGTAATTTTGCGATATAGCCACTGGCGTGATTGTTAGTGCCGCAGGTGGGAGTAAGTTTTAGGCGGACAGGAAATCGGGGTCTGTCCCCGGTTTCCTGTCCAACAATATTGCCTA
>JBPPNE010000147.1:0-4117 GCA_051306415.1 Porticoccaceae bacterium
CAACCTGTCGAGGCACACCCGGCCACTGCTATTGGGGGCAAGGTCATCAAACCCAAGACGCGGATTTCGTAGGTGCAACCCGCCAATCGCCATCGACCGAAGCGCGCGAAAGGAACCCATCGCCCCTACAATGTTACCGATGACCCGCACCCCACTCGATATCCTTCAATCCGTCTTCGGCTACCCGGCGTTCCGCCCACCCCAGGGCGAGGTCATCGATACGCTGTTGGCCGGCACCGACGCGCTGGTACTGATGCCCACCGGCGGCGGCAAGTCGCTGTGCTATCAGGTGCCCGCCATCCTGCTGCCCGGCACCGCCGTCGTGGTGTCGCCGCTGATTGCCCTGATGCAGGATCAGGTGGCCGCGTTGCGGCAAGCCGGCGTGGCGGCGGACTTTCTCAATTCCTCGCAGACGGCGGACGAGTCCCGTGCGGTGACGCAGCGACTGCTGGCCGGCGAGCTGGATCTGCTCTATCTGGCGCCGGAGCGGTTGGTGCAGGAGTTCATGCTGGACCTGCTGGCGCGGGTGCCCATCAACCTGTTCGCCATCGACGAAGCCCATTGCGTGTCCCAGTGGGGGCACGATTTCCGCCCCGAATACATCCGCCTCGATGTGCTTCATCAGCGTTTTCCCGAGGTGCCGCGTATCGCGCTGACCGCCACTGCCGACGAGCCCACCCGGCAGGAGATTCTGCGCCGCCTCAATCTCGAGCGAGCGCGGGTGTTCATCAGCGGCTTCGACCGCCCCAACATCCGCTACCGCATCGCCGAGGGCGGTAGCGGCGGGCGCGACAAACTGTTGCGCTTCATTCGCGACGAGCACCCGGGCGAGGCGGGCATCGTCTATTGCCTGTCCCGCAAGCGGGTCGATGAAATCGCGGACTGGCTCGGCGGCCAGAAGCTGGTGGCGCTGCCGTACCACGCCGGCATGAGCAGCGAACAACGCGAGGCCAATCAGCGCCGCTTTCTCAACGAGGAAGGGATCATCATGGTCGCTACCATCGCCTTCGGCATGGGTATCGACAAACCCAATGTGCGTTTTGTGGCGCACCTCAATCTGCCCAAAAGCGTCGAGGCCTACTATCAGGAAACCGGCCGCGCCGGCCGCGATGGCCTGCCCGCCGATGCCTGGATGCTGTACGGTCTGCAGGACGTGATCACCCTGCGCCAGATGATGGAAGGTTCCACGGCGGAGGAGCAGTACAAGCGTGTCGAACGCCACAAGCTCGACGCCATGCTGGGCCTGTGCGAAATGACCAGTTGCCGGCGCCAGGCGCTGCTCACCTACTTCGGCGATCCGGAGCCGGAGCCCTGCGGCAACTGCGATAACTGCCTCACGCCGCCGCAAACCTGGGACGCCACGGACGCCGCGCGCAAGGCGCTGTCCTGTGTGCACCGCACCGGCGAGCGGTTCGGCGTCAACTACCTGATCGACGTGCTGCACGGCAAGGACGACGACCGCATCCGCCGCTTCGCGCACGACAAAATCACCACCTTCGGCATCGGTACCGATCTGAGCGCCCCGGTGTGGCGCAGCCTGTTTCGCCAGTTGATCGCGCGCGGCCTCCTCACCGTGGATGCCGAGGGCCACGGCGGGCTGCGTCTGGCCGAGCGCTGCCGTCCGGTATTGCAGGGCGCGGAACAACTGTGGCTGCGCAAGGAGCTGCCGGCGGAGCGCGCAACCAGAAAATCGCGCGCGGCGGGCGCAGCCGTGGCGGGGGCGGATGCCCAGTTGTGGGAAGCGTTGCGCCGGCGGCGGCGGGAGTTGGCCGCTGAACAGGGCGTACCACCCTATGCCATTTTCCACGACGCCACCCTGATGGAATTGATCGCGCAGCGGCCGCAAACCCTGCGGGAGATGGCGCGTATTTCCGGCATCGGCAGCCGCAAGCTGGAAGCCTACGGTGACACCTTCCTGGAGCTGATCGCCCAATACAGCGCTTCTCCTGCGGCCTAATGTTTAGAGCACGTCTATAAATCCCTGAAAGCCCTTCGACCCTGAACGGAATCAAATTAATAGAGGTGCCCTTTATTTTCCACGCTGGCCAAAACCCTGGTCTGCTTCCTGCGGGCGTCGATGTCGCCGTTATCGGGGTCTGCGCGAAGGCGTTATCTACACGCAGATGGCCGAGGCGGTGCTCCGCAACCATGTGCCGCTGACCTAAGCCGTTGGGCTAGATGAAGTCGAGATCGAACACATCGTCGCGATGATGGAACTCCAAAGCGAGAATATTGAAATCCCGAAACCGCGGTTTCTCGCCGGCTTCGGCTCCTGGCCGCTGATTACTGGTAAGTTTTACCGCGATGCTTGAGCCAGCCGGCACTATGGCGGCGACTCGGGTCGTGGTGGGTCCAGTGGATCACCCCGCCTTGCGGATTGCATTCGTACTCGCCGTAAAACTCCACCGCATCACCGCTATTCAGGTGGGTGAGCCGAGGCGCCAGATCGATGTTATGGGCGATCAGCAAGGTTTGGCCGCTGCCTAGCATCACCACGAACCGCTGATGCCTTGAGCCGCTGAGATCATCCGACAGGATCTTCGACACCACGCCTTTACCCTGGATCTGGAGATTGCTTTGCCGGTTGTCATAGGCTGCCCGGAGCGCATTGTCCGAACTCTGGATCCAGGAGGGTGAGTCGAGTACCGGCACGCCTTGCCACTGGTTGAAACCATAGACCAGGCCCGCGACGACGATCAAAAAGAGTAGCTTTTTCACGATTCTCCGATGGACCTCATCACCGCTTGGAGTTCAACATCCGTTGGTCCAGCCGCACTTCTATTATCGATCCAGCACCCGCCGCGCGCCCTGGTAACGGCGGCGCCAGTAACGGGCATCCAGACTGTCGAGGCGCACCCGTCCACCGCTACGGGGGGCATGGACAAAGCGCCCATCGCCCACGTAGATACCGGCATGGTTCACCTTGCGGCCACCCCTCAGGCTGAACAGCACCAGATCGCCCGGTTGCAGCGCGTTGGCCTGTGGTTTCTTTGTCCGCAGATCGCTCAGCTCAGCGGTGGTGCGCGGCAGTTTGATACCGGCGGCCTCCTGGTAGACGTAGTGAATCAGCCCGCTGCAGTCAAAGCCGGTAGCGGGCGAGTCGCCGCCGTAACGGTAGGGCTTGCCGATCAGGCCGAAGGCCTGGAATAGAATATCGGATTGCGCGGGGCTCAGACGGGAGTCAGACGGGGGCGCTGGGGTGCTGGAACAGCCGGCCAGCACGATGCACAGCAGCGCTACCAAGGCGCCAGCTAACCGCGGGGTTCCAATTCCGCTATGCCGTCGATTTGCCAAATCTGCCATTTACCGAACCTGTAATCGGACACTTGAAAATCAATGCATCGGGACGGGGAGCACAAGCCCGAACTGTATGGTAACTTGTAGCGGCATCATGCGGGTGAAGTGAGGTCACCAACTGCGCGGGCTGGTTCGTTCGAAATAATAATCCAGCGTGATGCGTTGCGTGTAATGAACCTGTTTCAACATAACCTATATCCATAACAAGACGCGCGAACCCGCAACAGGGGGTTCCTGTCTGACAGGAGAAATCGAAACATGACTACCAAACTGTTTTCCGAACTATTGAAAGACAGCCCGAAAAACTGGGGCCGCTGGGGTGCCGACGACGAAGTCGGGGCGCTCAATTTTCTGACCAGCAAGGAAATTCTGCGCGGTGTCCAAGCCGTCAAGCAGGGCAAGGTGTTCATGCTCGGGGTGCCGGTGGCACGGCCAGGCGGCGATCCGATCTACCCTGGGCGCGGCCAGACCACGCGCACCATGGCGATGGACAAGGGGCACTACATGAACTGCCATGCCCATTCGTTTCCGGGCGGGATGGAATACGCCGACGACGTGATTTTCATGTATCTCCAGGGCACCACCCAATACGACGCCCTCGGTCACGTCTGGTACGACGACCAGCTCTACAACGGCTATGACGCCAAAACCACCATCGGCGGACTACAGAAGTGCAGCGTCGAGAAGATCGCCAATCGCGGCGTTGTCGGGCGGGGCATTCTGCTTGACGTTGCCCGCTACAAGGGCGTCAAGCACTTGCAAGCCAATGAAGGCATCACCCTCGACGATGTGCTGAAAACCGCCGAAATGCAGAAATGCA
>JBPPNE010000148.1:0-28048 GCA_051306415.1 Porticoccaceae bacterium
CCTTCCAATAAGGAGAAACCCCGGTGAAATTTGGCATCTCGTTTGCGACCGCTGGTCCCTTCGCGAATCCCGATCTGTTTGAAACCCTGGTGCTGACCGCCGAGGCGGTGGGTATCGAATCCATCTGGGCGGTGGAGCACGTCGTGTTGCCGGTGGGTTTTCAAAGCAAGTACCCGTACAGCAAGGACGGACGCTTTCCGGGGGGTGAGACGGCACCCATTCCCGACCCCCTGGTCGCCCTGTCCTACGCCGCCGGGATGACCAAGAAATTGCGGCTGGCGACCGGCATCATGATTCTCGCCCAGCGCAATCCGCTGTACGCGGCGAAGGAATGGGCATCCCTCGACGTGGTGTCGCGGGGGCGGGCGATCCTCGGCGTCGGTATCGGCTGGCTCAAAGAGGAGATGGAAGTGGTGGGCATCCCCTTTGCCGAGCGGGCGGCCCGCACCGAGGAAATCATTCAGGCTATCCGCTCGCTGTGGAAGGGCGAGCCGGAGGCGTTCAACGGCACCTATTATCACTGGGGGCCGCTGCATTCGAATCCGAAGCCGGTGCAAAAGCCGGGCGTTCCCATTGTCATCGGCGGCAATGTGGAGGGTGCGGCGCGGCGCGCGGCGCGGGTCGGCGATGGTTTCTATCCAGCCTCCGGCAGCCTGAAAACCCTGCCGACGCTGCTCGCCGCCATGCGCGATGAGTGTGCCAAGATCGCCCGCAATGCGGACGAGATCGAACTCACCGTCGCTGCCGGCGAACTCGACCCTGGCCGGGTGCGGCAATACGCGGATATTGGCACCGCGCGGCTGATGATCACGCCACCGGCGAGAGATGCCGAGGGCATCAAGCGCGGGCTCAATGAATTCGCCGACGCAGTGATCGCTAAAATCTAGAAAGCGCCGCTAAAATCGTATGAATTTTCGATCGACAGCGCATTCCGGCAGGGAAGGCGCAGCTGATTAATTAAATGAGAGGTTCCCTAGCTAGGCAATGGGTTCCCGACGCAGGCGCTGGACCCTGGCACCGGCAACTCGCTCACTATCTTGATTGGCGACAGCTCGGCGTTGTGGACCGCCTCTGGCGATCGATACTGAAAAGAACTCAAAAAAATATTGACACGCCGAGGCCCGATTTGCATTAGGGCTTATGGGCCGCCGCAGCGGCGATTAGACGTCAGCGGTATCGATAGTTACATGATCGGTGCGGGCTCCTTTCGCGATTTTCTCGGCGCGTTGCAGCGATTTTTCGATAAATTCCAGCGAAATTTCACGGTAATAAGCAATCTTATCAAACACCCGGTCATAATCTATTGGTAGATTAATCTGATGCTGTAGGTTGTCCGTTACGCTGACCACGCGCGACTCAAGTCCCAATTGACGCAGTAAAAACCCCAATTTGTTCGAGTTTCCAGATATCCGGCTTTTCTTCCTCACAAAAGAAACGAAGGGCTTGCGGTAAATGACCGAAAAAATCGTCCCATGAAAGGTGTCCGTGACGACGCTGGTCGCCCGCTCAAACAGTGACAGCAATTCAAAAGGTGTAACGACGACATTCTCATCACACCATCCGTGATAACAGCCGGCAGAAACTATTTTCAACCCTTTGGATTGGGCATATTCTCTTATGGCAGCGATTTCCTCTGGGGAATCCAAACGATCGGCATAGGCGTAGACGAGCAAGTACTCGGGCTGATCAAGCGGACCGCGATTAGCGCGTACTTCGGCGGAAAAGTCGTAAACCAGAGTAGGATCCAGCACCAGTGTCGGCACTTTCTTCGAATAACGAGAAACGATGGTGTGCGTATTCTGATCCCGCACGGAGATCGCGCGGAATTTACTTAGCCCAGTCGAGATCTCGTTTACCATCCCGTCCGCTACCACGTCTTCGACGTTGGCATAGCCCGCGGAAGCCGCGTAGGATATGATCGACGTTGCCGCGACGTCATGGCCAAAAAACGCGGGCACGTAGCCCATGGCATGGTTCTGGGTGTAATTGAATACCTCGTCGCTTCCAACAACTAGCAAATCGCCGCTGTAATCGAGGTTCTTTTCTTCACCAATATCGAGTAACGGCCAGGCCACATTTTCAAAACATTCCCTAACTTTTTTTCGAAATATACGACTCTCGATTATCTCTTTTGGCGAGGTCTTCATTTTTACCAGATTAAGTAGCCTTTCCGCTCGCGTGATAGGTCGTACCTTCATGCTATGGTGACGCGGCTCGCCCGGTTCGAAATCAGAAAATTCCACCCTGTGCCCATAGGATTCGATGATCTTTTTGAGGGCGTAGGCCTGCATGAAAGACCCATAGTTGATGACTCGCTGCATCGAGAGAATTTTTACATGCATCATGCGGAGTCCTCCCAAGCGTGGGGAAGTTCCCTGGGAATCAACTCGACGATCAAACCTGCGTGGTGGGGACAAAAAAGCCGCGTCACGGAATACCGTGTTCCTAGGTCCCCAACATTGATCCCATGATTGTGAAACGGAGTAAAACTAATAACAACCCTTCGTGAAGATCCCATGACGGACAACGTCGAGGATATACTGGGTACGCACCGGTCGCTACTGGCGGGCGACGGAGAACGGCCGGCGGCCGCGGAGAAATCGCGGTCCGACCCGCGATCCTCTGGCCACCCATAAGCGCCAGTCGGGACAAGCATAAACCCCTTTTTCCTCAAAAGCCAAGGTAAGTAGCCACTCGCTTGGCTCGCGTTTTGCGTTGATCTTAGCGCCGTCTACCCAAACTCGCCGCTGGTGCTAAGTCGCTGTTACTAAGTTATGCGGCTGCCAAAATAATCAAAGTGCGGCCAATCTGCCGTTGTTTTCTCGCGATTCACCAGAGGCACCGCATTCCTCGATGCTGTGACATTATGAATGTCGAATCGTTCACACCTTACTTGCCGCGAAAGGGAAAATTTTTTCGGAACGCGGGAAAAGAACGCCGCACTGTATGCGGAAACACTCGAAGTCGCGGCCGCCAATGATCTCGCCGCTTGAGTTCGCCGTATGTTTCTCGCGGTGCGCCGCCAACCAGGTCGCGAACGGCGCTAGACGGCGGGGCACCGACGGTGTAAGAATCCGGCGGAGCAATCAACCTCGATAAGGAGAATAACTGTGACCGATCTGAACGGTAAAGTGGCATTGATTTCCGGCGCGGCGCGCGGGCAGGGAGCGGCGGAGGCGAAGTTGTTCGCGTCTCGCGGTGCCAAGGTGATGCTGTGCGACGTGCTTGACGACGACGGCAGGAAAACCGCGGCGGAGATTGGCGCCGCCGCCAGCTACATGCGCCTCGATGTCACCGACGAAAAGAGCTGGCTGGCCGCGGTGGAAGCGACGGTGGCGAAGTTCGGCAAGCTCAACGTATTGGTGAACAACGCCGGCATCGCCGACATGAAAACGCTGACCACGATGTCCCTCGCCGACTACATGAGGACCATTCAGGTCAATCAGGTTGGCGTCTTCCTGGGCATGAAATGCGTCGCCCCGGCGATGAAGGCGGCGGGTGGCGGCTCGATCGTCAACATATCCTCCATCGCCGGCATGGGCGGCGCGGTCGGTGGGATCGCCTACTGCGCGAGCAAGTTCGCGGTGCGCGGCATGACCAAGGTCGCGGCAATGGAGCTGGGCGCGGACAAGATTCGCGTCAATTCCATTCACCCGGGCGGGATTCTGACCCGCATGTTGACGGATGCCGGCCTGACCGGGGAGGGCGCCAATGACTTATTTTCCAAGGTGCCGCTGGGACGCATCGGCCAGCCCGAAGAGATGGCGACACTCGCTGCCTATTTGGCGTCTGACGACAGCTCCTACTCGACCGGGTCAGAGTTTATCGCCGATGGCGGCATGACCGCGGGCTTTTCACTGGAGTGACCACAGCCCATCGGTCGTCCCTATGGGCAACCGAAGTCAAAATCTAAGGATGCTCTGAATAAGCTGATTCCGTTCATGGTTCGAGTGGCTCACCACGAACGGAATCAGCAAGTTACCGTTAGTCCTGAGCCATGAGCTTGTCGAATGGTCGAAGGACTTGTTCAGAGCATCCCTCAAAAGCCCATCGTATCAACGATGGGCTTTTTTCTTTCGCACCGATAGGTTTCGCCGCAGCGGTTGGCTCAGCGCACGGGGTGTGCGAGGTTAGCTCGTATGACGTCAGCCGGGGTGCTGCTTCGGCTCGACAGTGACATCCTCGGCATGTGCTCCACGGTGACGCGATTCATAAGACTCGCGCGCCCAGCGCTGGAGTTTGCGATTCATCGGCTGTTCGATCCAGCGGTAACAGAGAATGCCGGTTAACGCGCACGCGCCCAGCAATATCAGAACCAACAGGTCCGCGGGTACGCCAACGACAATGCCCAGTTTGATCACTGGATTGTAGACAAGTATCTGGGACAGATAGATCGAGTACGACGCATTGCCGAGCAGTAGAAGGCCGGGAAACACGTATTTCAAACGCTGGAAATCCGTCACCAGCGCCCCGCAAAAGAGCAGAAAGCAGGGCAAACCCCACTGCGCAGCCCGGTACAGCGCCTGCCCGCTGTCTTGAGTCTCATAGACTGGCGACAGGTTGAGCTCGGTCACGTTCATGTAGCCGAAATAGAGCTGGATCGCCAGGGCGAACAGGGTTGCGACGGCAACAGTGCTCACCGCTCCGCGATAGCGCTGGAGGTAACCGTTGTCCCATAACACGAACGCGGCGACGCCGAGCGCGAATTCCCACATCATCCAGTTAGTCATGAGCTGGAGCAGCACCAGCTTGGATGGCAACAGATACCCCACCAGCGGCAGCAGGCAGAGCAGTGCTAGCAGCAGGCCTGGGCGCGTGGAGCGGTTCAGCGCAATCAAGGCGGCGACCCAGAAATAAAACACGAATTCATAGGCGAGTGTCCAGCCGAAATAGTGCAGCGGATCGGTGGCCATGTGGACATCGAAAAAAGGCACGATCAGGAACGAATTCACCAGTTGACGGAGTGGCACGTCTACACCGACTCGCATGAGGTTGGCATAGATGACCAGCGAAATCAGATAGAGTAGCGGCGCGATACGGAGGAAGCGCTGCAGCAGGAACTGGCCCGCCATGCTCGGGCCGACGAAGCGGCGCGCACTGAGCGCCATCACAAAGCCGCTGATGATGAAAAACAGGTCGACGCCGATGCCGCCAAATACCGCGAAGCTATTGAATTTGAAGATTTCGGCCAAGCCTAGCTGGCTTTCGTACTTGTCAACCGTCCAGCAGGAGTGCTGGAACACCACGAGCATCGCCGCGAGGCCTCGCAGTATCTGTACATTTTCCAGTCGATCAGATGAGCGCGTAGTCATGGTCAAATATACTCAGAAACAGCACCGGCTGGCGGTCGCAGACCAATTAACTGGCCAACCGGTGAAATTGAGCAACGCAGTTTATACTGATTCGGCGCCGATTAATAACTTGTGGCACTGATCCACATTAGGGCGCCGCGGTTGTCGATGGTTATTAATTGGGCACTGCACTCACTGTGGCGCCCAGACTCGTGGTGGTGTCGGGAAAGCGGTGGTCTCAAATGAATTGCTGCATGCGGCAGTCTGGATTCAGGGAGTTTGCCGGCTCATTCGGCGCCGCGATCAACCCCGGCCACATCGTGACGCCTGCTTTGGCGGCGGAACGGTTCCCGCGCCCAGTGTTGCAGTGCCCGGGTCACGGGCTTTTCGAACCAGCGATAACAGAGAATTCCACTGATCGGAACGATAAATAATAGTGCCAGGATCACCAGGTCAGCGTTGAATCCGAGAATGAAACCAATCTTGATAGTGGGCTCGAAAATCAGGACCTGAACTAGATAGATCGAATAGGAGGCATTGCCGAGCAGTAAAAGTGCCGGGTACGCACGCTTGAATTGGTGGAAATCAAACGACAGCGCAAAGCAGAACAGTGGAAAGCACGGCAAGCCCCACAGCACTACCCGGCGCAATCCTTCCAGATTATCAGTGGATTCATACAGTGGTGGTTGGTTGACATCCCCATAGCCGAAGTAACTCTGCAGGGCGAGCACCGCGAGCGCCAGCATGGCGCTGTCGGGTATCGCTGCAGGTACTGATTGCGCCACAACAGGAACGCGGCGACGCCGAGCGCGAACTCCCAGATCATCCAGTTGGTAGCGAGTCTGATCACCGCCAAATTTGTGTGATCGAACAGGCCGCTCAGCGGCAGCACGCAGAGCAGGCCGAGTAGCAGCCACCCGCGCTTGGATTGTCGCAGTGCGATGACAATACCGACGAGGAGATAGAACACGAATTCGTAGGAGAGCGACCAGCCGAAGTAAACCAGAGGCCAAATAAGTGGCAAACTACCGGCATCAAAAAAAGGCGCGATTAGCACGGAGTCGATTAATACATGGGCGGGAACGTCGCCACCGTGGCGGGTAATCTGAACGTAGACGGCTAGCGTAATAAGGTACAGGATCGGCGCGATGCGCAGAAACCGCTGCAACAGAAAGCGCCCCGCCATAGCCACGCCGACAAATCGCTGCGCGCTGAGCGCCATCACGAAGCCGCTGATGACGAAAAATAGGTCGACGCCGATGGAGCAGAGTTCGGGAAATGAGCCAAGGCCGTGGAGCCATGACTCTCCCAGCCGGTCTGCCGAGCGGCCGACGAGCCAGCAGGAATGTTCGAACACCACCGCCATCGCCGCGAAGCCGCGGAGTATCTGTACGCTTTCAAGTCGATTGCTTTCGTTTGCCATAACCGGATCCGTTGGGGTAGCACATGAACGCACAGGCGTCAGAGATCAATTTCGGACTTGATCCCTCCCTTACTACTTTGCCGGCCTCAAATCTGAAGTGCAACACTCTCCGAGAGGTAAAGTGTTGCGATGGAAAAGAACTACAACCAGTTGAGTTGTGAAGAACGCACGATGATCCAGTTGAGTCTTGAGCGGGGTTGCAAGCTGCGGGCAATTGCCCGGAGTCTGCAACGCGCGCCGAGTTCGATCAGTCGTGAATTGAAACGGAACGGCTGGAGCAACCCGACTGCCGCCCCAAGGAAACCCGGGCGTCCACCGGTGGCGGGTGGCTATCGTGCGCCGCTGGCGCAGCAGCGTGCCGATGCGCTGGCGAGAACGCCGCGCTGCGGCCCCTCGCGCCTGGCATCGGATGGCCCACTGTGGGGCCCTGTCGAGCGCCTGCTGCGCCAGCGATACTCGCCAGAACAGATCGCAGGCATACTGCAACGTATGAACCCGGATGCGCCAAGGCTTCAGGTCAGTCACGAAACGATCTACACCGCGCTTTACGCTCTGCCGCGCGGGGCGTTGCGGAGCGAGTTGATCGCCTGCCTGCGCCGAGCGCGCAAGCGCCGTCGTCCCCGCGCTCGGGGTGAGGATCGCCGTGGCGCCATTCCCAATAGGACCAGCATCCATCTGCGACCGCCGGAAATCGACGAGCGCGTCATTCCCGGTCACTGGGAGGGTGATCTGATCAAGGGCGCCAGCAATGCCTCGGCCATCGGCACGCTGGTCGAACGCACCACGCTGTTTGTGACCCTAGCCAAGATGGAAAACGCCACTGCCGACGCAGCGGTCAACGGCTTTGGCACTGTCCTCAATCGTATCGACGCGCAACGGCGGCTTTCCATGACCTACGATCAAGGCCGTGAGATGGCAAAACATGAGCAGCTTTCCGAGGTCACTGGCGTCAAGGTCTACTTCGCCGATCCCCATAGCCCTTGGCAGCGCGGCCTCAACGAAAACACCAACGGCCTGCTCCGCCCGTATTTTCCCAAAAGCACCGACCTCTCCGGCTTCTCGCAAGCCGAACTCGATGCCGTCGCCTGGCAACTCAACACCCGACCGCGCAAAAGCCTCAACTTCAGATGCCCCGCAAAACTCTTTATGCCAGACTCCTTCGACATCCTTAAACATCATCATCAACTCGTTGCACTTCGAACTTGAAACCGCCTTTACATAAAATGCATGATGCATGCCGCAAATTGGTGGCGGCCCCGATCTTGACCGCGTTCGGGTATTGTCGCAGGCGCTGATTGTGGTGCAAAAAAAGCTAAGGTGGCCACGCCCCGTGCGCGAACTCCCGGATCATCTAGTCGGTGCGAGCTGAAGGAACACCAGCTCTGCTGGCATCGGATGCCACGCTCTTATTTTTGTAGCAGAAAGTAGGCGTACCGATTCCCAGAGTTCAAAGGTTGCTTCGGCAGCAATTTTACGATCCTTGGGGTGAACCCAGCGTCCTGGGCGGCCTCCCAAAATTCCTCAATGCGATAAGCCGTCATATGTGGTATGTGCCCCTTGTAGCCCCATCCTCTCGGCGCCGATTTCCAGGACGACGTGATATATCTTATCTGTATGAAGGCTAATCCACCGGGGCTCAACAGCTCATAAGCGATCTTCAAAATCCGCAGGCCATATTCTGGGGACGGCAAAAGCTTGAATACGTACATGGATAGGAAGAGATCGCATGGATTTTGAATTGCTTCTCTCGCCGCCTCGGGACAGGCCGCATCAATCAAAACAGGTGTAAAGTTTCGTAGCCCGGCAGACTCCAATTGCGTGCGACATTCATCCAAGCTGGCGGATGCGATATCGACCCCGAAATACTCTTGGGCCTGGGTTGCAAAATGGATCGCGTTCGCGCCGCCACCGGCCCCCGCCATTCGACAACCCGCTTAAGGGACGGCCTGTGGTCCAGCGACCTTGCCATTTGTTCAAACCACTCCATTTCTTCCTTGCCTAACGCGAGCCATCTGTCATCATCAGCAAATATCCCGCTGCCCCGCCAGTGCGACATCTGCGCGAAGTCTGGTTTATCGTCTTTATCCCAGTATTGCTGGCTTTGATCGATCAGATTTTCTTCCGACTTGCGCAGTCCGAGGGCTACCCGCACCCAGGATACGCCAACCCACATTCGAGCACGCACAGCTATCAGAGGCTGCTTGACTAAGCGGAACACGCTGCTGTCGTAGAAGCTAGAGTTGCTGCGTGCCATAACTCTCCCTCGTTTTATCCTTATTCTTATAACCAGATTCTTTGGAACAGCATGCGAATATTCGAAGTGCCAAAAGCTGATCACAGAATCAATCCGTTGCTCCCCATCAATGCAAATGGTTATACCGTTGTCAAGTCTTTCGCTTGTGCCACAATGAGGAGGCAAAAGGTTAAGGGCACGTCTATAAAGCCCTTCGACCCTTCGACCCTTCGACCCTTCGACTCTTCGACAGGCTCAGGGCTCAGGGCGAACGGCTAACTGTTTGATTCCGTTCGTGGTGAGCCCAGCCCGTCCTGAGCTCGTCGAAGGGTCGAACCCTGGATGGAATCAGGTTGTTCAACGCAATCTTATGTGCTGGCGAGGGTTGAGGGATGACTACTCCGGTCAAATTTTGGCAGCGCTACGACAGTTGGGCGGACGCCGAAAAGGCATGGGATGCGCGTGCCGATGGGCTGGCCGAGCAGTTGCCGCTGAAGACGTTCAAGAAAAACCCCAATCTGCCGGGAATTCGCCGCAACACCCGTCGATTCCTGCCGTGGAAGTCGCTGTCCTACCTACACCGCCACGACCACTCCGGCAAGCTGCGGCGCTACTTCTGGCGGCACCCGCTGCGCCACGGCATTGGCCTGGTGAAAAACCTGCTGCGGGGGCAGAGCTATCGTCGCGACGGCGATTTCTTCCTGTACGACATTGCCGATGTGGCGGAATTTGTGCACCGGCTGGAGCAGCCGAACGCGGTGCTGGTGGTGGGCTTTTCCTATTGCCACAAGCCCTTCGAGTGCCCGGCGGGGCGCTTCACCGACCAGTGTATCCACGACCAAAGCAGCCCGGTGTGCGGGCAGTGTTTTATCGGCAAGGCCGTGCATAGCTTGCCGGAGGTGCGGGTGATCCCGCTGTTCATCACCACGGTTCATTACATCGGCGAGAAGATGATCGAAGCGCGGGCGGCCTGGCCCGGCCGGGATGTACTGTTTCTGATCACCGCCTGCGAACTGACGCTGGAGATGTTCGGTCTGGTGGGTTGCGCGGTCGGTCTGGAGGGCGTCGGTGTGCGCCTGGACGGCCAGATTTGCAACACCATGAAAGCCTTTGCCGCCTCCGAGATCGGCATCAAGCCGGGCATGGCGATTGTCACCGAACCCACGCAAGCGCGGATGATGGCGATCTTCCGCGCGTTTGCCCAAGCCGCCGGCGCCGATCCGGGTGCGGTGCGAACCGGCGTCGGCGAACGCCCGGAGATCATCGCCAGCGATCGTTGCCCGCGAGCATAGTCGCGCGGGCGCAGTGACCTGATGGTCGTATATAGTCATTGTTCGTGGCTGAGCCGCACTCTATGGTGACGCGGTGAAAATATCCCTCTAGCCGATAATAACTCGCTCACAACAGGTACCGATCATGGACTTCAACCTTTCCAACGAACAGAAAATGATCTACGAATACGGCGCCAGCCTGGTCAAGTCCTACGACCGTGCCTACTGGGTCGATTGCGCCGAAAAGGCGCGGTTTCCGGAGGAAATGTACGCCCATGTCGCGAAGGACGGCTTTGTCGGCCTGATGGTGCCTGAAGCCTACGGTGGTGCCGGTCTCGGCATGACCGAAATGGCGCTGTTCAACGAGGGGCTCTCCGAGCAGGGTACGCCGCTGCTGAGTCTGGTGGTGGGCGCGACCATGGGCCTCAGCATGATCGGCAGCTTCGGTACCGAGGCGCAGAAGCAGCAATACCTGCCGTCCGCCTGCGCCGGTGACACCCGCTTCTGCTTCGCGATCACCGAGCCCGATGCCGGCACCAACAGTATTCGCATCTCGACCATTGCCAAGCCGCTGGCCAATGGCCGTTTCCAGCTCAATGGCCGCAAGACTTACATTACTGATGCCAAAGAATCCGACTACATGCTACTGGTGGCGCGCACTACGCCGCACACCGAGGTGAAGCGCAAGACCGATGGCTTTACGCTATTTCTTGTCGATACCAAAGCGCCGGGCATTGAGATGCACCCGATCCCGATCAGCGTAAAAATCCCGGAAGTGCAGTACCAGATCTTTTTCGACAATGTCGATCTGGGGCCGGAGCATGTGCTCGGCGAAGTCGGCAAGGGCTTCGAACTGCTGTTTCAGACCTTGAATCCGGAGCGCATCCTGGTCGGTTCCATTTGTGCCGGGCTCGGCCGTTATGTGCTTGGCCGCGCGGTCGAGTACGCCAGCGAACGCATCGTGTTCAAGGGCCCCATCGGCGCCTACCAGGCCCTGCAACACCCGCTCGCTCGCGCCAAGACCGAAATCGAAATGGCGTCGTTGATGGCGCGCAAAGCGGCCTGGCTGTTTGATCAGGGCCAGCCCTGCGGCGCCGAGGCGAACATGGCCAAGTTCGCCGGCTCCGAAGCCTGCGTCCACGCCGTGGATGCGTCGCTGCAATGCTTCGGCGGCAATGGCTATACCAAGGAGTACGGTATTTTTGATCTGTATCCGGTCGCGCGGCTGATGAAAACCATACCCTTCAACAACGAGATGGTGCTCAACTACATTGGCGAGCACGTCATGGGTTTGCCGCGCTCCTATTAACGGACCACCGCTAGACGGCCACAGCTAACCGATCACAGGCTGGGAAAGGACATCGACGATGGAATTTGCACTCACCGAAGAACAGCGAATGATCTACGAATACGGTCAGAGTCTGAGCAAGACCTACGACCGCAAGTACTGGGTCGACTGTGCCGAGCGCAAACGCTTTCCCACCGAAATGTACCAGCAGGTGGCGGCCGACGGCTTTGTCGGCATCATGGTGCCGGAAGCGCACGGCGGCGCGGGTCTCGGCATGCTGGAAATGGAGCTGTTCATGGAGGGTCTGTCCAATCAGGGCATTCCATTGTTGAGTCTGGTGGTTGGTGCGACCATGTCGTTGGGGCCGATCGGCGATCACGGCACCGAAGAACAGAAGCAGCGCTACCTGCCCGATGCCTGCGCCGGCAAGATCCGCTTCTGCTTCGCGATCACCGAGCCCGATGCGGGCACCAACACCATTCGCGCAACCACGCTGGCGACGCCGGCCGCCAACGGCCGCTTCCGCCTCAACGGCCGCAAGACCTACATCAGCGATGGCAAGGAGTCCGATTACGCGCTGGTGGTGGCGCGCACCACGCCGCATACCGAAGTCAAGCGCAAGACCGATGGCTTCACCCTGTTCATCGTCAACACCAAGGCCCGCGGCGTCGAGATGCACCCGATCCCGGTCAGCATCCTGATGCCGGAAATCCAGTACCAGGTATTTTTTGACGATGTCGATCTGGGGCCGGAGGACGTCCTCGGAGAAGTTGGCCGCGGCTTCGATATTCTGTTCGAGTGCCTGAACCCGGAGCGCATTCTGGTCGGCGCGATTAGTTGCGGCCTCGGTCGCTTCGCGATGGGCAAGGCGGTGGAATACGCCAACGAGCGCACCGTGTTCAATGGCCCGATCGGCGCCTACCAGGCACTGCAACACCCGCTGGCGCGCGCCAAGACCGAAATCGAGATGGCATCGCTGATGAGCCGCAAGGCCGCCTGGCTGTTCGATCGCGGCGAGCCCTGCGGCGCGGAATCCAACATGTCCAAGTACGCGGCGGCCGAAGCGGGCATCCACGCCGTCGATGCGTCGCTACAATGCTTCGGCGGCAATGGTTTCACCCGCGAGTACGGCATTTTCGATCTCTACCCGCTGGTGCGCCTGTTCAAGACCGCGCCGCTCAACAGTGAAATGGTGCTCAACTACATCGGTGAGCACGTGATGGGCCTGCCGCGTTCCTACTGAACGCGGATAGCCGCTGGAGGACAGGATGGATTTTGCACTGAGCCAAGAACAGACGATGATCTACGAGTACGGCGCGAGTCTGGCGAAGACTTACGACCGAGCCTACTGGATGGAGCACGCCGAGCGGCGTGCCTTCCCGGAAGCCATGTACCGACAGATTGCCACCGACGGCTTTGTCGGCACCATGGTGCCGGAGGCCCAGGGCGGCGCCGGGCTCGGGATGCTGGAAATGGCGCTGTTCCTGGAAGGGTTGTCCAATCAGGGCATTCCGCTGTTAAGTCTGATCGTGGGAGCCACCATGACCCTCAGCATGCTGAGCAACCACGGCACCGAGGCGCAAAAGCAGAAATACCTGCCCGCGGCCTGCGGCGGCGATATCCGCTTCTGCTTCGCCATCACCGAACCCGACGCCGGCACCAACACCATCCGCGCCACCACCCTCGCCAAACCCTCAGGCGACGGCCGCTATAAGCTCAGCGGCCGCAAAACTTATATCACCGATGCCAAGGAGTCGGATTACATGTTGGTGGTGACACGCACCACGCCCCACACCGAGGTGGGCAAAAAGACCGATGGCTTTACACTATTCATCGTCGATACCAAGGCCAAAGGGATCGAGATGCATCCGATCCCGGTCAGCATTCCGCTGCCGGAAACCCAGTATCTGGTATTTTTCGACGATGTTGATCTCGGTCCCGAGGATGTGCTGGGCGAAGTCGGCAAGGGTTTCGGCATCCTGTTCGAGTGCCTCAATCCCGAGCGTATCTGCGTGGGTGCCATCGGCAGCGGCCTGGGCCGCTTCGCGATGGAAAAGGCCGTGGCCTACGCCAACGAACGCACGGTGTTCAACGGCCCTATCGGGGCTTACCAGGCATTACAGCACCCGCTGGCGAGAGCCAAGACCGAAATCGAGATGGCATCGCTGATGACGCGCAAGGCCGCCTGGTTGTTCGACCGCAAACAGCCCTGCGCGCCGGAATCGAATATGGCGAAGTATGCCGCGGCCGAAGCCTCCATCCATGCCGTGGATGCCTCCCTACAATGTTTCGGCGGCAACGGCTTTACCAAGGAATACGGCATTTTTGATATTTACCCGCTGGTGCGCCTGTTCAAGACCGCGCCCCTTAATAACGAAATGGTGCTCAACTACATCGGCGAACACGTCATGGGTTTGCCGCGCTCTTACTGAGCCGGGTCAGAACCCAGCACAGCCTGCCCCCGATCAACCCCCAGGAGACCAGCATGGACTTTGCGTTATCCGAAGAACAAAAAATGGTGTACGAATACGGCCAGAATCTGGTCAAGACCTTTGACCGCAAGTACTGGGTTGATTGCGCCGAGCACAAGCGTTTCCCGGTCGAGATGTACCAGAAGGTCGCCGAGGACGGTTTTGTCGGCATCATGGTGCCGGAGAGCCATGGTGGCGCCGGTCTCGGCATGATGGAAATGGTGCTGTTCCAGGAGGGCCTGTCGAACGTCGGTATCCCGCTGCAGAGTCTGGTGGTGGGCGCGACCATGTCGCTGTCGCCCATTGGCGCGCACGGCACCGAGGCGCAAAAGCAGAAGTACCTGCCCGCCGGTTGCAAGGGCGACATCCGCTTCTGCTTCGCGATCACCGAGCCCGATGCCGGCACCAACACCATGCGCGCCACCACGATGATCAAGGACGCGGGGAACGGGCGCTACAAGCTCAACGGCCGCAAGACCTTCATCACCGATGCGGGGGAATCGGACTACATGCTGGTGGTGACGCGCGACGTGCCCCACACCGAAGTCAAGCGCAAGACCGACGGCTTCACCATTGTCATCGTCGACGCCAAGGCCAAGGGCATCGAGACCCGTCCAATTGACATCAGCATCCTGATGCCCGAGTGGCAATACCAGGTATTTTTCGACGACGTCGACATCGGCCCGGAAAACATCCTCGGCGAAGTCGGCAGGGGTTTCGACATCCTGTTCGAATCGCTGAATCCCGAGCGCATCATTCTCGCGTCCATGTGCACCGGCCTCGGCCGCTACGCGATGGATCGCGCGGTCGAATACGCCAACGAACGGGTGGTGTTCAACGGCCCCATTGGCGCCTACCAGGCACTGCAACATCCACTCGCCCGCGGCAAGACCGAAATTGAACTGGCGTCGCTGATGACGCGCAAGGCGGCCTGGCTGTTTGATAGCGGTCAGCCCTGCGGCGCCGAAGCCAATATGGCCAAATACGCCGCCGCCGAGGCCGCCATGCATGCCATCGATGCGTCGTTGCAATGCTTCGGCGGCAACGGCTTTACCAAGGAGTACGGCATCTTCGACCTGTATCCCATGGCGCGGCTGATGAAAACCGCGCCGCTCAACAGCGAGATGGTGCTCAACTACATCGGCGAACACGTCATGGGGCTGCCGCGCTCGTACTGAACCTCCCGACAAAGCCAACGCACTTCCTCTCACGATCAACGCCCAGGAGACCAACATGGATTTTGCGTTATCCGAAGAACAGAAAATGATTTACGAGTATGGCCAAAGCCTACTGGGTCGATTGCGCCGAGCACAAGCGCTTTCCTGTCGAGATGTACCAGAAGGTGGCCGGAGACGGCTTCGTCGGCATCATGGTGCCCGAGAGCTACGGCGGCGCTGGTCTCGGCATGATGGAAATGGTGCTCCTCCAGGAGGGCCTGTCGGATGTCGGCATTCCACTGCTGAGCCTGGTGGTGGGCGCCACCATGTCGCTGTCGCCCATTGGCGCACACGGCACCGAGGCGCAAAAGCAGAAGTACCTGCCGGCGGGTTGTAAGGGCGATATCCGCTTCTGTTTCGCGATCACCGAGCCCGACGCCGGCACCAACACGATCAAGGCCTCGACCATGATCAAGGATGCCGGCAATGGCCGCTACAAGCTCAATGGCCGCAAGACCTTCATCACCGACGCGAACGAATCCGACTATATGCTGGTGGTCACCCGCAACGTGGCCCACACCAAGGTAAAACGCAAGACCGATGGTTTTACCATCCTCATCGTCGATACCAAGGCCAAGGGCATCGAGATGCACCCGATTGATGTCAGCATCCTGATGCCGGAAATTCAGTACCAGGTGTTTTTCGACGACGTCGATATCGGCCCGGAAAATATCCTTGGCGAAGTCGGTAGGGGTTTCGACATTTTATTTGAATCACTCAATCCGGAGCGCATCATTCTCGCCTCTGTGTGCACTGGCCTCGGCCGCCATGCGATGGGTAAAGCGGTGGAGTACGCCAATGAGCGGGTTGTCTTCAACGGCCCCATTGGCACCTACCAGGCACTGCAACATCCACTCGCCAAGGGCAAGACTGAAATCGAGATGGCGTCGCTGATGACACGCAAAGCAGCCTGGCTATTCGACTGCGGCGAGCCTTGCGGCGCCGAATCCAACATGGCCAAATACGCCGCCGCGGAAGCCGCGATGCACGCCATCGATGCCTCTCTGCAATGCTTTGGCGGCAACGGCTTCACCAAGGAGTACGGCATCTTCGACCTGTATCCGATAGCGCGCTTGCTGAAAACCGCGCCGCTCAACAGCGAGATGGTACTCAACTATATCGGCGAGCATGTGATGGGGCTGCCGCGGTCGTACTAACCGGGAGCTATCTTCCCGCCGTCCTGAGCCCCTGTGCAAGCGGGGGCTTTTTTGTTGGGGCGGCAACTCACTTCCATCACGTGAATTCGCCGACGCGGTTGAGCGGGCGTTGCCGTAGAATCGACAGCCTTACAATCGGCGTCGGGTGTTGGCCATGGTGGCCGCTGCCGGTGAGCGGGAGATCAGCGATCAGTGTATCCTTTGACGTGATGGCGATGCTCGCCGCAGTGGCTTTCGCCGCTGGTTTTATCTCATCTATCGCCGGTTCCGGCGGCCTGCTGACGCTGCCGGCGCTGTTGTCGTTTGGCCTGCCGCCGATGGCGGCGCTCGCCACCAACAAGGTGCAGAGTGCGCTTGGCACCCTGTCCTCGACCTGGAATTTTTATCGCCAGGGGCATTTGAACCTGCGTGAACTGCGGCCGTCGATGGCGGCGGCGCTGGTGGGTTCCACCGCTGGCACGCTGCTGGTGCAACGGCTTGACGAAGCTTTGCTGATGCGGCTGTTGCCCGTGCTGCTGATAGCGATCGCGGTGTATTTTGTGGTGTCGCCGCGGGTTTCCGACCGCGACGCCAAGGCGCGACTGGCGCGGCTGCCGTTCGCGCTTCTGGTGGCGCTGCCGATGGGATTTTACGGCGGCTTTTTCGGCCCCGGCATGGGTTCGGTGTTGCCGTTCCTGTTTGTCTGGCTGCAAGGTTACAACCTGCGGCGGGCGACCGCGCACACCAAGGTCATGGTGCTGGCAATCAACGCCACCTCCGCCATTCTGTTCATCCTCGGCGGTCGGGTGCTGTGGGATGTCGCTCTGGCGATGTCGGTGGCGCAGGCTATCGGTGCGCGGCTCGGTTCCGACCTGGTAATTCGCCGCGGTGCGACGCTGGTGCAACCGATCATTGTCGTGGTGACGCTGACGGTCGCGGTCAAACTGCTGTTGTTTCCCTGAGTTACGCATGGGCGTGCGCTGGACTGTTCTACCGCCGGCGCGGCTTTCGCGGCGCCGGCAACCTGTTTGTCGACCTCCCGGTCAGGCACAATGATCCTCGTGCGCCTGATTTTTTGGCTATCCAGTAGTGAGGACATCAAATGTCCAACAACCTTTCCACGGCATCGCGGGTGCTACTCTCTGCCGCCGCATTCGTCGTCGTTGTTGCCGGCATGAAGGCGGCGGCGCCGCTCCTGGTGCCGTTTCTGCTGTCGGTGTTCATCGCGCTGATCTGCTCGCCGCCGCTGGCCTGGCTGCAGCGAAAAGGCATGCCCAATGCGCTTGCTATCTGCCTGATCATCCTCGCCATAGTCGCCGCCAGTTCGCTGATGGGTGTCGTCGTCGGCGCCTCGATCACGGATTTTCGCACCCAGTTGCCCGCCTATCAGGCGCGCTTGCAGGAGATGAGTGCCGGGGTGCTGCATTGGCTTGCGAGTCGGGGCGTGCAGCTCGATCCCGGCCAATGGCGCGAGAGCTTCGATCCCGGTGTGGTCATGCAGCTCGTCGGCAATGTGCTGGCCTCGTTCGGCAACGTGATGACCAATGCCTTTCTGATCCTGCTGACGGTGATTTTCATCCTCGCCGAGGAAACCGGATTCCGCCAGCGCTTGAGTCGCGCGCGCGGTGGCTCCGAGTCCTCGATTATTGCGATCGAGCGTTTCACCGAGAGCGTCCATCGCTATCTCGGTCTCAAAACCCTGTTGAGTGCGTTGACGGGAGTGCTGGTGGCGATCTGGCTGTGGATTCTCGGTGTGAACTATCCGGTGATGTGGGGTGTGCTCGCCTTCCTGCTCAATTTCGTGCCTGCTATTGGCTCCAGTCTCGCCGCCATTCCGCCGATCCTGCTGGCGTTGATCCAGTTGACGCCGCTCTACGCTGGCCTGGTCGCGGTGGGTTTCACGGTGCTGAATTTCGCGATAGATAATGTTCTAGCGCCACGGATGATGGGACGCGAGCTTGATCTGTCTACGCTGGTGGTGTTCCTCTCCCTGATTTTCTGGGGCTGGGTACTCGGCCCGGTGGGCATGTTGCTGTCAATTCCACTCACCATCCTGGTCAAGATCGCGCTCGAGAATGACCGCAACACCAGTTGGCTGGGTGCGATGCTCGGCGCCGACGCTAGCAATGGCCGCGAGGGCAAGGCGACGGATGCTTGATTCGCGACCTCAGCCCGACCCGCGCGCGGAATTGAATGCCAGACTGCGCAAGCTCCTGCCGCGCGCCCGCTTGAGCTGTCAGGCTCCGACCGCGCTGGGTGGTCGTCTGCGACTTTGGCTCATCGATCCCGCGGGCATGGCTGCGCCACTCTCCACCGCCGAGACCAATGCGGTTTTCGAAGACCCGCCCTACTGGAGTTTCTGCTGGGGCAGTGGCATTGCATTGGCGGAATGGATGTTTACTGAGCCCGCAGTGGTTCGTGGCAAGACCGTCCTCGACTTTGGTTGTGGCTCCGGCGTCGTTGCCATTGCGGCGGCACTGGCCGGCGCGAGTCGCGTGATTGCCTGCGACCTCGACCCGCTCGCGTTACGCGCCACGGCGCTGAATGCCCATGCCAACGGTGTTGCACTCGACTACCTGCACGATTTTTCGGTGTTGGGTGCCGCGGTGGATGTGCTGTTTGCCGCCGACGTACTGTATGACCGAGACAATCTGCCGCTGCTCCAACGCTTTCGCGAGCGGGCCGCGACGGTGATCGTTGCCGACTCCCGGGTCCAGAACTTCGCGGAGAGCGGATTCGCGATGGTTGGCGAAATGCGTCGGGCCACCGTGCCCGATCTCGGCGAGCCGGACGATGTCAGGCGGGTGCGCTTTTATCGCGCTTGTTCAATTTGCTGAAAACGCATGTCTATTATGCCGTCCAGGTGTCGGAAAAGAACCTGTTCCCGGATACCATCAGCGAACTGGCGAGTCACTCTCAAGTAAAGCAAGTTTTTGGTGAACTCAAAGGCGTCCGCCGCTGGCAAAAAGCGCGCGGCCACTGATCAGGTGGCCTTCGCTGCCAGCGCTCCGGCAGTGTTGTTTATCGCCAGCCCACGAGCCCGCAGCGAAGCCGAATGACAGTCCTGATGCTTGTTTCAGAATAGCCGCGACGTTGACTCCAGCGTCCAATTATTGTCCAATGCGGGGCCACTTCGATCAACGCTGGGCACAGTGATGTGCCGCTGAAGGCGCTACGGAGCATCCCAACACTTCATCCGCCGACCACGCGCTCAAGTTAGCCCGCAATCCCGCGTTAGCAGTGAGTACCCCCGCGCCATGTTGACCCGATTTCGACGATCCAACCTTGCCTTGATGGCGTTATTGGTGCTGACTGCCTGCGACTCCGGTGATTCCCCGGCACCCGCGCCCGCCGCGGCGCCCAAGACTGCGCGCGCGATTACGGTCGAGGCAGCCGTACCCCTGCAGCAGGATGTCGCGGTGGTGGAGCGTTCGGTGGGCCAGCTCGAGAGCCTCGTTATCCCGGAAGTTTCCGCCGAGGTGGAGGGACGGATACTGGGCGGCTTCGTCAAGACCGGTGAGAGGGTGACCGAGGGCCAGCTGCTGGCCGAACTTGATGCCGAGGATTATCGCCTCGCCCGCGAGGGCGCCAATGCCGAGCTGAATCAGCTGGCGGCACTGCGCGACAACCAGAGTCGCACCGTGGAGCGCTACACCACGCTGATGACCAAAAAACTGATCTCAGTGGATCGCTACGATGAAGCGGCCGCGCAATTGCGTGCACTCGACCAACAGATCAAGGCGGCACGGACCCGACTGGAACAGAGCGAGCACGCGCTGACCAAAACTCGTGTGTTGTCGCGCTACAGTGGCGTGGTGGACGAGGAATTGATCAGCCCCGGCGACTTTGTCAAAGTCGGTGATCCGCTGTTCCGCATCGCCACCACCGGCAGTCTGCGGGCGCGTCTGCCACTGCCGGAAACCTTGGCGAGCAAGTTGTCGGTTGGACAGGAGATCGAGCTGTATTCACCCTTGGCGCCGGATACCCGGGTCACCAGCACTATTTCCGAAATCCGCCCGACCATCGGCGTCCGCAACCGGGCCATCGACGTCTTTACTATTGTCCCCAATCCCGGTGGTTGGCAGCCGGGTGGCAGTGTCAATGCCGTAATCGTCATCGAGCGGCGACCCGCAGCCCTGCTGATACCGGAGGGCGCCGTCGTGCCGCGACCGGCGGGCAATGTGGTGTATGTGGTGGTGGGGGGATTCGCGCTGCAGCGTCCGGTGGCGACCGGTATCTACCGCGACGGCCTGGTGGAGATCCGCTCGGGCCTGACCGCCACGGATCTGGTGGTCAATGTCGGCGCCAGCTTTCTGACCGACGGCACCCCGGTGACTTTAGTGGCGCCAAAAGTGGCGCCAAAAGCGGGCAAGCCATGAATCTGCCTACCCTATCGATCAACCGCCATGTGTTGACAATCGTGCTGTCGGCGGTGTTGGTGCTGTTCGGCACCATTGGCTATCAGCGCTTGGGGGTTGATCGCTTCCCCCAGACTGAATTCCCCCTGGTCGCGGTGACCACTACCCTGGTGGGTGCATCGCCGGAAATCATCGATGCCGCCATCACCAATGTGATCGAGACCGCGGTCAACAGCGTGACCGGCATTGAGCACATCGAATCGACGTCCACCCCCGGCACCTCCAATGTTGTGGTGACCTTTGATCTCGACAAACCCATCGACGTCGCCTTCAACGAAATGCAGTCGAAGGTCAATCAGGTACTGAAACAGTTGCCGACGGACGCCGACCCTCCGGTCGTTGCCAAGGTCGAGTTCGGCGCCCAGCCTGTCATGTGGCTGGCGCTGGAGGGCGACCGCACCCTGCAACAGCTCAACTCCTACGCCATCAACACCATCAAGAAAACCCTGGAGACCATCGACGGCGTGGGCGAGGTGCGGATTGGCGGCCGGCGCGAGCGCACGGTACGGCTGAACCTCGATCCTGAACGGATGGCGGCGTTCAATATCACCGCCAGCGAAGTGCTCGCCGCGGTGCGCGACGAACACTTCATGATGGCGGGCGGCTTCCTGTCCACCGGCGGGCGTGAACACCTGGTCAAACTGGATCTGGAATACCACCGGGTACGCGACCTTGAACAACTGGTGGTGGCCTATCGCGACGGCGCGCCGTTGCTGATCAAGGACATCGCCAGCGTCGAGGATGGGCTGGAGGATCGCCGCAGCGCCGCCAACTACAACGGCAAGGAAGCCGTCGGGCTCGGCATCGTCAAGGTCTCCAACGCCAACACCGTCGCCATCGTCGACGAGGTCTACCGCCGTATCGAGACCGAGATCAATCCCCAGCTGCCGCCGGGGCTGAAACTATCGATCTCCTCCGACGACTCGCTGTTCGTGCGCGAGATGGTGGATGCCCTCGAAGAACACTTGCTGCTTGGCACCCTGCTGACCGCGTTTGTGGTCTGGGTATTTCTGAAAAGCGTCCGCTCGACGCTGATCATCGCCGTCGCCATTCCGATTTCGCTGCTGGGGGCGGTGGCACTGATCTATTTCATGGGTTACACGCTGAACTCGATGACGCTGCTGGCGCTGCTGTTGCTGATCGGCATCGTCGTCGACGACGCCATCGTGGTGCTGGAAAACATCTTTCGCCACCGCGAAAATCTCGACCCCGATCCCCACAGCGCCGCCGTCAACGGTACCAGCGAAGTGGTGTTTGCGGTGTTGGCAGCCACCCTGTCGCTGGTGTCGATCTTTGTGCCGGTGATTTTCATGGGCGGCATCATCGGCCGCTTTTTCGAGTCCTTCGCCGTCGTAGTGGCCGCTGGCGTGCTGGTATCCTGGTTCGTCTCCATGACGCTGACGCCGATGCTGTGTTCGCGCTTCCTCGAAGTCGAGGAGCATCACGGCGGCCTCTACTTCTGGTTCGAGCGCTCGTTGCGGGCGATGGAATCCGCCTATGCCAAACTGCTGGCGCTGGCGCTCCGATTTCGCTGGACGGTGGTCGGCATCACCTGGCTGATCGTGTTCGGCTGTCTCTGGTTTCTCAAGGACATTGGCAAGGAATTCTCGCCGGAACAGGACGAAAGCCGCTTCATGGTAATGGTGCGGGCGCCGCTGGGTTCGGGCGCGGACTACATGATGGGCAAGGTGGGTGAAGTCGAAGCCGTGCTCGCGCGCCACGATGATGTGGTGACGTCTTTTTTTGTCGGCGTCGGCACCAACGGCCGCCCGCTCAACGAAGCCTGGGGTTTCGCCCGCATGACGCCGAAGGACACGCGCGATATCAGTCAGCAGCAACTGCTCAACCAACTGACGACGGAGTTCGCCGCCATTGCCGGCGTGCGCGCTTTTTCCATGCCTATCCCCAATCTGGGGGGAGCCCGCGGCGAGCCGTTGCAGTTTGTGGTGCGCGGTCCGAACCTGAATGAGGTGGGTCGGCTCGCCGGCGAACTTCAGCAGCGGCTGACGGCGGAGCCCGGCTTCGGCTACGTCGATCTCGATCTGAATCTGGAGCTGCCGCAGTACGAACTGGTGATCGATCGCGTGCGCGCCGCCGATCTGGGCTTCTCCGCCCGCGACGTCGCCACCGCCGTCAACGCCATGGTCGGCGGTGTCGACGTCGCCAAATACAATGACGATCCCGGCGATGGCGAGCGCTACGACGTCCGCCTCAAGGGCGTCGAGGCCGAGTTTCGCGCGGCCGCCGACCTGAGCAAGATCTACCTGCGCAGCCGCACCGGCCAGATGATCCGCATCGACACCGTCGCCACGTTGCGGCAAACCCTGGGTCCGGCGTCGATCTCACGCTACGACCTGAGATATTCCGCCCCTTTCTACGGCAAGCCCCAGATTCCCCTGGCCGACGCCATTGCCAAGGTGAAAGAGCACGCCGATGCCATCCTCACGCCGGGCTACAACCTCAAGTTCAAGGGTCAATCCGAGGAATTCGGCAAGACCGCAAGCAACATGCTGTTCGCGTTCATGCTGGCCACGGTGCTGCTGTACATGGTGCTGGCCAGCCAGTTCAACTCCTTCCTGCAACCCTTCATCATCATGACCGCGCAACCCTTGGCCATGATGGGCGGCATTATCGCGCTCTGGCTCGCCGGGCAAACGCTGAACACCTATTCGATGATCGGCCTGGTGCTGCTGGTTGGCCTGGTGGCCAAGAACTCGATCCTGTTGGTGGATATCACCAACCAGCGTCGTGAACGCGGCCTGGCCATCGACGCCGCCCTGCTGGAAGCCTGCCCGATCCGCTTGCGGCCAGTACTGATGACCTCGTTTACCGTGATCCTGGCCATGTTTCCGGCCGCACTCGGCGTTGGCGCCGGCTCGGAGACCAATGGTCCGCTGTCCGTCGCCGTCATCGGCGGGATGATCTCCTCGACCCTGTTGACCCTGGTCGTGATCCCGCCCGTGTACTCGATTCTGGAGGGCTTTCTGGAATGGTGGCGGAATCGTAAGGTGCCTGTCCCAGCGAACCGCGGGATATAGTTGGGCTGGGACATGGCTGTACCCCGGCTTATTGTTGGCTTTCTTTCTTTATTGATTGGCTGAGCGTGTTCGATCCGATCTTGCGCCGCTTTCGGATGGTCGCAACCCCAGGGCTAAAACCGCGAGTTGGGCTCGCGCAGGCGCAGGAACGCGATCTCGGCGGGCGTCGACACCCGGCCCAGCACCGCGTTGCGGTGCGGATAGCGGCCAAAGCGCTCGATGATGTTCTTGTGTCGCAGCTCGGATTGCAGATTGCCGTCGATACCGTTGCGGCGAAACAGCTCCACCGCCATCTCGTGAATGGCCAGCGACTCGCTGTGCATGTACGGCATGTAGAGGAAAGCGCGTTGCACCGGCGAGAGTTCGGCATCGGCGCCGGTGGCCACGGCCTCCTGTGCCAGGGCGAGTGCCAGCGGATCCTGCGCGAAAGCCAGCGCCGAGTCGCGAAACAGATTGCGCGAAAACTGATCGAGTACGATGACTTCCGCCAGGCGTCCTGCCGCCGTCGAGCGCCAGGAGTGCAGCTCGCACCTGGCCGCCGCGGTGTGGACGGCGCCGAACCGTTGCGCGATCAACTCATCCAACGCACGATCTTTCGCCCACCACTGCGCCGGCTTTATCGATTGGAACCAGAAGTCGATGATGTCCGAGGGTTGCATCGGGTTGATGTCCGGTTCTTTGCTACTGCGGTGGGACGATGATGTTAGTGAGCTCAAGAATAGTCGATGCCACTTGCTTGCAGCGGCGGTGCAGGAACCGCGCTCCAGTAGTACATGATTTTCACCCGAACGGCACATCATTGACCTCGCTGATTGTAAGCGATTTCAGGTGGCCCGATTTTCTGGGGTTTTGAAATTGCCTAAGGCTAGATTGGCATCCGGGAACTGGTTCCAACAAACCCTGCGTCCCGCCGTAAAACGCGAGGGTTCATTCCGTACCTGGCCGGCGTTGAGAGGGCTTCACCGAAACTTTGGGCGATCGCTGCATCCACTGCACCTGCTACGGCCATCACTGTGCCCACCACTACAGCCAATCTGTGGAGGCTTGATCCCGGTAAACCAGACTTGATGATCTCAGTATCACCCGTGCCTCAGCGACGGACTATTGCGACAGACCCTTGCTGTGATGGCAGGCACATTCTAGTACCATGCGCGCCTCCGCTGACTTCCTCGATGTGCCGTTCTGATGAGCTTGATTACCCTCCGTGACACCCGCCTCAGTTTTGGCTCCGCTCCGCTGCTCGATGGTATCGGCTTTAACCTGGAGCGCGGCGAGCGCGTCTGCGTGGTCGGCCGCAATGGCGAGGGCAAATCGACGCTGCTGAAGGTCATTGAAGGCCTGCTGATGCCGGATTCCGGTGAGGTGGTGCGCCAAAGCGGGCTGCGGATCGCGAGTCTGCCCCAGGAGGTGCCCGTGGAGCTGGGCGGCCTCGTCTTCGATGTTGTCGCTAACGGCCTCGGCCCCGCGGCGGATTTGCTGACGCGTTATCACCAGCTCAGCGAACGCTATGCCCATGGCGATGAATCCGTGCTCGACGATTTCATGCGCACGCAGGAGGAGCTGGACGCCAGCGGCGGTTGGACGCTGAACACCCAGGTAGAACAGATTTTGTCGCGCATGCAGCTCGACGGCGAAGCCGATTTCGCCAGTCTTTCCGGCGGGCGCAAGCGCCGTGTGCTATTGGCGCGGGCGCTGATCGGCGACCCCGATATCCTGTTGCTGGACGAGCCCACCAACCACCTCGACATTGCGGCGATCACCTGGCTGGAGGAATTCTTCGGCCGCTTTCCCGGCACCTTGCTGTTCATTACCCACGACCGCAGTTTTCTGCAAGCCGTAGCCACCCGCATCGTCGAACTCGATCGCGGCGTGCTGCGCGATTTCCCCTGCAAGTACGATGAATACTTGGAGCGCAAGCAGCAGATTCTCGATGCGGAGGCGCAGGCCAATGCGCTGTTCGACAAACGGCTCGCGCAAGAGGAGGTGTGGATACGCCAGGGCATCAAGGCGCGCCGCACCCGTAACGAGGGCCGCGTTCGCGCGTTGCAGGCACTGCGTCAGGAGCGTGCCCAGCGCCGCGCGCTGATTGGCAAGGTGCAGTTGGCCGGCAGCGAAGTCGAGCGCTCGGGCAAGTTGGTGCTGGAGGCCAAACATATCTCCGTTGCCTATGGCGACAACAAACTGGTTGACGATTTTTCCGTGGTGGTGATGCGCGGCGACAAAATCGGCCTGATCGGCGAAAACGGCGTCGGCAAGACCACGCTGGTGCGGGCGCTGCTACAGCAGATTCCGGTCGATTCCGGTTCGATACAACTGGGCACCAAGCTCGATATCGCCTATTTCGATCAGTTGCGCACCCAGCTCGACCTTGAGCGCACGGTGATGGACAACGTCGTGCAGGGTTCCGACTTTATCGAGATCAATGGCGTGCGCAAACACGCGCTCGCCTATCTGCAGGATTTTCTGTTTTCGCCTCAGCGCTCGCGGACGCAGGTCAAGGCGCTCTCCGGCGGCGAGCGCAATCGCCTGCTGCTGGCCAAGCTGTTTACCCGTCCCGCCAACCTGTTGGTGATGGATGAGCCCACCAATGATCTCGATGTGGAAACGCTGGAACTGCTGGAGGAAATGTTGGTCAATTACACCGGCACACTGTTGCTGATCAGCCATGACCGCGCCTTCCTCGACAATGTCGTCACCAGCACCTGGGCCTTTGAGGGCGAGGGCAAAATCGGTGAATACGTCGGCGGCTACCAGGATTGGCTGCGGCAGCGCCAGCAGGACGCCATTAACAGCATCACGCCTGGCAAAGCCGCGCCAGTGGTAAAAGCCGCCACCGGGGTGCTACAGGCGAAGAAAAAGCTCAGCTACAAGGAACAGCGCGAACTGGAGGCGCTACCCACGGCGGTGGCGGCTCTGGAGGCAGAGCAGGCAACATTGCAGGCCGCGTTCAATGACCCCGAATTTTTTACTCGCACGCCACAGGAGGCGACCGCCGCTGCCGCTCGTCTTGTGGCGATCGACGACGCTCTGCTGGCATTGCTCGACCGCTGGGAAGCTCTCGGTGGCTGAATTTTCGGGCATGCCATTTTTTAGGTGGTAGTTTTCAGATGGACGTTTTCGCTTCACTCGATGAGGGCTGCGACCAGGGCGTAATTGCGCCATTGAATGCGCATCGGAATGACAACCCATGAAGTACACCAATCTGAACGGCAAGGGTTCTACCGCGAGCCTCCGCCGGCTGCTGAAGTGGCAGTTGGGCTTGCACGAGGAGACTTGGCCGCGCTCGCCATCGACCGGGGTGCCGGTACCCGCGGTTGCCAACGATGGCCGCGCCTTGCGTAAGGCGACGCGGGACGCACTGACCTGGATTGGCCACGCCTCTTTCCTGATCCAGCTCGGCGGCAAAAGCGCGTTGATTGATCCGGTGCTGTCGCAGGCACTCGGCGGCGTCGTCAAGCGCAATATGGCACCGGGGCTGAACTGGCCGGCGTTGCCGTCGATCGATGTGGTGCTGGTGACGCACAACCACCGCGATCACATGGATATGCCGACGCTGAACAAGCTCGGCGCCGATCCGGTCTACGTGGTACCCCAGGGCCTCGGTCGTTATTTTGAGCGTGCCGGCTTGCGCCGCGTGGTCGAGATGGGCTGGTGGGAGCAGCGAGACATCGAAGGTCTGAACATTACCTTTGTCCCGGCGGAGCACTGGAGCCGGCGCGGTCTGTTCGATGTCAATGACAGCTGGTGGGGCGGCTATGTTATCGAGCGCGGCGGCTTGCGCGTCTATCACTCCGGCGATACGGCCTGGTTCGATGGCTTTGCCGACATCGGCGCGCGCTGCGGCGACATTCAGGCCGCGATGCTGCCGATCGGCGCCTATGCGCCGCGCTGGTTCATGCGCAGCCAGCACATGGATCCGGCGGATGCGGTGCGTGCTTTCGCCGCCTTGGGCGCCAGCAAATTCGTCGCCATGCATTGGGGTACTTTCAAATTGACGGATGAGCACCTGGGCGAACCGCCCGAGTTGCTGCGACACATCTGGCAGGCCGAAAATCGTGCCAATGAGGCGGTCGCTATTCCCGCCATCGGCGAGACGCTGTGGTTGGATCGCTGCTAGGGAACCTCTGAACAAATCGGCGTTGGTGTACGATTTCCTGACCGAGATTGGCGGGTCCAGTGGGATGAAGCAGGCGACGTTTGACGGGCTGGCGTTTGCGGCCAAGAAGAAGCAGGCCCGGCGCGAGAAGTTCCTCGCCCAGATG